>CBIHMP010000089.1:0-12723 GCA_966211015.1 uncultured Luteolibacter sp. | reverse complement strand
CGAGGGGACGGTCTGTTTTTGGAAGCCAAGGGTGAACCAGAAAGTCGAGCCTTTGCCCGGTTCGCTCTCGACACCGATTTCGCCGCCGAGCGCCTCGACGATCTGGCGGCAGATGCTCAATCCGAGGCCGGTCCCGCCATACCGGCGCGTGTCGGAGCCGTCGGCCTGCACGAAGGGATCGAAGATCCGCTGGCGGGCACTGTCGGCGATGCCGATCCCCGTGTCCCGGACTTCAAAATGTAGTTTTGCCGTCGTCTCCGTCTCGGAAATTAGCGAGACCATCACGCTGACCTCCCCCCGGTCCGTGAACTTCACGGCGTTGCCGACGATGTTTGTCAGCACTTGGCGGAGACGGCCGGGATCTCCGCGAAGGTGTGGAAAAACCTCGTTGTGGACGTGACCCGCCAATTCCAGACCCTTGTTGCGCGCCACGCCCCCGACGATGTCCAAAGTGCCTTCGATCAAAGCTCCCAGATCGAAATCCACCGTCTCGAAGTTCAGCATGCCGGCTTCGATCTTCGAGGAATCAAGGATGTCGTTGATCAGGTTCAAGAGCACGTCGGCGCTGCTGCGGATCGTGTCCACGTAGTCGCGCTGGTCGCGGTCCAGATTGGTATGGAGGAGGAGTTCCGCCATGCCGACCACCCCGTTCATCGGCGTACGGATCTCGTGGCTCATGTTGGCGAGGAAGCGGCTCTTGAGGCGCACGGATTCGATTGCGGCATCACGGGCCGCCGCGAGTTCCGTCAGGATTTGCTTGCGGCGGGTGATATCCCGCGCGGACGCGCACAAAAGTTCCTGCCCCTCGTAGGTGAAGAAGGCCACGGTGAGTTCGATCGGGATCTCGCGCCCGTCTTTCGCCAGATGTCTGGCCTCGAAGTTCTGGTGCCGCTTGCCCCGCAAGGACTCCCAGAACAATTGCCAGCCTCTTTCCCGGATCTCCGGAACGATGTCGCAAACCGTCAGCTCGTAGAGTTCCTCCGACGTGTAGCCCAAGATCTTGCACGCGGCGGTATTGACATAGAAGAGCCTCGAATCGGGTGCGACCCAGAACATGGCATCCGCCGCGTTATCCACCGAAAACTGGGTGAAGCGCAGCGCCTCCTCGCTCCTCCTGCGCTCGGCGATCTCGCTTTGGAGCTGCGCATTGGCATTTTCCAGCTCCGAAGTCCGCGCCCGCACCGTGGACTCCAGCGACTCCGCGTGGCGGCGCGTTTGTTGCAGCAGCGCCCACTTGCCCGTGAGCGCGTGGGCGCACTGCACGACTTCGATCATGTCGAAGGGCTTCTTGAGGATCAGCAGGCGGTCCGTCCGGCCCAGGCGTTCCACCATTTCTTCCCACGAGTAATCCGAATAGGCGGTGCAGATGACGACCTGGATATCGGGATCCACTTCCCACAAACGGGCGGTCGTTTCGATGCCGTCCAAGCCGGGTGGCATGCGGACATCCATGAAGACCACGGAGTAACGCTCTCCCGCCTCTTGGGCGGAGCGCACCCGGTCAACCGCTTCAAGTCCTTGGGAGGCGAAATCGAGCTCGAAACATGCCTTGTCCGGAGCCGGCGAAGCCGTTCCGAAGAACGCCGCGTCCTCCGCGTCGAAGTCATCCTCCGTCGGAGCGGTTCCCAGGATCTTGCGGAAGTCGTCGTGGATTGCCCGGTTGTCGTCCACCACCAGGATGCGGTGCGTCGGATCCGGAAGGGGAGCGGGCGCGGAAGAGAAGGAATTCATGCAGTGGGTTTCTTTTCTGCCGGAGGACTCGTCGGCAGCTCGAGGGTGAAGGTGGAACCGGCTCCACCGCCGTTGCTGTGGACGGTGAGACGCCCGCCCATCTCCTGTGCCGCCAGGGCACCGCTATGGAGGCCGAAGCCGTGGCCGTTTTGTTTCGTGGTGAAGCCGTGCTCGAAAATGCGCGTCAAATTCTCCGCCGGGATACCTATCCCGTTGTCGATCACCGCGACGCGGACCTGCCCGTCGCCGCCGCTCACACGCACGGTCATCTTCTTGTCGGGGGACCCGGCCTCGTCGCAGGCTTGCTTCGCGTTCCGGATCAGATTCACCAGGATCTGCACCGCCTTGTGCTTTTCGACAGTGATGGGAGGCACCGTTTCATAGTCGCGGATCACCTTCACGTCGTGACGCACCAAGGCATGGTTCGTCATGTGCAGGCTGTCCTCCACCAGGTCGGTCACTTCCACGGTTTCCGTGAAGGTGGAGAGCTTTGCGTAGTTCTGCTGCATGGAGATGATCTCCCGGATGTGGTCGATATTCTTGCCGAGCAATTGAAGTTCCCGGAGAACATCCGACTGCTCCTCCGAAAGCCGTTCGGCCAGTTTCGCCAGGAAGTCCGGGAGCTGCTTGCCCCTTGGATCCTCGGTGAAAAAGGCGACGGCGTCGCCCGAGTGTTCGCGCAGCAGTTGGGCGGTCTTGGCGACGCTGCCGATGCGGGATTTGTTCATCTTGTTCGCCACCACCGAGCAGGAAACGTTCACGCTGTTGAGCACGTTGCCGACATTGTGGAGCACGCTGGTGGCCACTTCCGCCATGCCCGCGCGACGGGAGGCTTCCAGCAGCTCCTTGTGCATCGTCTCCAGCCGGGCCCCGGCTTCCTTGCGCTCGGTGATGTCCTGGATCTGGGAAATGAAATGGAGCGGCCGGCCCCGGCTATCCCGGATCAGCGAGGCGCTCAACAGGACCCACACCACCCGGCCTTCCTTATGAAAGTACCGCTTTTCGATTTCATAGGAGCTGATTTCGCCCGCCAGGGTTCGCCGCACTTGGGCGAGATCGGGCTCCAGATCTTCGGGGTGAGTCATCTCTTGAAAGGTCTTGTCGGAAAATTCCCCTTCCTCGTAACCCGTCAAACGGCAAAGCGCCCGATTCACCTTCAGCCACTCCCCCTCCGGCGACACCAGGGCCATGCCGATCGAGGCGTGCTGGAAGGCGACCGAAAAGCGCCGCTCGCTGTCCTGGAGTTCCCGGTGCGCGGTCAGCAGCTCCGCCGTCCGCTCGGTCACCTGATTTTCAATCTGCGAATTGAGCTTCTCCAGACGGGCGCGCCGCGAGGCCACCTCGAACATGTCGCGGATGCTCTGGCGGGTGGAGATGAGGAGAAACGTGTCCTCGAAAAGAACCCAGGCCGCATGTTCCACCCAGCGCCAATGGCTCGCCGTCGCCACCCCGAAGACCGACTGCGGCCAGAACACGCCCCGCAGGAAGTGATCGACGGCGACGACAACCGTGGCCGAAACCAGAACCTTCCAATCACGGTAGATCGCGAGGAATGCGAGCGAGCCGAAAACGTGGAAATGGGTTTCCACTCGTCCGCCGGTGAGATGGATCAGAAGCGCGGAAAAAAGCATCTGGGCCACTGCGATGGTGTGGCGGGTGAGGGCGAGCCCCGGGTGTTTCCTGGCGAGGAAGACGGGGAAGCCGGTGATCGCCCCGCCCAGAAAAATCGCGGCCCATACATGCCAGTGCGTCTGGCTGGCTGCCCCGATCCACGTCCGGGGGGAGATGATCAAGGCGGCGGCGATGCCGGCCAGCCATTGGACGATCATCAGATTGGCGAACAACCGGTCCGTCTGCCGGTAGATCTTCTCCCGGGCGTCCTGGAAATGCGCCCGCGCCCTCTCGTCCACCGGGCTCTCTGAATCTGTCATGGCTTGCATGCGACTTCTCCTTCCCCGCATTCGGCTGCAAACAGAGGGCACCCGAAAACGGGGGTTTCCAGCCCGCGGGAAAGCGTGTGATCGAGCGACGCCAGCGCGGCGCTCCGCCCGGCGTTGTCGCCGGAGTGACCGCGGGACAAGGTGATGCCGCCGTGAAATAGCAGCCGCCCGTCGTGGCCATATACCAAGGTCTGGCCGGAGGTTCCGGCGCCGAAGCGCGCGGCTTCGGCCATTCCCTCGTCACGGTGGACACTCACTCCCGGGATTGCCGCCGCCTTGCGCCACAGGGCCGTGTCTGTCCAGTCCTCCGCGGCTTCCGCGGGTTTGATGAACCACACTTGTGCATTCAGCCGCCCCTTGCTCTGGGCCATGAGTATTTCCAGCTCGCCGAGCGTCGCTCTCGTGCACGGGCAGCGGGGATGGGCGAACAGCACCAGATTGGACCGGCTCGGATCGAAGGCGATCCCGCTACCGGCCGGCCAGCGTTCCGGGATCTTCCCCGTGGGCCCGGGAGAAGCCGAATAAACGAGCAAAATCGCCATCACGGCGACCACCGCAGCCAGCCAGCCGGCGGCCGCTAGCGCAAGGGGATTGATGGGCAGTCGTTTCATGTCTGTTAGCTTCGCTCCCGTTCCCGTTCGGGGGGAGCGGGAGTTCCATAGGTGAAATTCGCCCCGGTGCCGGTGCCGTCGCCAGGGACGCAGATGCTTTCCGCTGCGGTGCCGGACACCCGGGCCAGGGCCTTGCGGGCCGGCTTCCGCTTTTGATCGATTTCAGCCGCCTGCATCCGATCCAGGTATTTCGCAGGGCAATTCCAAGGCGAAGGTGGCCCCGCGGCCGATGCCATCGCTATGAACGGTGAGGCTTCCCCCCATCTCCCGGGCGGCCAATACACCGCTGTGGAGGCCGAAACCGTGGCCGTCCGTTTTCGTCGTGTAGCCGTGCTCGAAGATGCGGGTGAAGTTTTCCTGCGCGATGCCGATCCCGTTGTCGCTCACGCTGATCACGAGATGGCCGGCATCCCCCCGGGCGATGCGCACCTTGAGGCATTTGTCCGCATTGCCGCCGTCGCTGAGGGCATGCTTTGCATTGCGGATGAGGTTCACCAGAATCTGGAGGATCTTGTGTTTTTCCAGGACCACCGGCGGGACCTCCTCGAACTCGCGCTCGACCCTGATCTCATGCCGGATCATGGCGACCATGTTCATCCGCAGGGCATCCTCGACCAGATTCGCGATCGCCAGCGACTCCTTGACGCCACCGATGTTCGCGTAGCTCTGCTGGACGGAGATGATCTGGGAGATGTGATCGATGTTGCGGTCCAGCAGCTCCACCTCCCCCAGGATCTCGCTTTGCTCGGAAGCGAGACGGCCGGCGAGCTTGCCGAGGAATTCCGGGAGCTGCCGTCCCTGCGGGTCGGTAGTGAGAAAGGCCGCCAGATCATCCGCGTGCTCCTTCAGCAGGGCCGCGGTCTTGGCCACGGTCTCGATCCGGGAGCGGCGCACCTTTTCCATGACGACCGAACACGAGATGTTCACGCTGTTGAGCACGTTGCCGACATTGTGCAACACGCTGGTCGCAACCTCGCTCATCCCTGCACGCCGCGAAAGTTCCACGAGCTGGTCGTTCAGCCGGTCTTTCTCGAGCTCGGCGAGCACCCGCTCGGTGACGTCGGTATGGAAGCCGACCCACTCGATGACCGCGCCATCCTCGTCTAGCAAGGGAGCCGCGCGGACCGAGAGATGGCGGTAGATCCCGTCGTGCCGCAGCACGCGGTGAATCGTGAGATAGGTTTTCCGGCTGGCGAGTGCTTCCGACCAGATCCTCGCGGTGGAAGCCCGGTCTTCCGGATGCACCGCATCCAGCCAACCCCAGCCGCGGAGCTGCTCGAAAGTCTGACCGGTGAAGGCCGACCAGGAGGCCTGGGGTGTTTCGAATTCCCCGGAAGGCGCGGTATTCCACACGATCGCCGTCGTCGCCTTCACGAGCGAGCGGTAGCGCTGCTCGTCATGGAGCATCTTCTCCGCCGTCAGCTTGCGCTCGGTGATGTCGCGGGAAATCCCGATGATTCCGATGATGTTGCCTTGCTGGTCGCGGCGCGGAACCTTCGTGGTGGAAACCCAGCTCACCCGTCCCCCCGGCCACACCTCCTTCTCTTCCTTGTTAAGAAGGGGCTCGCCGGTAGCCATGATCCGCTGCTCGTCCTCGTGGGCTTGGCGGGCATGGACCTCGTCGAAGAAATCGATATCCCGCAGACCGATAGCCTGGTCGGGGTCTTGGAAGCCCATGTGCTTCGCCATCGTCCCGTTCACCCGTATGATCCGGCTCTCGCGGTCCTTGAAATAGATGTGGTCCGGACTGGTGTCCATCAGGCTCGCCAGGAGGACCTTCTCCTGCATCAGCGACGCCGTGGCCCGGTTGCGCTCCCTGAGGTCCTGGATCTGGGAAATATAAAAGCGGGGGATGCCGCAGTCCGTCCGCGCCAGCGAGACGGTCACCAGGACCGGAACCGCCTTGCCGTCCTTGTCGAGATAACGCTTCTCCAGATTATAAGCGGCGATTTCCCCGCCGAGCAGTTGCTGCCTCCTGACCAGATCCGGCTCGAGATCCTCCGCATGGGTGTGATCTTGGAAGCGATCGCCCAGAAGGTCCTTCTCGGAATATCCCAACAGACGGCACAGGGCACGGTTGACCTTCAGCCACCTGCCTTCGAGCGACTCCAGCGCCATCCCGATAGCAGCGTGTTCAAAGGTAACCGAAAACAGGGCGTCCTCCTGCTCTCGTATGGCCGGTCTATCCTGCTCCAACATGCGGACACTCAATATACTACTTTAAACCCGATATGGCCATGATCTTCTTGTCTCCCGCAATTTTTGCAGGAATGGATATTCGGGAGGTCTTAGCAAATGCCTGCCTGCGGCTTCAGGAGCACACCGGGCATTCGTTGATTTTCTTGAAGAAATCGTTGCCTTTGTCGTCCACGAGGATGAACGCCGGGAAATTCTCCACGCGGATTTTCCATACCGCTTCCATCCCCAACTCCGGATACTCGATGACCTCCTGACTCTTGATGTGTTCCTTCGCCAGCAGGGCGGCAGGCCCCCCCGCGGAGCCGAGGTAGAAGCCGCCGTGGGCCTTGCAAGCGTCCGTCACGGCTTGGGAGCGGTTGCCCTTCGCGAGCATCACGCGGGAGCCGCCATGGCTCTGGAAGAGATCGACATAGGAATCCATGCGCCCTGCCGTCGTGGGACCGAAAGAGCCGGAAGGGTAGCCAGCCGGAGTCTTGGCGGGGCCGGCATAGTAAACGGGGTAATCCTTGATGTAGTCGGGAAGTTCGCCGCTTTCGTCCAAGCGCTCCTTGATCTTGGCGTGGGCGATATCGCGGGCGACGATGATGGTCCCGCTCAGTGAAACGGCGGTGGTCACGGGATACTTGCTCAGCGTGGCGAGCGTCTTTTCCATCCCTTGGTCGAGGTCGATCTCCACGCCCTTGAACTTCCAGTCGCGGTATTTCTCGGGGATGAACCGCCCGGGGTCCTTCTCCAGCTTTTCGAGGAAGATGCCATCCTTGGTGATCTTCGCCTTTGCCTGGCGGTCGGCGGAACAGGAGACACCGATGCCCACGGGGCAGGAGGCACCGTGGCGCGGCAGGCGTACCACGCGCACATCCAAGGCGAAATATTTCCCGCCGAATTGCGCGCCGATGCCGATCTGGCGGGCGGCCTGCAAAAGCTCCGCCTCCAGTTCGAGGTCCCGGAAGGCGCGACCGTGCTCGTTCCCGGAAGTCGGCAGGGCGTCGTAATACCGGGTGGAGGCCAGCTTCACGGTCTTCAGGCAAGTCTCCGCGGAAGTGCCGCCGACAACGATGGCGAGGTGATACGGCGGGCAGGCGGCGGTGCCGAGGGAGCGCATCTTTTCGATGCAGAATTCCTTCAGGCGCTTGGGGTTCAGCAGCGCCTTCGTTTCCTGATAAAGGAAGGTCTTGTTCGCCGAACCGCCGCCCTTGCTGACGAAGAGGAACTTATAGGCGTCGCCTTCCGTGGCGTACAGGTCGATCTGGGCGGGCAGGTTCGTCCTGGTGTTCGCCTCCTCGTACATCGTGAGGGGCGCGGTCTGGGAGTAGCGCAGGTTTTCCTCTTGGTAGGTCTTGTGGATGCCCTTGGAAAGCCACTCGGCGTCGTCGCAGCCGGTCCACACTTGCTGGCCCTTTTTGGCGACCACGGTTGCCGTGCCGGTATCCTGGCAGGCGGGAAGGATGCCCTTCGCGGCGATCTCCGCATTTTTCAAAAGCATCAGCGCCACCATCCGGTCGTTTTCCGTGGCTTCGGGATCCTCGAGAATGGCCGCTACCTGCGCGAGGTGGCTCGGGCGCAGGGTGAAGTTGATCGCCTTCATCGCTTCGTTCGCCAGCAGGGCCAGGCCCTCCGGCGCGATCTTCAGGATTGGATCTCCCTCGAACTCCGAGACCGACACGTGCGCGGTCGAGATGCACTCGTACTCGGTCTCGTCGGCACCGAGCGGGAAGGGGTCCTGATACGTGAAGTCGGGCATGCGCGGGAGTCTAGGCAGTGCCCGCGGGCCGTCCAGCCCGGCTAGAGCGCAAAAAAATTCCCCGCGTGCCCGAAGGCAGGCGGGGAGGGGAAAAGGCCGCTCTTAAGGGCGGCGGCGGCGCAGCAAGAGCAGAAACCCGAAGGCTCCGAGCAAGGTCGTGGACGGTTCGGGCACGGCCACCCACAGGCGGTCCTGCTCGCCGGCCGGGGCGTCCGCGAAATAATAGGTGTAGCCTCCTTGGTTGGTCCAGGGATTGGTAGTGGAGCGGATGTTCGCGAGGAATTGCTCGGCGTAAAAGTCCGCCGCGTCGGCCTGGCTGCCGGGAACGGCACCGTCCATATCGATGCGGAAATTGCCGTCGATCCCCGAGGTGTCGTCGATCGAGAGGGTTGCCGCGTCCTCGTGGATCAGCTCCCAAAGCGCGATCTGCATCCCCGCCGCGTAGGCCTGGAGCTGGTCGTATGCGGCCTCGTGGCCGGGGACGAGCGCCCAATCACCCGTGTCTCCGATGTAATCGGCGAGCATCTCGTCGAACTCCGGGAGGGCGTTGGAAAACAGCGCGCCGATTTCATCTTGCCGCCCCAGAATCCCCATGCCGGGGGTCACCGTGTCGTAGGTCCAGTTCTCGGCGGTGCCTTCGTCGAAATTCGCGCAAAAGTCGTAGATGTAGCCCGTCCCGTAGCCGTCCTTCTCCAAGAGATTGAACCCCGCCAATTGCGGCTGGAGCGTCGCCTCAGGGCCTCGGAGGAAGGGGATGACTTCGGCGTAGAAGGCGTTCTTGAATTCGGTGTTCTCGTCCACCACCACCTGGGCGTTGGCGGAATGCAAGAGGGACGCGGCGAGCACGACGTAGCTGAGCAGGGGGATCTTCATCTTCTTTCGTGAGGGCGCAGTGCCGCCGGAATCCCGTGGCACCAAAGGATGACGCGGAGGTGCTTAACAGAACTGAACTGTTCCGCAAGTCCGATTTTGCCCCCGCGCCGCCTTCACATCCTGCCCTCGTCCGCGTCGATATAATCCATGAAGGTGAGGATATCCGTCCGGTCCTGAAAACCGGATTCTGCCTTTCGCTGCGCCAGGCGTTCCGCGATGTCGTCCCGGAAGCCGCGCGTGTGCATGAAAGCCTTCCACCACGCGAACTCGTGGGTAGGGCGCGGCGTTCCATTCTCCCGTGCCCAGGCCAAGGCTTCCTCGTCGGAAGCGCCCGCGCGAATCCGGGCCGCGAGCGTCTCATATTCGATCCCGAAAAACTGGCAGGTCCAGAGGTCCATCCCCGCCCCGAGATTCGGGTGATATTGGGGGTGCAGGTGTCCCGCCGCGTGCAGGCGGGCCTTGTGGCAAAGCCGGGGAAAATAAGGGACGCCGTCGATTTCGTCCCGGGGGCTGCGCGGGGTCTCGTAGGATTCGCTCACAGCCGGAGAGTCGCGGAAGGCCTGGGAGGCTTCAAGCCCTGTCGAAACCTCCTTTGCTTTCCCGCCTGGATCCGTAAGATGCAGGCATGAGAATCATGATCGCCCTTGCCGTGCTCGCCTTGGCTCCGCTGCCGGCGGTCGCGCAGCACACCGTGACGCCGCCGAGCGCCCCCCGCCTGCCGCTGGGGACCGTCTTCAAAGGCGATTCGAAATTCAGGGCGCTGGTCCGGCAGGCGGAGCGGGAAAACTGGCGGCAGCTCCCGCTCGGTGCCCGCACCATCCGCGCGGCCCGGGCCATGGTCGGGACTCCTTACGTGAATTACACGCTGGAGGTGCACGACCGCATCGAATCCCCGGTGGTGAACCTGAGCGGGATGGACTGCTGGACTTACTACGAGAACGCCTTGGCCTTCGCCCGCATGCTCCGCTACAAGCCGGGCCCCTACACGCCGCAGGACATGCTGCACATGGTGGAAGTGGAGCGCTACCGGGGCGGCCGCTGCACCGGGAATTACCTGAGCCGGATGCACCATCTGGAGGAGGTGTTCCACGACAACGAACGCCGCGGGCTGGCCCGCAACATCACGCCGAAGCTGCCCGGGGCCCAGCGCCTGCGCCGCCAGATCCGTGAAATGACGGTGCAGTGGAAGAGCTACCGTTACCTGCGGAGCAATCCCGCCCTGCTGCCGGAGATGGGCCGCATCGAAGCCCGGGTATCCGGGCTCCCGGTCTATCACATCCCGAAGCGGAGTGTCCGCGCGGCGGAAAACTACCTTCAGGATGGTGATATCTGTGCCATCACGACGAATTGGAAAAACGGCTACACCTCCCATGTCGGCCTGATCATCAAGCTGAAGGGCCGCGCCTATTTCACCCACGCCACCTCCGACCGCGACAAGGGCCGCATGACCCTCATCGACCGGCCGATCACGGATTATCTGAACGGCGGCTCAAAACATGCCGGGATCGTGGTGATCCGGCCGAACGATCCGCCGCCCTCGAAACTCTGGCAGCGGCCGATCGCGACAAGATAAGCGGCCGTTTCCCCTTTCGTTCACTCGGCCCGGCTTGTGCCATTGATGCATCCCGTCGGGAGAGGGGAGCCCGTCTTGATCTTGACGGTGTCAGGCGACTCCTATCTCTTGGGAAGGTAAATCATAACCTCCCATGTCCAGACTTAAACTTGCCGCCATCGGCGCGCTTCTCGCCGGTCCCTTCATGCTCGTGATGAACTTCATGGAGACGAAGGAAAAGGAACAGATCGATAAGGAAGGCGTGGAAACGATGGCCGTGGTCACCGAGAAGACGGAAAAGCGCGGTCGCAAGGGACGGCGCAGCTACGAGTTCGCAGTCGAATACCTCGACGGAGCCTCCACCCGGACCGCCAACGTGGACGTGTCGAAGGAGCGTTACGATTCGATCGACGCCGTGCCGCTTCTCAAGATCAAGTATCTCCAGGCCAAGCCGCAAAAGGTGCTCGTGGTCGGCGAGAAGATCGGGCGGCCGGAGTTCAACTATATCGGCGGTGCCCTGTTCGCCGCGGGCTTGGCCGGGTGCTGGTGGGTGTTCCTTCGCAAGAAGCCGGAGGTCTTGGCTGCCCCAGCAGTGGGTGTTTGATTATCAGCTCCTTAGGTTTCTTTCGAGGCTTTCCGACGGCCCGTGGGTTCATCCCGGCCCGGACTGCCCGTTTTTCCTAAAGCCCCGGATGGCGGGGCGAATCGGCGGGAAATCCCAAGTTTGGGCTTGCCTCGCCCGCTGGATCGGGTATTCACCGCGCCCCGAATTATGGCTAAGAAGAGCTGGATTGCACGCAACGAGCGCAAGGAGCGCACTGTCGCCAAGTATGCCGACCTCCGTCACAAGCTGAAGGCTGAGAAGGACTATGTCGGTCTGACGATGCTGCCCCGTGACGCGAGCCCGACCCGTCTGGTGAACCGTTGCCTCTACTCCGGCCGCCGCCGCGCTTTCATCCGCCGCTTCCGCCTGTCCCGTATCAGCTTCCGCGAGCTCGCCTCGAACGGAATGATCCCGGGCGTGACGAAGTCGAGCTGGTAAAACGGCACGCCGTCCGCTACGGTTGACGGAAGGCGGTAACCGCTCGATCTTCCGTCTCATCGATGCCCATCTACGAATATCTTTCCGAGACCCCCGAAGATCCGGAGCGATCTTGTCGGGTTTGTCGCAAGGGGTTTGAACTTCGGCGTCCTTTGGACCGCCCGGCACTGGAGCAGTGCCCGCTTTGCCGCCACCCGGTGCGCAAGGTGATTTCCAAGGTGAACACCCCCCGGGTCGCCAAACCGCTTTCCGTGAGCGACGCGAAATCGGCGGGTTTCACCATCCTCGAACGCCGGGACCAAGGCGTTTACGAGAAACTCTGAGCGGGAAATGAACCTGTTTCCCGATTTCCTTGTACTGGCATCGGCCGCAGCCGAGCCGAGCCGTGAACTTCCCCCGTTGGGGGTCTCCCTGCTCTATTTGCTGGGGATCGTCTTTTTCCTGTTGCTGAACGCGTTCTTCGTCGCCTCGGAGTTCGCGATCGTCAAAGTCCGGCCCAGCCAGCTGGAGGCCAATTCCAAGGAAAAGCCGACCCGCGCGGCCACCGCGCTCCACGTGGTGAGCCATCTGGACGGCTACCTTTCGGCCAACCAACTCGGAATCACCATCGCCTCCCTGGCGCTCGGCTTCCTGGGCGAGCCTTTTGTCGAAGCTCTCGTCTCGCCCCTGCTGCTGAAGGCCGGGGTCCCCATCAGCACCGAGATGATGGGCATGACCATCCGGCCGGTTTCGTGGATTTCCTTCGTGCTGGCCATCGCCTCCTTCACGTTCCTCCACGTGGTGATCGGCGAGCTCCTGCCGAAATCCATCGCCATCCGCAAGGCGGTCGCCACCACGCTGCTGCTGGCCGGGCCGCTACACCTTTTTTACAAGGCGTTCCATTGGGCGATCCGGATCCTGAACGGCACCGCCAACTGGCTGCTGAAGAATCTTTTCCGGATCGACCCCGTGGCAGAGGGCGAGCACTTCCACTCCGCCGATGAACTCGCGCTTCTCGTCGCCGAGAGCGAGCGCGCCCAGGAAGTCACCGAGAC
>CBIHMP010000088.1:0-12834 GCA_966211015.1 uncultured Luteolibacter sp. | reverse complement strand
ATCTTTGCCCCGGGTCCGACCACGCTGTCTTCCACCACCGCCGTCGGGTCGATGATCGCTTCCGGATGGATCGCCGGGGCGAGGGCGAGTTCGCGATGGGCGGCGAGGTAGCTCGCGTGGTCGCCGAGGTCACGCCATTCGCCTTCATCAAGGACTACGGCCCCCAACCGGCCCTGCTTCGCCAGTTCGAGGAAGGCGGGGATGACGGAAATCTTCTCTCCAGCCGGAATCAGGCCGAAAAGCTCGGGATCGAAACAGTAGATGCCGGTGAAGACGTGGGTGCCTTCGGCAAGGCCGAGCATGCCGCGAATGTCGCTGACCCGGTCCCCTTTAAGCGCGATGTGGGTCGCCTCGCCCTGCGAGCGGACAGCAAGGGTCACGGGACAGGCGGAGGCCTCGTGGGCGGCGATCAGGCGGGCAAGCGGGAGCGAGGAGTAAATGTCTCCATTGTGCACTAGTATGCTTTCGCCGCCTGCCCATGCCTCGATGTTCTTCACTCCGCCGCCGGTCTCGAGCAGGACCGGTTCGTGAAAAAGGTGCACGGAGGCATTCTCCCACTTCCCCTTTTTCGGGGGGGTGCCGTTGCCCGAGGAAAGGCCCCGGTCTTCACTTTCCGCATAAGTCCACCGCTCCGGCAGGTGGTGGGTATTGATCGCGAAATCGGTGATTCCGGCCGCGAGGCAGGATTCCATGGCCCATTCGATGAGCGGCTTGTGATAAAGCGGCACAAGGGGCTTGGGCAGCAGGTCGGTGAGCGGTCGCAGCCGCGTGCCGAGCCCGGCACCGGGGAGGAAGGCCTTGCGGATCACGGGCCTGCGTGTGCGCGCAATCGGATGTGCGGGCAAGTCATTTTCAAACGGCGTCCGGGTAATAACCCACACTTGGGATTGAGAAAACCCGCGATCTGGCGCGTATTGGGCTCCTCCGATGCATCGCTCCACCCGATATCTGATCGCCATTACCACCGTGGGCAGCGCCTGTGCGCTGCCCGAGGGGTTCGTCATGAAGGAATTCGCCGGCCCGCCGAACGCGGATTATCCGGCGGCCATCACGGTGTCCGCCACGGGGGATGTGTATGTTTCCTCCGATCAGAACGGATCGCTGGGTCACAAGAAGAACATGGGGCGCATCATCCGCTGCCGGGACAAGGACGGCGACGGCAAGGCCGACGAATTCATCCATTTCGTGCCGGACGTGGATAGTCCGCGCGGCGGCCACTTCGTCGGCGATACCCTCTACCTCATCCATCCGCCTTTCCTGAGCTCCTTCCGTGATACCAACGGCGACGGCGTGTCCGACCAGAAGACTACCCTGGTGACCGGGCTGGGCGGCGGGATCGAGCATCCCCGTGGCGCGGACCACACCACGAACGGCGTGCGCATGGGCATCGATGGCTGGCTGTACATTTCCGTGGGAGATTTCGGCACCTTTCCGGCGAAAGGCACCGACGGCTCCACCTACACGCTGCACGGCGGCGGGGTGCTGCGCGTGCGGCCGGACGGCTCCCAGGTGGAACCGTATGCGCTGATGGTGCGGAATATCTGCGACACCGCGATTTCCCCCGAACTGGATCTTTTCAGCCGGGACAACACCAATGACGGCAAGGGGTGGAACACGCGCTTCCACCATTACACCTCGCTCGGCGATCACGGCTACCCGCGGCTCTACCAGAATTTCGCGGACGAAGCGATCAAGCCGCTGGCCGACTACGGCGGCGGCTCCGGGACGGGCGCACTCTGGCTGAGCGAACCGGGATTCCCGGCCGAGTTCACGGACGCGCTTTTCTCGACCGACTGGACCACCGGCACCGTGCACTACCATCCTTGGAAGCGGGCGGGCGCGAGCTTCAGCGTGGAGCAGGAGACCTTTGAAAAGCTACCCCGCGCGACCGACATCGATGTGGATGGCAACTCGCGGCTCTTCCTGGCCGATTGGCGCGGCGGCGGCTTCGACTACTCGGGGAAAGATAAACCGGTGGGCATGATCCACGTGGCCACATTTCCCGGCAAGACCCCGGCGAAATATGCCGACGTGACGAAGGCCAACGACGCCGATCTGGTGAAGCTGCTGACCTCCGCGAGCGCGGTGCAGCGGATGGAAGCCCAGCGTGAGATCCTGAAGCGCGGCAAGAAGCCCGTATTTGCCGAAGGGATCATCGCCATCGCCAAAGACGCAAAGCAAACGGTCGCCGTCCGAACAGCCGCGATCTGGACCTTCAAGCAGGCTTATGGGGCCGGTAGCACCAAGTACCTCGCCGAAATGGCGGGTGATGCGGCGATCCGCGAGCAGGTGCTCCGCGCGATGACCGACAACAAGCAGGAACTGGCCGGCGTGCCGGCGAAGCTCTACGGCGACATGCTGAAGGACAAGGATCCGCGGGTGGTCCTGCAGGCCCTGATCGGTCTCGAGCGCCTGAAGGTGAAAGGTGCCGCACCGGCAATCCTCTCCGCTTCCATGGAATGGCGCGAGGAAGGCGATTCCCCGCGCCTCCAGCACACGGCGATGCAAACGCTGGTCTCGCTGGAAAACATTCCCGCGTGCCTTAGTGCGGTCAGCGATACGGCGACCCGCAAGCTCGCTCTCCGTGCCTTGGAACGCATCCACAAGCCCGAGGTGGTGGACGGGCTCCTGGCGGCTTTCGGGAAGTCCAAGGATTTCGAGCTCCGCTTCGACGTGCTCGCGGCGCTGGCGCGTCTGAGCCACAAGGAGAAGGAATGGGACCTGAAGAGCTGGTGGAACACCCGTCCGGACGACCGGGGACCGTATCACGAGCCGGTGGAATGGGAGGCCACGGCGAAGATCCGCGGCGCAATCGAGAAGGGTTTCGGCATGGTGCCGCCCGACCGCCAGAACGCCCTGCTCGAAGTGCTGGGCAAGAACCGTCTGCCGGTGGCCGAACTGAAGCTGGCCGGGGTGGACCCGGTGCTGGCCGCGCTCGGCTCGAAGGAACTCAACGACACCCAGCTAATGCTGCTGGTGGAAGCGGCGAAGGACAAGAAGCGCCCCTTTGCCCAGCGGGCCGATTTCTTCAAGGCGCTGCCGAAGGCGGGAGAAGACAAGTCGATGCCGTACCGGCTGGCCGTCCTCTCCATCTGGAGCCAGGACAAGGATGTGGCGGCGGAGGCGGAGGGTTACGTCAGCGATTTCGTGAACTCGGCGGATCGCGCCGGCCAGATCGGCGCGCTGCGCGAGATCGCCGCCCGACAAGGCAATGCCGCCAGCCGGATCGCGTGGAAGGCCATGCTGACCGTTCTTTCCAGCCCGCTTGCCAAGGAGGACGCCAAGAAGAGGGTGCAGCGGGAAGTTGAAAAGACCCCGCGCGAGGTGGGCTTCTTCCAAGCCATCACCGACCTAAAGCTGGCCGGCTTCGACAAGCAGATCGAGGAAGGTATGAAGTGGGACAACAGCGAACTCATCAACGCCGCGAAGGCAGCGAAGGAGGCGGTGGCCTCCCTGGGGTCCGGGGGCAAGAAGGTGGCCGAATTGCCGCCAGCCGAAGTCGCCAAGACGGCGATGGAAAGCAAGGGCGACGCGGCCGCGGGCGAGCGGATCTTCTCCTCCCAAGGCTGCATCGCTTGCCACTCGGTCGATCCGAAGGCCGAGCAGAAAGGGCCGTACCTCGGTGCCTCCGGCGCGAAATTCACACGCGACTACCTGATCGAGTCGATCCTGGATCCTAACAAGGTGGTAGCCCAAGGCTTCCAGACTTCCATGTTCAAGATGAAAGACGGTCTGGCGCACATGGGCTTTGTCACCGGTGAAGCCGATGGCGTGGTCGAGCTTCGCAATATCGCCGGACAGGTGACGAAGCTGAAGCGTGTGGACGTGGCAGAGGAAAACCACATGCCCCAATCGATGATGCCGCCGGGCCTGGCTGCGGGGCTTTCAGTGCAGGATTTCACCTCGCTGATCGAGTATCTCAGCACGCTGAAGGCGACGGGAGGCTGATCGCGGGCACCGAATCGCAGGATTAAGGGCCGTCCCTCGGGGCGGCCCTCCGGTTTGTGGCGGAGACGCCTGCTCAATCGATCCAGCGGCCGAGGGCCTTCTCGAGAATCTCGGTGCGCTTCACGTGATGCTTCTCGCCGAGTTCGACGGTGGCACGGCGTCCGGCGCTGTTCTGGAAGTGCAGGAAGACGGGCACCTTTCCGGGATTCGCGGCGAGGGCTTCCCGGATATCGGAGAGATCGCGCTCGGAGTGGCGGGCGGTCCAGAGGGTGAGCTCTACGGCCCCTTTGGTGGCGGAGCTGCCGCGGGGCTTGAGCTCGCTGAGCTCGTAGCCGGTGAGACGGCGGGAGTCGGTGCGGTCGTCGATCTGGATCGCGGCCTTGAACTTGATGACCTTGCCGGGCACCAGGGTGCCGGCATCTCGGGCGGGAACGAAGGACTCGCCCCACATGACGACTTCGGCAGAGCCGGTGAAGTCCTCGACCACCATGACGCCGAAGGGCTTGCCGCTTTTCGTTACCTTGCTTTCCAAGGTGCGGATCATTCCCGCGAACGGAAAGCGGTCGCGGGGGTTCGAGACATCCACCTCGTCGAGGAGACCGAGTTTCAGGTACTTGTCGGAGTCGAGGACGCCGCGGAATTTGTCGAGCGGATGGCCGGTGACGTAGAAGCCGAGCAACTCCTTCTCCTGCGCGAGCCGTTCGTCCTTGCTCCACTCTTCGACCGCTACGGCGGTGGCCGTATTGACCGGTGCCGACGCGGCAAAGTCCATGGTATCGAAAAGCGAGACCTGCCCGGCAGCGCGGTCCCGCTGCGCGGAGGAGGCGCTGGCGACGACCTGCTCCAGGCGGTTGAACATCGAGGCGCGGGTCTCGCCGGTCCAATCGAGTGCGCCCGCTTTCACGAGGTTCTCAAGGATGCGCTTGTTCACCGCTTTCGAGTCGAGTCGGTTCGAGAAGTCCTCCAGGGAGGTGAAGGGCCCTTTCGCTTCGCGATCGGCGATCGCTTGGGCCATCGCGCCCTCGCCCACGTTCTTGATGGCGGCGAGACCGTAGCGGACGGCGAAAGCGCCCGAGGGCAAAAGCTCGGGAGCGAAGCGAAGCTTCGATTTGTTCAGGTCCGGCGGCAGGATCTCGATGCCCATGCGGTGGCACTCCGCGACGAAGACGCCGATCTTGTCGGTATTGTTGATCTCGTTCGAGAGCAGCCCCGCCATGAACTCGACCGGGAAATTCGCCTTCAGGTACGCGGTCCAGTAGGAGATGTGGCCGTAGCAGGCGGAGTGGGACTTGTTGAAGCCGTAGCCGGCAAACATCTCGATTTTCTCGAAGATGGCGTTGGCGAGCTTCTCATTGATGTTGTTCACCCGCGCCGCGCCCTCGACGAACTTCGAGCGCTCCTCCGCCATCTTCTTCGGATCCTTCTTGCCCATCGCGCGGCGGAGCAGGTCGGCACCGCCCAGCGTGTAGCCGGCGAGGAGCTTGGCGGCATTCTGCACCTGCTCCTGGTAGATCATGACCCCGTAGGTATTGCCGCAGACCTGCTCCAGCAGCGGGTGCTCGTAGAAGGGCTTCTTGCGGCCCTTCTTCACCTCGATCATCTGGTCGATGAACTGCATCGCCCCGGGGCGATAGAGGGCGAGGAGGTCGATGATGTCGTCGATCTTCTCGATCTGGTACTTCCGGCACGTCTCCACCATCCCGCCGGATTCCAGCTGGAACACGCCCATCGTCTCGCCCCGGTTCAGGATATCGAAGGTCTTCTGGTCATCCAGCGGCACGCGGTCGATTTCGAAGTCCGGTGTGTGTCGCTTGATGTGCTCCACCGCGTCCTGGATGACGGTGAGGTTCTTCAGGCCCAGGAAGTCCATCTACAGGAGCCCGACCTCGGTGATCGCGCCCATGTCGTACTGGGTCACGACTTCGCCTTCATTCCCGCGGGTCAGCGGCACGTGCTCGTCGAGCGGGCGGTCGCCGATCACCACGCCGGCGGCATGAATGCCGACGTTCCGGGTCAGGCCTTCCAGCTTCAGGGCATACTCCCACAACTCCCGATAGGTGGAGGAGCTGGCGATCATCTCCTTCAGCTCCGGCTTCGCCTCGTACTCGCTCTTCAGGCTGACGCCGGGCTTGGCCTCGATCATCTTCGCGATGCGGTCCGCCTCGCCGTAGCTGACACCCATCACGCGAGCGACGTCCCGCAGCACGCTCTTCGCGCCGAGGGTGCCGTAGGTGATGATGTGGGAGACGCTGCGCTCGCCGTACTTTTGCCGCACGTAGTCGATCACCTCGGGACGGCGGCTCTGGCAGAAATCGATATCGACGTCGGGCGGGCTGACGCGCTCGGGATTGAGGAAACGCTCGAAGAGCAGGCCGAACTGCAGCGGGCAGATATTCGTGATGCCCATGACGTAGGCCACCAGCGAGCCGGCGGCCGAACCGCGGCCCGGACCCACGGGGATATCGTGATCCCGCGCCCACTGGATGAAATCCGCGGTAATGAGGAAGTACGAGGCGAAGCCGAGCTGATTGATGATATTCACCTCGTACTCCAGGCGCTCCTGGATCTCCGCTTCCGCGGCACGCTCCTCGCCGTAGCGTTTCACCAGACCCTCCTGGCACACGCGCATCAGGTACTCCTCCCGCGGCGAGCCGTCCGGGGTACCGAATTGCGGGTACTTTTCCGAGCTCGTGGGATCCAGCTTGAGCGAGACATTGCAGCGCTCCGCGATTTCCAAGGTGGCATCGCAGGCTCCGGGAATCTCGGCGAAAAGCTCCCGCATTTCCGCTGCCGTCTTGAAATACACCTCGGGGGTGTAGCGCATGCGGTTCTCGTCGATCAGCAGTCGGCCGGTACCGATGCAGATCATCACATCATGCGCCTCGTGATCGCTGCGGTTGAGGAAGTGGACGTCGTTGGCGGCGACCGGCTTGAGGCCGAATTCCTTCGCGAGCTTCAACAGGCCGGGGGTGACCTTCCGCTGCGGCTCGAGGCCGTGGTCGTGGATCTCCACGTAGAGATTCTCCTTGCCGTAGATCTCCACCAGCTCGGCCATCGTTTCGCGGGCCTTCCCCTCATCCCCCAAGAGCAGCCATTCGTTCACGGGCCCCGAAATGCAGCCGGTGAGGCAGATGATGCCCTTCGAGTAGCGGCGCAGGGCCTCGCGGTCCACCCGCGGCTTGCCGTGATAGAGGCCCTCCAGGTGGCCGAGCGAGACGAGCTTCTGGAGATTGCTCCAGCCTTCGTCCGTCTCCGCCAGCAAGGTCATGTGGCAGGCACGCTTGCGGCCGGGAATCTCCTTTTTGTCCTCCATGTTTCCCGGCGCGAGGTAGATCTCGCAGCCGAAGATCGGCTTCACCCCCGCCTTCTTGCAATTTTGGTAGAACTCAATGGCACCGAAGAGGTTGCCGTGGTCCGTCATGGCGACCGCGGGCATCCCGAGCTCCTTCGCCTTGTTCGCCACTTCCTTGGTGCGGGCCATCCCGTCGAGGAGGGAATATTCGGTGTGCAGGTGGAGGTGGACGAAGGAATCGGACATCGGGACGGCGGAGGGTGACGCAGGCCGGGGCGAAGGGCAAGCGGGCGGTGGGGTAGGTCCGCCTAACGCTTCTCTCCCGCTGAAAACGCGCGCCCTGAGCTGCAAAAACGCGCGCCCGGGGAGGTTCGCGTTTCGCAAAATCTCGCCCTCTGGTAGGTCTGTCCGCGATGCCCGACGCCACCGAACGCTTCATCGCCGCTGCCACCGCTCCGATGGCGAGGAGTCCGGAGCTGCAAATTACCGAACGGAATGAATTGGCGGAGTCGATCGCCCGGGCGAATGAACCCGGTGCCGATCCCTTGGAACGGGCCGCGGAAGAACTCGAGCGGGAAGAGAGCCGGACTGGCAGGTGGTTCAAGATGGGACTCTACGTGGTTACCGCAGCCATATCGGTCGCGGCCCTTGCGACCTTCCTCTCTTCATCCGTGGAACTGCGCGCGCTTTATCCCTTCCTCTCGGGAGCTGGCGCAGGGCCCATCGATCCTTCGGACTTGGAAGCGCGGCTCGGTGCGCAACGCACGCCGGACGAGCGTTTGCTTTTGCTTGGCGACACCCGCAAGAGCGGAAGATCCGCCCGCATCAAGGGGCTCTGGGCCAGCGATCCGCGAAATCCCGCCTATTTCGCGGACTATGCGACCGTCCATGGCTCGGATCACCGCACCCTCCCGCCCGATTTCCTGAAAACGGCGAAGGAGCTGGATCCGGACAATGGATGGTTCATCGCTATCGCCGCCGCAATGGCCGCCCAAGAGGGGATCGACCGCAACGCAAAAACCACGCTCACTCCGGGCGGCGCCAAATTGCGCCCGGTGCAGGATCAGGCGAAACTGGACGAGGCCATCGGCCTGTTCCATCAAGCCGCGCAACTCGAACGCTTCGATTCCTACCAAGGGACCCTGCTCAAACAGAGGATTCTTCTCCTGCCCGAGCGGACCGACGTCGCGAGCCAAGGCGCGCCCCTCACCTACCTGGCCAGCATGTCCACCCTGAACCTTCGCCTGCGGCATTTGTCGGAAGCGATCGCGGTCAAGGCGAACGAGCTTGCGAAAGCCGGAGACAAGGAGGGCTTCCAAGGCTTGCTGGAGGATTGGGAAAAGTTCGTTCCGCGGTATGCCGCGGTGCATCACACGAATCTGGTGGATATCCTCCTGGCCTACGTCTTCGTGGGAACGCCCTTGAAATCCTTGGCAGAGGCGGCCGCCGAGTTGGGGATGCCGGAAGAAGCGCGGCGCCTGCAGGAACTCGACCGGCGCATGGAAGAGCAAAAGGCGGCCATTAGGGCCAAGCCTTCTTCGGCCGAGGAGAAGATCGGCCTCCATTCCGGCCTGCTCGCCGGGCGTAGCATCCCGGTCATAGCGGGCCAGACTTTAACCCCGGTACCCATCGCTCCCGAGGAGTTGGAACCCGGTCGCATGGCCGACCACGCTTTTGCGGGACGGATTCTCTCCCTTCTCGGCTGGTTGGTTCTCGGCCTCGCGCTCGTGGCCTCCGGATTTTTCCGCTCCCGGGGCGGTCCGCTACAGCGCGCCCTCTCGGCCAGCCTCCTCCGGCTTCTCCGGCCGGGCGACTGGGCCTGGATCATCGGCGGGGGAATCCTCCTTCCCTTTGCCTACTATCAGATCATCACCGAAATGACGCCTCTCGGTGCCAAGGAATGGAGCCTGAGGGCAAGCATGTTCATGACTCCCTCCGGACAGTTCGGCGCGATGATCTCGCTGATGATCGTCCTGCCGCTCCTCATTGCCCGGTGGCGTTTAAGTCGCCGCGCGGGTGCGGCAGGCTTGGCAAGCCGGACGAGTTCCTGGGAGCGGGCTGCCGTCGTTCTCTGTATCCTCGCGTTGCCGTGCTTCGGTGTCCCCTTTCTCATGGGAGGGAAGGCGAGCGGAGAGGCATTGATCGCCGCGAGCTGCCTCCTCGCAGCCCTCCAGCTCTGCACCCTGCTGATCGGTATCCGTGCACTTTTCGGGAGGCGCGGGCAGCTCGTGCGCCGGATCGCGCTCTCGCGCATCATGCTGCCCGCTTATGCCACCGGCATGCTCCTGCTGGCAGCGATGACCTTCGTTTACCACGCGGCCGAAAAGCACTGGCTTGCAAAGGATACCCTGATGATGTGGACCGTCGAAAAGCCGGGGATCGGCCGCTACGAGTACGATGCGGCGCAGCAGTTCCAGAAGGATTTCTTGGAGCTGTTGGAAGCCCCGAGCGATCACTGATTCCGGTTCTCCCGCTGTTACGTGCTCCGACCGATTTCTCCCTTTCTACTGCGCCACCTGATCTTCCCCAATGCCCGACGCCGCCGAACGCTTCATCGCCGCTGCCACCGCTCCGATGGCGAGCAATCCGGAGCTGCAAATTGCCGCGGAACGGGAATTGCGCAGCCACATGGAAAAAGCAGGTCCGGCTGCATGTGAAGATCGTGCTAGCGGCAATGACGCGGAGCGGCTTTTGGAAAATTCGGCAAAGCGGCGACCGGCGGTAATCCTCATCATGGCTGCGGTCCTGGTGTCCCTGTTGATCATGGGATTCACCGCCTACTATTTTTTCAGCAGGCGGCAGGCATTCGAGTATTGGCTTAGCCTAGGATCTTTCCACTATGGTGAGCTTCCTCCATCGCTGATCCTTCCCCAGGCATCCCCGGAAGAACGCATCATTTTGTTTGGGGATCTCGCACGCAAAGGGATCGCCGCGCAAATGCAGACGCTTTGGGAACGGCATCCGGAGAATGCCGCTTATTTCAGAGAGTATGCCTTGGCCCATTGGAAGGAGCACAAAACCCTTCCTCCCGACTTTTTGCCGGTTTCCGAGCGGCTCAGTCCGGGCAATGCCTACTTCCCGGTACTCGCGGCGGCCGTAATGTCCCATGGCTGCGTCGAGTCGATCAACCCCTCCAAGCCGGGGAAAGCAAATTCCGGTCTTCTTCTCGAGTGGGTTATCAAGGATCCTCCCAAGGTGGATCAGGCTTTGGCGCTGTTGGAGCAAGCTGCATCCATGCCGGGCTGGGAATCCTACCAGGACGAGCTCTTGCGCGAACGCTTCGCGATTCTTCCTGGGGTGAAGGACACATCGGACCGGGCGATCCTGATGTACTACTTGAACAACCAGCGTCTGACAGAGCCATCCGTGACCAACCTGACCTGGCTGATCGCTGCATCCGCCGCACGATGCGAGAGAGAGCAGGACCCCACGAGCCTTGGGCGCTTGCTACTGATCTGGAAAACCGTGCTTCCTAGAGTCGTTGATCGGGAAACCCCTACCCTCTTTCACTGCGTGGTCGGTGAGTCCAGCCTCCTGCTTACCGCAAACTGCCTGCGGCAGGCTACTGTCTCTCTTGGGCTGTCCAAGGAGTCAGTCCATCTGGAGCGCCAGATCGACTTCCTCCAAAGACTTGCACAAAAAAGGAAGGAAGATCCCCGGAATGGTGCTTTTGCAGCGGAACTGTCTTGTCAAGGTTCCTATCTCGCGAGCATGTACGAGGGCGTGGAAAGCTTTCGGCCTGAGGGAGTTTCCCGGCCGTTCGCCGTCAGCGATCTAAAACCGGGCCGCTTGTCCGACTACGAACTTGCCAGCCGCGCGGGCTCACTGATCGGCTGCCTGATCTTTGCCATCGCAGCAACCTGCACATCGATCTACCGATTCCGCGGGAGCTTGTTGGCCCGACACTTGTCCCTGGGTATATCCCACCTTTTTCGCCGCCGGGATTGGGTCTGGCTGCTGGGCTTAGGAGTGGCGGCACCCTTCTTGACGCTGGAGATCATAGCGCGCCTGACTCCCTTGGGAGCACGGGATTGGAATGCTTCCACCCACGGATTGACCGTCACTGCGGGACAACTCCTCGCCACGCTTGCTCTCATGTTGGGCATGCCCGTGATGGTCGTCCGGTGGCGCTTGGGAAAAAGAGCGCCTTTCCTAGGATTCGACAATCGCCGTCAATGGGTGGCGAAGCCAGCAATGGCGCTTTGTTTTCTGGCTTTGCTGCTCTTCGGCATCGGCTTCCTAAGCGATAACCCCGCGGAGTATGGAGGCCAGACCGACCTAGTTGAACTCGACGTTACCGAAGCAACGGGTGAACGATGGAAGCCTTTCCTGACGGCCACCATTGCGGTTTGTATCGGACTGGTGTGGTGGCTATTCACCGGAGCTCGAGCCCTATTCAGTTCCCGGCAGGAGATCCTGCGGCGGGTTGTCATTAGCCGTCTGCTTGTTCCCGCTTATGTCCTTGCCATGTTGCTGATGGCCCTTGCCATGCCGGCCTACCATGCCGCGGAGGAATATTGGCTTTCCCACGATAGGATGATGGAAAGCACAACCGAAACGCTGCCGCTCGCCCGCTATGATCACGACGTCGCGGCATCTTACCAAAAACGGCTTGTGGAGATCCTGACCCCTAGCGAGTGAAACGTTTTATGCGCCTGGAATACCTCCACCACGTTGCAATCATCGCGTCGGACTACCCCCGCTCGAAAATCTTCTACACGGAAGTGCTCGGGCTGCGGGTTATTCGCGAAACCTACCGGGAAGCGCGGGACTCGTGGAAGCTGGACCTGGGATTGCCGGATGGGACGCAGATCGAGCTGTTCTCCTTTCCCGTCGCTCCGCCGCGGCCTTCGTATCCGGAGGCGTGCGGGCTGAGGCATCTGGCCTTTGCCACCGGGAATCTGGAGAAAGCGGTCGCCGTCCTCGCCGGGCACGGCGTCGAGGTGGAGCCGGTGCGAGTGGACGAGCTGACGGGGAGGCGGTTCACCTTCTTCGCGGATCCGGACGGGCTGCCGCTGGAGTTGTACGAATCCTGAACGCGACGTTTGGCCTTGTCCGCGGCGGCGGCGGCCATCGCTTGGCCGTGATGAAGCTACCGATCACCGCCCTGCTTGGCCTGCTCCTGGTTTCTTGCACGAATGTTCACCAGGCCATCGTGCCACTGACGGATCCTGCGGGTAGCCCGGTGGCCGTAGTGGTCCCGGGAGTGGATCCGGAGGGCGAGCCGAAGAAGTCGCAGATCGTGGGGGTCGCCGAGGGGCTGATCGAGCATTTCAAACCCGACGATGTCTCTCGCAAATACCTCCCTGGCTTCGTGAAGGAGGAGGACTCCTTCGGCCTGGTGGTGAAGGGTCCCCACGGAACGCTGGCGACCAAAAACGGGAAGAAGTTCTACGGCTATGCTCCTTTCATCAGTGTCGCAGCAACTGCTCCCGCGGCGGATGTCGAAAGGGCGGCCACCTTGATCGCGGCGGATGTGTATCGCTCCGCAAAAAAGAGATACCAGATCTATCCGCAGAGTGCCCTGAAGAAGCTGGGGACTAGAAGCTATCTCAAAAGGGCATTGAGGAGAATGACGGCACAGGCGAGTTCCA
>CBIHMP010000087.1:0-13004 GCA_966211015.1 uncultured Luteolibacter sp. | reverse complement strand
ATCACGGAGCGCACCGTGTATCGGGACGTGGCGGCGCTGAGCGAGGCCGGCGTCCCGGTCGTCGGCGAGGCCGGGGTCGGCTACAGTCTCATGAAGGGGTATCAACTGCCGCCGGTGATGTTCACGGCGGCGGAAGCGGCGGCGCTCTTCATGAGCGGCGAGGTCACGGAACAGATCGCCGACGATTCGCTCCGGCAGTCGCTGAAGTCCGCCCTGCTCAAGATCAGATCGGTGCTGCCGGAGGAGCGGAAGGACGACCTGAACCGCTTGAAGAACGCCGTGGGCGTCTGGTTCCGCCGGAGCGGGAACGACGACAAGCGCGATTCCCTGATGCCCATGCAGGACGCGATCGTCAGGCGCCGCTGTCTGGCGCTGCGTTACGATGCGGGCGGGCGGGGCGAAATCACCTCCCGCATCGTGGAGCCGCTGGGCGTGGTCTTCTACTCCCGGCAGTGGCACCTGATCGCCTACTGCCGCCTGCGCCGGGATTTCCGGGACTTTCGCCTGGACCGTTTCACGAGCTGGGAAGTGCTGGACGAGTGCTATGAGGGCCATGCCAGCTTCTCCGTGAAAACCTTCCTCCGGGAAATCATCGAGAGCGACGAACTGGTACCCGTCACGGTGATCGTGGAGCGCGATACGCTGGAGCGTTTCCGCTCCGAAACGCCCTGTAGCCCTATCCAGGAGCAGCGCCTCCCCGACGGCCGGACACGGGTGGAGATGCTGGCCTGTTCGATCTCCTGGCTCAGCGGATGGCTGATGGGCTTCGGCACCCGCGTCGAGGCGGTGGAACCGCCGGAACTGCGCGAGACGATGCACGCGGCCGCAATGGCCGTCGCGGAGCGCTACGGGGATGTTTTTGCAGGGGTTTGAATGCCTCCTGACATAGGGTTGTCAGCAGGGCGTGTTTTCCTGTTCCACGTGACCCCGGACGACCGGGGACGACGAGCATCCTACCTCACAAAGAACATGAAAGACGACGCATTGAACTGGTTCGAAATCTACGTTTCCGATCTCGAAAAGGCCAAGGCCTTCTACGGCGAAATCCTGAAAGCCGAGCTCACCTCCGTCCCCGACTGCACGATGGCCATCTTCCCTTCCAACCAAGAGTTGGGCGTGGGCGGATCCCTGACCCAGGCTTCGGACAATTGCCGGCCGGGCCCGGGCGGGACCATGATCTATCTGAACGCGGAAGGAGACCTGGATGGCGTGTTGGAGCGGATTCCGGCGGCAGGCGGAAAGATCGTCCGGGAGCGGATGGCGATCCCGCCGCACGGCTTCATCGGGATCTTCAGCGATCCGGATGGCAATGTGGTCGGGCTCCACAGCATGTCTTGAAGAAAAGCCCGGGAGGCGAGCCGGTGGCATCGTTTGCCACCGGCCGTGCTCCGGCGACGAAATAACCTCCCGGCGGTGATGACGATCTGTCTGACAACCTTGCTCTTGCTCGGGCGTAGGAGTTCCTGTGTTCTCCTTCCCGATGCAAACCCGTTTTATTTTCTCCTGCGCCGCTGCCTGCGTGCTTGCCTTACCCGCAAGGGCCGGAGAGGAGTGGAAAAGCCTCTTCAACGGGACCGACCTGAGCGGCTGGACCGTGACGATCGATAAGCTTCCGGAGGGGCAAGATCCGGACAAGCTGGTGCAGGTGCGGGATGGCGCGATCCACATGTACGCCGATACCGATCCCGACACGAAAGTCCCCTTCGGCGTGATCACGCATCGGGATACCTTCTCCCGCTTTCATCTGGCCCTCGAATACCGCTGGCTCGAGAAGAAGTTCGCGCCGCGGAAGGAGGCCTTGCGTGATGCCGGGCTCCTTTACCACGCATCGAATACCGCCAGGATCTGGCCGCCCTCGGTGGAGTACCAGATTCAGGAAGGCGATAGCGGGGATATCATCTTTATCGGAGAGAGCGGCTTCAGCTGGGCGCACCCGCAACCGGATTTGGCACCGGAAGGGCAGGGCGATGCCTCCCTGCTGCCGGAAAACGGGGGAATCCTCCGCAAGGCGAAGAACCAGACCTACTTCGGCCGCTTTCCTGAATATGACCATCCCGGCTGGAACCGTGCGGAGGTCATTGTGCACGCGGACGAATCCGCCGAGCACATCCTTAACGGACACACGCGGGCGCGCCTGGAGCATATGCAGCACCTGGCGGGCGGAGTGCTGAAGGAAGGCAAGATCTGCCTCCAGTTGGAGGGCGCGGAGATCCAGTATCGCAAGATCGAGATCCGCGAACTCGACGAGCCGTTGCGGCCGGACAAGACGCTGCTGAGCCTGAGCGCGGTGAAGGGCAAGCCGGCCCGCAGCCGATCCCTCACCGTGAAGAACCCGCTCGACCGTCCGCTCCCGGCCGACGTCTCCATCACGGGCAAGGACGCAGATTCCTTCAGCGCGACGGCAGGGGCCATGACGATCCCGGCAGGCGGGAGCATGGAGGTGCAGGTGAATTTCCGCCCCACCCGCGGTGCGGACCGCTACAGCGCTGGACTGCGGATCGGCACGCCGGAGAGCGGCGCCTTCGTAATCCTGCAGGGCGTCGGGCTGGCGGCCTTCGAGGGCAAGAACGAGCCACCCCTCCAAGCGGTGGTCCACGCGCTGGGCATCCCGCTCGATGTCGGCGGCGAGAAGCTGGAACTCGACACGAAGGCGGTAACGATCGGCGAGAGCGTGGCCGTGCCCTACTTCAAGAAAGCAGGCCCGGGGAAGGTGCAAGTCACGCCGCTGGCACGTTTTTCGCCGCCGGGCATCGAAGCCTTCGGCCACGTGGCGAAGGGAACGACAGAGCTGCTCCAGATCGCGCGCCTGGCGGATTCGACGGAGATGGCGGACGCCCACCAGTGCCTCTTGCCGCCGTGGGAAACGGACGGGCCCCTATTCTTCGCGCCCGCGGCGGAAGCCTTTGCCTTCTATCTGAAGGCGCACCATTACGTTTCCTTCACCGATCCAAAGCTGCCGACCGAGGCGAAGATCCCGCACACCGCACGGGTCTTCCCGGTGACCAAGTTCCAAGGCCGCATGATGGAGAACGCCTACTTGATCGGCTTCGAGGAAGCCGCGAACGGCGACTATCAGGATGCTGTATTCCTGATTGAGAACGTCGTCCCGGAGGGATAGGAAACCTTAAGCTAGGCGATGACTTTATTCCCCGAAGAACGCCGCGGAATCTTGCGTAGTCGCCTTTTCGCCGTTTCCGTGTATTCCGTCCCTACCTTCCACTCATTCCGATCATGAAACCCACCGTCTTCCTCCCCCTTGCCGGGGTAGCCGCCGCCTTTTTCCTCGTGGCCGCAGGTACCGATAGCGAGCAGCCGCCGCCGGGTGCCGCCGAAAAGATCGCCGAAGCGCTGCCCGCCGAGCCCTACGCGAAGCCGGCCAAGGCCCGCAAGCTGCTGGTCTTCTCAAAAACCGCAGGCTTCCGCCACCAATCGATCGCCACCGGAAAGGTTGCGTTGGCCGAGCTTGGCAAGAAAACCGGTGCCTTCGAGGCCGTGATCAGCGACGACCTCGCGAACTTCGAGCCGAAGGCGATCGATCAGTTCGATGCCATCGTCTTCCTCAGCACGACGATGGATCCCTTTTCGCCGCCGCAGGACGCCCTGAAGGCGATGAACGAGCGCGATCGTAAGGACGCCGAGAAGCGCGCCGAGCGCCTGCAGAAGAGCCTCATGGCCTTCGTGAAGGGCGGGAAAGGCTTCGTCGGCATCCACGCCGCCACGGACACCTTTTACAATTGGTCCGACTACGGAGACATGATCGGCGGCTACTTCGACGGCCATCCTTGGGGTGCCGGCCACGAGGTCTCCATCAAAGTGGAGCCGGGGCAGGAGAAGCACCCGCTCGCCGCCATGTTCGAGGGCAAGAATATGGATTTCAAAGAGGAGATCTATCAATTCAAGGCACCCTACGATTCGAAGAAGGTGCACATGCTCCTGCGCCTCGATCCCGAAAAGACGAACATGAAGGTCGGCGGCGTGAAGCGCACGGACAACGACTTCGGCGTTTCATGGGCGCGTCCCTGGGGCAAGGGCCGCGTCTTCTACTGCTCGCTCGGGCACAATCACGAGATGTACTGGCACCCCGCGATCCTGCGCCACTACCTGGCCGGCATCCAGTGGGCCATCGGCGATTTCAAGGTGGATATCGACAAGTGAGGAATGCGGCGGCGGTCAGGCCCGCTGCTCCCTCTGCCCGAAGGTGCCGCAAAACCACAGCGTCGCCAGGCTGAGCAGGATGCCCGATAGCCCCAGGTGCAAGACCTGCACCACGGGGTGGATCTCCACCTGCGCCATTACGAGCCCCAGCACCATCTGCGCGAGCACCACCGCCAGCACCCCGGTCGCCGTCCGGCCGGGAGGCGCGGCCTTCCGGGCCAGCCACCAGCCGCCCAGTGCGGCCGCCAGGATGACCCAGGAGAAGCTACGATGGATCAAGTAGGTCCACGAGCTCTCCAGCACGCCGATCCATTCCGAGCGCGCCATCCCCGCGTGGGTCTTCGCCAAGTGGCTGTTCATTTCCCGGATCTGGGTCCCTAGCACCCCTTCCGCGAAGATCAGCACCAGCAGCACGCCCGTCACCCGGCGCATCTTGCGGCGGAAAGCCTCATCGCCGGGAATCATCCACGGCCGCTCGCAGCCGCGCCACGCCGCAAAGGTCAGCGGCAGCAGCAGCAGCATCGCCAGGGCCATGTGGACGGTCAGCACCACCGGCTTCAGATCACTGGAAACCACCTGCGCGCCCATCCAGGCATTCGCTCCCACCAGCACTACCGAAGCCGCGGAGGCGGTGCGGACCCAGGGGCGGCGGCGCTGGTGGATCAGTGCCGTGACCAGCGTCGCCATCGAGAAGAAGCCTACCGGCAGCGAGCTCAGGCGATTGATGAATTCCGTCCATGTGTGGACCGGGTTGAAGTTCTCCAGGATATGCTCCGGCGTCACCGTTGCCGGGTCGCGGTCGTAGCGCGCCGCGGCCTTGCGGAATTTCTCGAAGTTCAGCTTCGATAAATCCACCTGCTCCACCCGCGTCGGCGGGATCAGCCTGCCCCAGCAGCGCGGCCAATCCGGGCAACCCATCCCCGCGCCGCTCACCCGCACGATCGCCCCCACGAAGATCAGGATGATGACGGAGACAAGGGCTGCCGTGGCGAACTTCTGGAAGCGGTTCATGGACGCCGCGGATCATCCGCGCCCCGCGCCCCGGATGCAAACCCGATGGCACGATCTCTCGTGGCGCGCCCGCCGGCCTACCCGCCGCTCGCCTCCGAAGCGGCCGCCGTGCTCACCCCGCTTTTTCCGCCGAGCGGGTCCGGCTGGCTCTCGTTCTCCTCCGGACGCCGGGGCTCCTGTCCGATGGCCACCGCGATCCAGCGGAACTCGTCGCTGTTATCCAGCACCACCTTCAGGATCATCGTCAACGGCACCGCCAGGATGATGCCGATGAGCCCCCACAGCCAGCCCCAGAACAGCACGCACAGCACCACCACCAGGATGGAAAGCCCGAAGCGCTTCCCGAGCAGCATCGGCTGCACGAAGTTGTCCAAAAACATGTTGATCAGCCCGTAGCCGCCCGCGACCAGCACCGCATCCGTGGTCCCGCCGTCTTTCGCGATCAGCGCCAGCAGGATCGGCGGGATGGACGCGATGAGCGACCCCACCACCGGGATGAAATTCATCACGAAGGCGAGGATTCCCCAGAGCAGGAAGAAATCGAGCCCCGCCGTCCAGCAGAGGATCCCGGCCAGCGCACCCGTCGCCAGACTGATGAGCGTCTTGATTCCGAGATAGCGCTGGGTATCCAGCATCGCGCTCGCGAGACGGTCGAAATTCGGCCCGCGCGCCTTGCGGATCGCGCCGAAGCGGCGGCTGAATCCCTGCGCCTCCGAAAGCATGAAAACGGTCAGCACGATCACCACGCCGAAGGTGGCGAAGAAGGACAACAGCCGTGCCGCCACGCCCGTGCCGAAGCTCAGGATGGTCCCGAACTTGATGTTGCGGAGCTCCGCCAGGTTCTCGGTGGTCAGCTCCTTCACCTTCTCCGCGCCGTCCTCCACACCCCATTCCTCCAGCTTTCCAGCCATGCCCATGCTGGCGTCCTGGATCTTCGCACGGGTGAGATCGTAATATTCCGCGTCCCACTTTTCCTGGAGATCCCCGATGATGGTCACGCCCAGCACGATCACCGCGGCCAGGAAGGCGAAATCAACCAGCACCGTCAGCAGCACGGAGACCGCAGGCGGCACCCGGTGCCGCTGGAGCCAGCCCGTGACCGGATAGCTCACCGTCGCGATGAAGAAGGCCAGCAGCACCGGCACGAAAAACGACTGCGCTGCCTTCAGCCCCGCCACCACCACGACCAGCGCCGCGAACAGCAGGATCATCTGCGTCGCGCGGGGCTTTCTCTGGAGTATTCCGGCGTCGGCCATCGGGAGGGTGTCGGATATTACAGGCGAGTCAGCAATTGCACAAAGCTTTCCTTGTCGCACCGGGAGCTACCCCAGCCCGGGCTGGGAGATTCTCCGGCCAGTCCCCGGTGGTAAACCGCACCGCCGGGGGTGACTTACTTCAAAATCACCTGTTCCACCGCCCAGTCCTCCGGGCTCTCCACGGCCGGTTCCTCGCTCGTTTGCTCCTGCGCCACCGGAGCCAGCACCGCGGCCGTCTCCATGCTAGCTGTATCCGGTTCTCCGGCCGGCGCTCCCACGCCCTCGTCTCCCCGGTCGCCGCTCGTTCCCGGCCGCCAGTTCCGCTGCATCCAGACATTGCCGGAAAACATGGCCACGCCGAGGATGGCGAAGATGATCGCGTGGGCACTTTTCATAGCATGCATGGGTTCGAGGGAATAGACCCGTCGGTTCGACTTTTCTTAGGGAATAAAATTCACGCCCTTTTCATTTATCTCGTCGCCGCGGCGCGTTTGCCCGGTGTCCAGATACGCACGCCAGCGGAGCGTTTCTCCGGCTGTCGGAAAAATCCTTCCACGCCCAAGCGCGGCTCCAGATCCGCCAGGGCGGCGTCCAGATGCGGCCAGCGCCAGCGGAAACCCGCCTCGCGCAAGCGCCGCGGATCCGCCCAACGGCTCTTCAACACCAGTTCGGTTTCCGTTTTAAGCAGGCGCGCGCCGATCTCCAGCATCCACTCCGTCGCCGGCACGCCGAAGGGCGCGCCCTGTTGTTCGCGGAAGCTCTGCATCAGTTCACGGTTCGTGGGAAATTCGGGCGCGGTTAGATTGAAAACGCCGTCGGCGAGCGGATCCGCTTCAAGAAAGTCGATCGCCCCGAGAAAATCGTCCATGTGGATCCAGCTCACCCGTTGGGTGCCGTTTCCCATCCGGCCGCCGAGCCCGCGGCGTGTCAGGTGCCGCAGGACGTCGAAAACGGTGCCGTATTCGTTCGCCAGCACCATTCCCGTGCGCAGTGCAATCTTCCGCGTAATCCCCGGCACCGGCGCGGCGAAAAAGGCTTCCTCCCACGCGCGGGCGACTCCCACCGAAAAGCCGTCTCCGGGTTCGCCCGTCCACTCGTCCTGCGGGCCGTCCTCGGCATGGCGGTACCAGGTGGCGGTGCTCGAGTTGAGCCACAGCTTCGGAGGCACCTTGCAGGCGGCGATCGCCCGGCCGATGGCGCGGGTCGATTCCACCCGCGATTCGAGAATCTCGCGGCGGTTCCGCGCGTCGTAGCGGCAGTTCACATTCCGCCCCGCCAGATTGATCACCCGGTCCGCTCCCTCCAGTGCCAAGGTCCAAGGGCCTCCGGTTTTCCCGTCCCATTCGAGGAACATTCCTTCGCCGCCCCAACCGGTCCGGTGACGCGCCACGCACACCACCTCGCGGCCTTGGTTTTGATAGTGGCGGGCGAGATAACGGCCGAGGAAGCCATTCGCTCCGAAAATCACGATCTGCGGGTTCACTTGATCTCCTTTCTGATTCTTGTTCCTGTTCTTTCGGAAAAATTTGAAAGCCGGGCCGAAAAAGGGGGGCTATCCGAGCAGCTTGGCGGCGAGCTGGACGGCGAAGCCGTGCTTCATCGAGCCCACCCGATCAGCCACCTTGGAGGCGAAGCCCACGAATTCCTCCAGTTGCTTCACCTGCTCGTAGAAAGCGCGTCCCTCCGGCGTGGTCATCGCGCGGGTGCTCTCCGTGCAGTGGTTGAGCACCGCCAGCGCGGGCTCGATCTCGCGCTTTTTCCGCTCTCGCGTCACCGTGGTAAAAATTTGCCACACGTCTTTCTCCGCCTCGAAAAATTCCCGCCGTTCGCCCTTTTTCACCACCACCCGGACGAGGCCCCAGACCACCAGGTCTTTCAGATTTGTATGGGCATTTCCGCGGCTGATCTGGAGTTCCTCCATCACCTCATCGGTGCTCAGCGGTTCCAGCGAAGTCATCAACAGCGCATGGATCTGGGCCATCGTCCGATTGATGCCCCACTGCGACCCCATGGCCCCCCACTGGGTCACGAATTCCTCGCGCACCGTTTTGAGAAGATCGCCTTCCTCGCTCATGTTTTCAGTGTTTACTGAAAGTACAGGAACAGCAAGGGGAAAAATGCGAAGTCTCCCTACCTTGGCGGCGGGCGTTTCGGGTCTAGATTGCGGGTGACAAACGATCCTCCCCTCCCGGAGAAGGAAACCGTTTTATGGAGCATGACTGTCCGATCCCGAATTTTCCAAGCCGCGGCCGCGGCCATGATGGTAGTCTCCGTGCAGGGGCAGATCAATCCCCTGAGGGTGCTGGCGATCGGGGATAGCATGACGGAGGAGTACGCGTTCGAGCTGACCTTCTCGGCGCCGGATTCGGAGCCTACCAACGCGAACACGCGGAGCTGGACGGAGCTCTTCCGCCTTTTCCGCCCCGCGCAGGCCTCCCTCGGTTCTTGGGAGTCCACCGGCGGTGCTTATTTGGACCTCCGGAACGCGGGTCACCGCCTGAACTTCGGCATCCCCGGCTTCTCCACCACGAATTGGTACAACCTGCTCACGAACAACCCGGGCGATGATCCGCTGGGACCCTTCTACTCCATCACGAAGGAGAAGCTGGAAGACGAGGTGTGGGCCGCCCAAGCGATCGTGATCCTGGTGGGGGCGAACGATCTGAAGCAGGAGTATAACGACATCTTCAATGACACCGAAGCTCCGGGTTTCTTCGACGGCATCCTCGAACGGCTGAACTACATCTACGCGTGGGCGAACAACAGCCGCGGGCCGGATGCCCGGCCGAAAATCGTGGTTTGCACTCTCCCCGATGTGGGAGCGACCCCGCAAATCTCCGGGACCTATAACGACCCCGCCAAGAAGGCCACGACCCGCGCGAAGATCGCCGCCTTCAATCAGGAGATCATCGCGTGGGCCGCCGGACGCAACTTCCCGCCGGCGGTGGCGCGGATCGACCTGCTGACCGACCGGGTCTTCGACCAGGTGCCCTTCCATGTGAACGGGACCGTCTTCACCCTTTCGGGAAGCGGGGAGAACCCGCCCACGCAGGTCTTTTGCAAGGACGGCTTCCATGCCTCGACGGTGGCGCAGGCATACATCGCGAACGAGATCATCAAGGCGCTCAACACTGCGACGGGACGGAGCATCCCCGTCTTCACCGATCGGGAGATCCTGAAGAACCTCCTGGGGCTGGAACCCGACCAGCCCTACTTGGATTGGATCGCGGCGGCGGGCCTTGCGGCATCGCCGATGGATGCGGACCCGGAGGGCGACGGGCTGCCGAACCTGGTGGAGTACCTGCTGGGAACGGCACCGGGCTCCTTCGACACGCCCTTCACCGGGAGCTTCGCCCCGGGCAGCACCCTGAGCTGGACGCCGGATGCCGCCGGCCTGCGTTTCGGTGATCTGATCCCGGAGGAATCCGCCGATCTGGCGATCTGGACGCCCGTGCCCGCGGCGAGGATCACCACCGCCGCGGATGGCAGGGTGGCCGTGGCTCCGGCGGCCGGAGGCACGAAGTCTTTCGTGAGGCTGAAGGCGCAGGCGAAGTGAAGGCGGGGCCTTACCTCAAGCCCTCCGCGATCAGCTTCTCTTTCCACGCCACGTCTTCCGCGCCTTCTCCCGCGAGGTACCGCTGGTAGTCCTCTCTCAATCGGGAGATCCGCGACTCCACCTTCTCCGGGGTCAGGCGCTCCCCGTAATTCCGCAAGGCCGGATCGTCCACCGGCCAGCCCGCCATCAGCGAAAGCATCGCCTCGCCGATATCCTTCGTGAAGTGCTCCAGATCCCGCCAATGGACGAGTTCAGGAGCCCTGCCTTCAAGCGGCCGCACCCGCTCCCGGTTGTAGGGGTGGTAGGAGTAGAAGTCCCATGCCTCCACCTGCGGCGGCCCGTCGTCGCCGCGGTTGACCCGCCCCACCATTTCCGCCAGCGCCCGGCGCTCCGTTTCGAATGGAACCTGCGCCTCGCCGCGGTCCGAGGACTGGCCTGGAGTAGCACGTGATTCGGGTGGAGAAACAGGATCAGGCGCGTGCCCTTTCTCCGGCAGTTCCTCATCAGAGCTTCCAGTTGCTCCGCCTTGCGGGGGTGGACCCGCGTGCCGTCTTCCGGCTTGGCGGGGACCCGGGCGTCATCGATGAAGCGGCTTTTGATGAAGTTGAGCTGCTTCGGTCCCGGAGCCGCCGCCCCGCCCCCGCCGGCATGTCCGGGGCGGTCCCGGAAACCATGGGCGTTGTATTCCGCCGGAGTCTTCTTCCGCTGGAGTGCTAATGTTTCGAGGGAGGTCTCGAAGGTGGACATCCCGAAGATGTAGCGCAGTTCGCGGTCCAGCTTTCCCTCCGGATTCAGCGGGGAGGCCATGAAATCCACCATCGGCCGCGTGTCCGCCGCGTTGGTCAAATCGCCCGGATCGATCCCGAAAATCACCATCTCGGCCTTCTGCCGGGCGATGAAGTATTCCGCCATTGCGATGTTCTCGTAGAGGAAGGCCCCGGGCATGCCCAGGTTCACCACCTTCTTCCCGCCCCATCCGGGTGCCTGGGGGTCGAGCGAACTGATCACCCGCGAGGAGCCGAAGATCCCGATCTGCCAGTCCGTATGCGAGCGGATCAGCCCGGCCTTGCCCGTCCGCGTGCTGGCGGAAATATCGCGGTAGGGATCGACGGCCTTGCTTGCCCACGGCGCTCCGGTGACCCGGAAAGGATCCACCCAGGTATTCACCGCCGCGGCCACCAGCGTTGCTGCGGCCATCCCCGCGAGGAGGAGGCCCGCATAGCGGCGAGTCTGGCGGACGCGGTTCATTTCGCGGCCTTTTTGACGCCGAAAAGCCCGCGCAGCCAACGCTTGAATGCCTTTTTCCGGTAGCGGGCCGCATCGCCGAGCATCTTCCCGGCATAGACGCGGTTGATCGCCGGCGATTCAGCCCTCGCGGGAGGGTGTTCCAGCGGAAAGCCCATGGTGCCCGTGCTCGCGTAGGCCACCAGTGAGGAAGGATCTTTGGTGTGCGTGGCGTCGTCGCCGAAGCCGAGGTTGGAGATGAGGTTCACCGCGGGGGAAATACAAAGCCCGCGATGCTTCAGGACCGCGTATTGCCACTGGTAGTCCCACACGTCGTGATGGTGCTCGCCGAGGGTGGAAAGCACCCGCTCCCGGTGGGCCTGCTGGCGGAAGCGATCGATTCCCGCCACCGCGAAGACCTCCGCCCCGTCCTCCAGGATGCCGGTCACGCCGTAGTCGAAGTGCTTCCAAGCCCGCGCCCATGAGGCCCAGCCCCAGGCCTGGGCGTAGCGGGCGAAGCCGTAGCTGTACCCGCCGTAAATCTCCTTCGGATTCTCCGGCGCGAAATTGTTACCATTGATGTGCATCACCTCCTCGTCCGCGGCATGGCGCGCGAGCAACTCCGCGCAAAAGGGAAAGAAACTCACGTCCGGCACACAATCGTCTTCCAGGATGATGCCGCTCCCTTCCTGCGAAAAGAACCACGAGATGGCGTTGCTGGGGCCGCGTCCGCAGCCTTGGTTCGTCTCGGAAAAGCGCGTCCTCACCTCGCAGGGCCAATCGACCTTCGCCGCCAGATCCCGGCAACTCCGGACGAGCCCGGCATCCTGCGGATGGCGCCCGTCGCTCCGCGCCCCGTCCACGGCGATGTAGAGGCGTGCCGGCCGGGCAAGGCGGACGCGATCAAGCACCCGGGCGGCGAGATCGGGCCGGTTGAACCAGATCAGGAGCACCGGCGGGCACTCCGCTACGGTTCCTCCGCGCGCCGCTACCGTGCCCGTGTTCTCGAACGCCATGCCGGGAGTATCGGGGTTCCGGGTCTCAGCGGGAAGGCTTTGTTGCCTGCACGTGCAAGCTCTCCCATTTGCGCTTTTCCAGATCGAGCGCCGGATCGAAGTCGCGTTTCCGCGGCCCTTCGAAGCCCGCCTCGGCGAGCAGGGCGATGAAGTTTTCCTCATCGAACAGATGGCGATGCTGCCCTCCCAGGTAGGCCATGTAATTCACCAGATCGATCGGCGTGTGGTAGTTCAGGCCGGGCTTGTAGAGGCGGTCCAGATCGATGCCCTCGCCGCTCACATACGCGCGGATGTAAATCGAGGCGTCGGGGACCACGGCGTAGAAGGTGCCGCCCGGCTTCAACACGCGGAAGCACTCCCGGAGCAGCGCCTGGTTTTCCCAGGTGTCGAAGTGCTCGTGCGTGTGGGAAGAATAGACGGCATCCAGCGAGGCGTCCGGAAAGGGGAGGCCCCGCGAAATGTCCCAGCAAAGATCCGCACCCTTGCACAGGTCCAGCGTCACCCACTCGCCCGTGCCGCGTTTCGGGCCGGCACCGTACTCGAGTTTCAGGCAGGGGCGCTCTGCCGCCAGCCGCCGTGCGCGGGCGGCGCTCCGGCGGGATCTGAGGGTGGAGCGCAGGGCTCGGGAGAGACGTTTGAGCATGTGTTAGGGTAAAAGCGGGGGCTTCCCGCGGGCAAGCCGGATAGTTCCTCATTCCGCGGGACCATTCTTGACCCCCGGCGGGGCTTTCCGGAAGGTTTCCCGGCTTCATGACGCGTCCGGTTTTCCTCCTCTCCCTTCCGCGC
>CBIHMP010000086.1:0-13029 GCA_966211015.1 uncultured Luteolibacter sp. | reverse complement strand
CCAGCAGCTCCAGTTCACCCGGCCCGAGGATCATCTCTCGTTCAGCTTCACCGGTAACATCGTGTTCTGGGAAAAAGGGCCTCTCTGGGGTGGCGGGGCGGGGATGAAAGGCCGGATCGAAACGGACCGGAACCTCTTCTGGCGCAGCGACGGCGGGGCGATCGACTGCTTCGGGATGAAGTTCACGGATTGGCAAAAGGCCGGTCGTGACCGCCATTCGCTGATCGCCGATCCCGGCTTTACCGATCCCGCGGAAGGCGACTTCCGATTCAAGGATCCGGCGATCCCGGCGAAAATCGGGTTCAAGCCTTTCGACGCGTCGCAGGCCGGTGTCCGCGGCGATGCAGGGTGGAAGGAGCTCGCGAAAGAGAGGCCGCTGGACTGGGTGACGCGATAGCACCACCCGCGCGCGGCGGTTTCATTTGTCCGGCTGGCCTTGCTTCCCGGAGATCACCTCGCGCAGGTCTTCCGGGGCGGCGTCCTTGAGCAGGAATCCCTGCGCACCCGAAAGCCTTCATCTGCTTCTCGTCCAGGATCCCCCCGGCCTCCTTTCTCAAGACTTCCTGCTGGCGACCCCAGTCCTGCTCGAAACGCTCCACGACATCGCCTTTCGCGATTTCCTCGAAGCCCTTCGGGCCATTGAAGTCGGAGGTGCCGGATTGCGTGCGGGCACGGTGCATCGCCTCGACCAGCTTTTCTTCGGACGCGGCGTCCAGAGGCACCTGCTGGGAGGCCATGAGCGAGCGGAGGCCATCGAGCTGCTGGCGCTCCGGCAGCCGGTCCTTATAGGTGGTGAATTTCCGGTAGTCTTCCTCGTTGTTGAGGAAGGCCTTGATTGCCTCCTCGTTTTCCTTGGACCGCTTGTCAATTTCTTGCGCCAGCTTCGTCCGCTCTTCCGGCGAGGCCCCCATCAGCTTCATCCCCACCTCCTGCTGGTCGATCATGCCCTTGCCCAGCAAGTCGCGGATGTAGTCCGCCTCCTCCTTGCTCAGGCCGAGGTCGTCGATGAAGTCGCCGTACATCATGGCCACGGCCATCTTCACCCCTTGGTTCATCATCGATTTGCCGGCGGGGTTGTCCCACATCTTGCGCACCGTTTTGGCGAAATCTGCCGAAGTGCTTTCTTCCGCGTCTCCGGCCTCCGCCGGTTCCGTTGGCCGTTCCCTCACGCGGGTCGGCGGTGCAGCCGGAGCGGCCAGGGAGCTGCCTGCCAGCGGATCGGAAGCGGCCGCCGGAGCCTTGGTCGCCGCCGTGGTTTCGATCTGTTCCAGACGGGCGCGCAGGGACGCCATGCGGCTTTCCTCGATGGCGGCGGTGGCAAGCACCGCAACCACGACGATAACGAAGCAATGGGAGGGTTTCATCACCCCCTTTCTACCACGGTCATCTGCCGATCCCATTATAATTCAATGCCCGGGTCGGAAGGGCATCGCCCGTCATTGCGGGACCTCGCCAAGCCCCGGATTCCTTCCGCAGGGAAAAAGGCATGGTGCGCGGGAGAATTTGCGGGTAGGGTGCAGGGTGGAATCCCTTCAAGTATCCTCTATGAAATCCCAACAGGAAATTGCTTCCCTCCTCGAGACGAAAATCCAGGAGGTGGAGGTGAAACTTGATGCCTTGGAACGGGAGATCCTCGATATCGGTCTGCCCGCGGGCTACGATCTCCGCAAACGATTCGAGGCCTTGAGAATCGAAGAGCGGGCCCTGAAGCGGAATTTCGAGGAATCGATGACCCGGGGCGAGCCGGATTCGGTACGCCTGGAGAAACTCGAAACCCTGCTGAACCACATCGAGCGGGAGGAAGCCTCGGTCCATCACGAGGCCGATTTCCTCCATCAGGCGAACCCCTCCTCCGTCATTCTCGCCGCCCAAGCGGTCGATCGCATGGTGGACCTGTGGCATCGCGGGATCAAGCGGGTGCTGGGCGATCACCATCCCTTCGGGAGCTCCGTTTTCGTGAATCACACGCACGAAGACCTGGTCAGCGACCACGGATACTCTTCACCGGCTCCCAAGGAAGAGGGAGAGCGAAATACCGGGGGTTAGAGACGCCCCGATCAATCACGGAAGCGGTTGCAGGCGGCACGAGGAAATCATAGGGAGACCCTTGCTTCCGCCGCCGGGTGTCGGCATTTTCCCGCCCGTGGATCTCTCGAACTACCTCCGGATGGACCCCCACCTGCTCGTGGGCCTCATCAATACCGAACTCCGGAACCACTGCGATTCCCTGGACGATCTCGTGAAGAAGCACGGACTCGACCGCCCCAAGCTCGTCGAGATCCTCGGCAAGGGGGACTACAGCTATCGCGCCGGGCAGAATCAATTCCGCTAGCTAGACCGGTTCGGTCAGCGCTCCGCATAGTACTTCCTCACCGTTTCCGCCGCGAAGTCCGGAAAATCGGTGGCGAAGCTGGCGACCCCCAGGTCCATCAGTTTTCGGAAGAGCGCCTCATCCCGGCTCTGCCACGGCAGCGTTTGGAAAAGGATGCCGTGCCCGCGCAGCTCGGCGCCGGTCCGCTTGAGAAAGTCCGCCGAGGGGGTGAAGCCTTCGCCGTCCGGCTTCACGTGAATCTGTAGCTGATCGATCGCCGCGAATTTCTCCGCCTTCAGCGCGTCGAGGCGCTCTACCAGGACGCTTTCCTCGCCGCCCATCCAGTGAAGCGTGGAGGAGGCGGGTGCGAGTTCCTTCCAGCGCCGGATCAGCTTGTAATCGGTGCTCGCCAAAATCAGGCGCCCGGAGACGCCGGCCGCCTTCGCCTCCCGCGCAAGCTGCACGAGATCGACGTTCTTGATATCCACGTACAAGCGCCGGCCGGGCTGCTCCTTCATCTGCTCGTAAACCGCATCCATCCGCGGTACCCGCTGGCCCGAGAATTTCTCCCCCTTCCACGCCCCGATATCCAAGGCCGCAACCTGCTCCCACGTCAGGTGCTCGATGCCCTGCTTTTTCATTTCCACCGGAGCATCCGGCAGGATGCGCGCGAAGTTGTGATCGTGGAACGCGACGATCACCCCGTCCTTCGTCGTCCGCAGATCGGCCTCCGGAATCGTTCCCAAGCTCCAAGCCAGCTCGAAGGTCTCGCGCGAATTCTCCGGGGCCAGATTCCCCGCCCCGCGGTGGCTCTGGATCACGAATTTCTCCAGCGGGATGTGGTCCCGCACGTTCCACTCCTCCGCCAGAGCGAAAAACGACATGAAGGGCGACAGGAGCAGCAGCAGCTTGGCTGAAAGAATCGAACGCGGCATGGGCATTGGTCCCAGAACGCGGTGCAGCCCGGCAATCTTCGAGCAATCGTCGCGCGTGGCGATTTCGACACCGGAGAGGTCTGCACGCTCCCGCCCCTCGCCGCCCGTTTCAGGTTGCGCGATTCCCTTTCCGCTCTTTTCTTCGCCGACCATGACTACCTTCAGCCGTCGAAATGCCATCCGTCTCGGCGCGGCCGCTTCCGCCGCCCCTTTCCTCCGTCTGCGGGCTCAGGACACCGGCGAGAAGCGCTTGGGCATCGCCTTGCTCGGCTTGGGCGACTACGCGACGAAGCAACTGGGCCCCGCGCTCAAGAAGACGGGCAATGCCAAGCTAACCGGGATCGTCACCGGTTCTCCCGACAAGGCGCCGGTGTGGCAGAAGGAGTACGGGATCCCCGATGGCAACGTGTACGACTACCAGAACCTCGACAAGATCGCGGACAACAAGGACATCGACGTCATCTACGTCGTCACGCCCACCGCGCTGCACCCGGAATTCACCATCCGGGCCTTGGACGCAGGAAAGCACGTGATCTGCGAAAAGCCGATGGCTCCCACGGCGGAGGACTGCGCGCGCATGATCGCGGCGGCGGAGAAAAACAAGAAGACCCTCCAGATCGGGTACCGCCTGCACTGGGATCCTTTCCACCTGAGACTGATGGAGGCGGTCAAGACGAAGGAATTCGGCGCGTGGAAGTCCATCGACACCTCCGATGCCAGCCGCATGATGGATTTCACCGGCCACAATGCCTGGCGCGTGGACAAGGAGCTGGGCATCGCCGGAGCTCTCTACGATCTCGGAGTGTACGCGGTGCAGGCCGCCCTCTACTCCGCGCAGGAGCACCCCCTCCGGGTCACCGCGAAGAACTGGACCGACCGCAAGGAGGAATTCAGCGAAGTGCCCGAGCACTGGGAATGGGAGCTCGAGTTCTCCGAAGGTCGGAAAGCCAAGGGCTTCGCCAGCTATGGGAAGAACGGCAACTTCGTGCGTGTCGAAACGGAGAAGGGCCGGATCGAGATCGAGCCCGCCTACGGCTACAGCGGACAAAAGGGCAGTACCCCGGAGGGGCCGATGCCTTTCGAGCACGTGCACCAGCAGAAGCTCCAGATCGAGGGCCAGGTGAAGTCGATCCTGACGGGCGAGCCGAGCCGCGTGCCCGGGGAAATGGGCCGCCGCGATATCCAGGTGATCCGCGGTATCATGAAGGCCGCGGAGAGCGGGAAAGCCCACGATTTCGGGAAGTTCGACTACTGAAGGAACATCCGCCCGGCAGCGGTGGTGCCGCTTTCACGGCGAGGTGGATGCGTGTCTCCAGAACAATACCGCTTCCCCCTCGTCCGCCATGTAGATCCGCTCGCCGTTGACGCTCCCTCCGGTGCTATCCGAAATCAGGCGGCACCCGCTACCGGGATCCTCCGCCCGGACCCAAGCGACGAGATCCCGGCTGCACCATAGCTCGTGGACAAAGCCCTGCGAAAGCGCGAGGCCGGAGAGAGGAACCCGCAACCGGACCTCGTTTCCATACAGCGCGGGCAGGGGCATCTGGCTCCGCGTGGAAGGATCGCTTCCCAACAGGAACTCGAGCCCTTGCTCCAGCCCGTCCGAATCGGCATCGTCATTCGGATCGTCCTCCACGTCGTAATGGCGCACCCACGCTTGAAAACCGTTTCCGCCGGCCTTCAGGCGGAGATCGTCGTAAACGATGTTTCCCCCCTGATCCGTGGTGGTGGAGCGGATCTCGAGCGTGAGCTTCCCCTGCTCCGAAGCAAGCACGGGGATTTCCTTCAACTCGTAACCGTCTTCCCAGGTCTGTGCGATCGTCCGCACGAGCGATTCCGCCGGCCGCCCGTTCGCGAGCACCTCACCCGTCATTTCGTCCTCTCCCCAAGAGGCGTGACGGGCATACAGGAATGAAAAGGTATAGACTCCCCCGGGCACCAATCCGGTGATCGTTTGGGCGATTCCTCCCGGTCCGTGGCCGCCGGTATCCAGCACCCAGGCACCTTCCGGCGCGTTCACGCCTTGGATGAGGTCCACGTTTTCACGCGTGACGAGCCAGCCGGGCAGCGCGCTGCCGCACAGATGCGGATTGCCCTCGGGGCCGCTGTTGTAATCGTCCTCCTCGGGATCGCTCGTTTCGCTCTCGAAGCCGCCATTCGCCAATCTCCGGCCCCCGCGCGCGTCGCCGGGTTCCTCCAGGCTTTCCCACGGATGCTGCGGAGGAGCTGGCAAGCCTCCCCCGACAATCCGGATATCGTCGATGAGCAGCCCTCCCGGACCGGCAGCCAAGGACTCGATCCTCAGGATCACGCTCGCGGCGGGAGCCGTGAATTCGAATCCCCCCGCATCCAGATACTCGTGGTCCTGGCCGTTGTGGACTTCCCCGATCGTTTCACTGCCGATCAGGAGCCGGGCGTGGGACAGGATGTAGCTTTCGGGGGTGTCGTCCCGGTAGGCGAGGGACAACGTGTAGCGTTCGCCGGGCACCAATCCCGTGACGGCCTGAGAGACAGAGCCACCCTGAAGGGATAGGCTTCGGACGCCCTCGTGAACCCTTTCGGTCGTGATGGCGACTCCGGTGGCGGTCCAACCGTTGAGATTGTCCTCAAAACCAGGATTCATCACTACCGGCACAGCGCCTGCCCAGCCACAGGCCGCCCAAGCAAACGCGCTGCCAGACCAACGCCGGAGACATGAGGAGAGAGGCATCATCGGGGGAGGGAGACGTCCTCCTATCGCAAATCCGGAGGACCCGCAACCGATTCGGTGCCGGGGCTCAGTAACCGTCGAGCTTGGCGAAATCGATCACCGGTTTCCTCTCCGGGGTCGCGCCGCGCTCGAACTTGCTCCCGAGCTCCACGGGCTCCGGAAAGAAGCCGCCGTTGCGCATGAAGAATACCTTCCCCTTCGTGCCCCCGGCATAGTCGAGGCGGTATTTCCGCTGCGCGATATCGTCCCCCGTGAAGCGGGCTACGGTGAGCTCGTGCCACTTGCCTTTCACATCGCAGGCCCACTGGTTTCCGTAGAATGCGCCCCTGCCCAGATAGCCATGGCGGTCGGAGAAGTTTTCGAGAAAGGAATGGGCCCCGGTGAGGTGCTTGTCCGTCTTCGGACGCTTGAAGCTGGCGATCAACTTCCACTCCTTTTTCTCCGGCAGGTAAAACCAGGCCGTGTAATCGGTGGCACCGTTTCCGTCCGGCTTCACGCGGTTGAGGAAGCGGTAGGTGGTGCCCGCTTTCCATGGATAGCGCCAGTAGCTCTGGCCGCCCGAACCCTCGCCACCGAACTCGCCGCCGTGGACGCCCTCGCCCTTCTTCAACAGGTGGATCTTCTGGTCATCGGGAATCTCCTTCGGGTTGTTGGTCGAAAAAGGACTCCAAACCGAAAACAGCACCCGGCGTTCATCCTGCCCGTTCACCTGAATGCCGAAGTACCCCTCGCCGAAGCCGTTCGACATGAAGTACGAGCCGACGGGATCGCTGCCCTCAGGCACGGTAATCTCGTTGTAGAACCACTCGATGGGCTCGCCCTGCGGAAGCGGATAGCCGAGATGGACGGAAGGACCGCGCCGCCCCCAGTAGAAGCGGCCCTCTTCATTGTCCTTCACGTAATGAAGTTCCACTTTCGCCGCGTTCTTTCCGACAGGCGTCACCTTGAGCGACTCCACCTCCGCGAAGACCTCGCCGCTCTTCCCCACTCCCTGGAGATCCACCCGCACGTAGCCCGCTTCCTCGACCGCCACGCGGCCCAGCGCGACATCCGCGGCCTCCGTGCCCTTCAGCTCTTTCACGAAGGTCTCGCCGTTCACGGTCGCCCGGATCCTCGACTCACCTTGCGGCACCTTCGCCCGTAGCGCCACCTCCAGCTCCACCGGCCGGTCCACACGGAAAAAGACGGATTGCACCGTGTCCACATCGCCCCAGCCTTCGGGACCTCTGCCGCCGGGGCGGCCGCTGTCGCCTGATTCCCGGGTGACATAGGCGTTCCCACCCATCGGCACGTCCCACGTTTTCACCGTGACCTCCGCCACGGCCGGGAAGGCACCCATGACTACGGCAATCGATCCGGCAACCACGCGGGAGCGCAGGCGGGGGCAAACTCCAAGCATCAACATGTCTTGAAAACGTGCATCGCGCGCGCTTTTTTCCATCAAAAATGACCAACAACACGGTTTATGCCTCTTTTTCCCGACAGATCAGCTCGGGATGATGTTTCTGCAGGCATGCCTCACAGACCCCGTGACTGAACTTCGCGTGGCTGTGCCGCTGGATGTAGGATTCGAGCTGATGCCAAGCCCCGTCCTCGTCGCGGATGTCCTTGCAATAGGAACAGGTCGGCAAGATGCCGCGCAGGGTCCTCACCTCTTGCAAGGCATGCTGCAAGGAGCCGATCAGTTGGACGTTCTCCCGCTCCACTTCCTTCCGCCGCTCGATCTCCCGCTGCGCGAGGCTCAGCTCCAGCCGCACCTTCGTCACCTCCCGCAGGATGGCGAGCACGGGGCGGTTTTCGATTTCCATGCCGTTTTTGCCGTTCTGCCACGCGATGTACCAATACAGGAAGGGAAAGGCGAAGACGCTGATCACGAACCGCGAGACAAAGGTGCCTGTCATGATCTGCAGGTATCCCGGAGTTCCGGCGAAAGCCCCGGTGGCGAAGAGGACGACGTCCAGCCACAAGACGCCGAGCAGTGTCAGGAAGGCCCGGAGCCACAAGCGCACGTTGAGCTGCGGCTTGCCCAGGAACTCCCAGGCCACCGCCAGAAAAATCAGGTCGGCAAAGGCCGCGACAATCGACGCGCTGTAAATCCGAAGGCTCTGCGGCGGGAAATAATCCGTGGAGTCCGGATTCGCCCAACCGATCTGCCAATGCAGCACCAGTGTCACGATCGGCACCATCACCGAGACGCCGATGATGGTTGAAATCGCGATCCGCGTGGCCCGCGGCCCATCGAACACGTACACGACAAACACTCCGAGCAGCAACGCCGTGTAAAACACCGTCGAGCCCACCATGAAAGAGATCCCCGGCACCTGCACCCGCACCCCTGCGTCCGTCACCCACACCATCACGGCCGTGAGGCTGCCGATCAGCGCGTAGAAATGTGCCAGCCCCAAGCGGTTGCGCAGCGAGTGCGCCCACAACACCAGGAAATAGACCGAGATCGCCTCAATGATCAGGACCAATAGTTCGTTTGTCATGCGAGGCGCGGTACCTTCAAGGGGCGGTATCTTGCCCGCGGGCGGGGGGTTTTATCCCGGAATCACGCGATTCGCGGGCAGGGGAAAAGGCTTGGCAAGACAGGACGGACACTAGCGAAAGCGCGGGCTGCTGGCAAGCGATGCCAGCAGATAAGCCTCAAAATCGGACATTCCGGGGATATCATATACCCCGCGGATACCCTATCTTGGACGTTAAGTGTGGCTATCCAGATCCAGGGAGCCTTCTGCAAGGGGCCTGACGTCCGCTGGAGAATGGCGCGCAGCCATCCGGGATTGCCGGGCCGGAGGTCAGGCCGGAAGATCGGCCGCCCGATGAAGTTCAAGCTCACCCTCGCCTACGACGGCACCGCCTACCAGGGCTGGCAGTCCCAGCGATCCGGAAAAGGGGTACAGGACCAGGTGGAGGCAGCACTCGCCCGGCTTTTCCCGAGCCGCCCGGGAGTAACCGGCTCCAGCCGCACCGACGCCGGGGTCCACGCGCTCGGGATGGTGGTCCACTTCGAGATCCCTCTCGCGGAACTCAAAATGCCATCCCGCCACCTCCCGCTGGCGATCAATGCCTGCCTGCCCGGGGATATCCGGGTGCTTTCGGCGGCACGCGCCCGTGAGGGTTTCCACGCCCGCTTCGATGCCAAGGGAAAGCAGTACCGCTACCGGATCTGGAACCACCCCGCCATGAATCCCCTGCTGCGCACGCAGGCATGGCATGTCTCCCGCCCGCTGGATCTCGCCGCGATGCGGGAGGCCGCCTTGCTCTTCGTGGGTCGGCACGACTTCCGTTCCTTCACCGCGAACCGCGGCGGCGAGCTGAAGGACCCGATCCGGACCCTCTCCCGCTGCGAGGTCCGCCGCAACGGCCGCGAAATCATCGTCATCCTCGAAGGCGAGGGCTTCCTCTACAAAATGTGCCGCGGGATTGTTGGTACGCTCGTGCAGATCGGAGAGGGCCGTTTCCCCGCGCAGGAGGTGAAAGCCATACTCGCCCGCCGGGACAGGCGAGTGGCCGGCATGAATGCTCCGGCGCATGGCTTGGTCCTGTGGAAGGTCTTCTACCGCTGAGGGGAAACAATCCGTCTCACGCGAAGGCGGCTCCCTCCATGCGCCCTTCTTCGATGTCGTAAACGTCGAACCAGTGATAGACCACCTTCCCCGGCAAACACTCCTCGATGTATTCCTCGAGGAAGACCTGCAGCTCCGGCTTCATTTCACTGATGCGCTTGTCGCGCAATTCGTTGTTCCAGCGGATCACCTCTTCCTTGGACTCGTTCTGCGCGTGTTCCCGGATCCAGCGATCCATCTCATCATCGCTGCGGCCCTCGGCCACGGCTTTTTTGAAATCCTCCGGCGTGATGCCCGCGAACTCCAGGAACATGCTATCCATCGGGCACGCGTAATGGTACTCGCCCTGCGTGCCCGCCAGTTCGGCGCGGCACTTGTCCAGCGCGCGGGCCGCCAGGACATAGCCGGCCAGCTTCGCGCGCGGGCTCCGCGGGAACCCTTTCCTCAAATCGACCGCCTGCTCCCGCACTTTTTCGCTGATGGTCTTCGTGTTCATAAGGGGGCCTTTCCCGCACGCGCCATGCCACCGCGGCTCCGCGGCTGGAAAGCCAAGCCCCCGCAAGGTGCCGCGGTCCGGCGGCCGGGAAACCTGCGCGCTTTCCCGGATCGCGATCTGCACTACCGGCCGTGCATCCTCCCGCCCCGGTCAATGATCCCCGGGGCGGGCCACCAGGTCGTGATACTCCCGATGCCGCTCGATGTAGGCGACCGCGTAGCTGCACACGGGCCTGACCTTCTGGCCGCGCTCCCGCACGAGTTCCAGCATCCCGGCCATCAGGCGCCCGGCCGCGCCGCGCCCCCGCAGGGCGGGGTCCGCCTCGACGTGCGGGATCATCAGGACGCTGTCCTCCCGCCGATATTCGGCGAAGGCCAGCTTGCCTTCCTCCACGAGTTCGAAGCGCTGGCGGGCGGTGTTGTCGGTGACGGGGTTCATGGCTCTTCCAACGTGACACCCTTCCGCCCCGGCGTCAAAGCACCCGCCCGCGACGCCCTTTAGAACAACTCGCCCTGCGCGGGAGGTGCCGGGGGAAGCGGCTCCAGCGAGGGGATCTCCGCCACCTTTCCCGCGGGATCGAGCGTGCCGAAAAGCGCGAAGCGCGTGTCCCGGAAATACGCGAGCTGCGCCGGCGTGGCCTCCACCGTGACCATCTTCGCCAGGCGGTAGGTGCCGCCGGACTTCGAGACCGTTGGCGGCTCCACGACGAAGATGAGCCGCGCGCCCGGCGGTGCATCGCCCCACACGAACTCACCGGTGTCCTCCGCCTGGATCGCAACGGCCGCCACTTCGCCGGTCTGTGCGATCCCGTGGCCGGGCTTCCGCAACCACCACGCCAGCTTCTCGTTCTGCGCGCAGCCGCCCCAGATGACCTCCACCTCCCGGCCATCCGGAAAGCCCCCCGCGAAGGGCGTCTTGCTCCCCGGCCCGTAAACGATCCCTTCCTTGCTCCGAAAACGATGCGGCATCGCCGGCGGTTCTATACCTCCCCGGCCGCCCTTCAAGGCCTCGCCTCTCCCCTCTGGCCCGGCGCAGCCGCAGCTCCGTTTAGAAATTAGTGCTTAGAAATTGATCATTGGCTTCTCCAGCCACTCCAGCCGCCGGCGCAGCTTCTCCTGCCGCTCCGGGCCCATCTCCGGGTAGAGGACGGGATACCAGGCCGTCATGACGGCCGCGCGGCCGATCATGGAATGATGCAGCGCCCGCTCGTCGATGCCGCCCCCGGCGGCGCGATACGCGGCCAGAATCGCGTCCGCGGTGGCGTGGTCTTCCTCGAGGACCCGAGCGTTCCAGATCACCGAGGCGAGATCCCACTCGACCGGGCCGCTGAAAGTGTCCTCCCAATCCGTCCACAGCAGCCCGACGGTGGTGTCCATCAGATTGCCCATGTGGGCGTCCCCGTGCAGCGGCTGGCGCGGGAATTCCTGCAGCGCGGCGATCGATTCCCGCAGGCGCTTGTCCAAGAGCCGCAGCGTTTCCGCCGGGAAAAGCCGGCGCTGCGCCAGTGTGGCGAGCAGGTCCAGGCTCTCCGTCAGGATCGCGAGGTCGGGCAGGGGCTCGGTGAAGCCGCGCAGAGCCTGGTGGCATTGGTAGAGCGTCCGCCCGATGGCCTCCGGCTCGGGGTCGCGGTCGCTGCGCTGAACGTATTGCCAGAAATTGATCGGGTAGCCCGAGTGCTCGTGCGGCCCCGGCGGGATCTCGGGGTGCATCGGAATCACCGGGGCCCCGGCCCGCGCGAGGTGCTGTGCCACGGCATTCTCCCGGGCGAACCAGCCGGTGCCCTGCCGCGGCCCTTCCAAATCCTGCACCACCCGCGCCACCAGCGTCTCCGTGAGCCGCAGGACGAGGGTGCTGCCATTCTGGAGCACCTCGCAACGGTCCGGGGCGATGCCGTGGGCACGGGCGGTCTGAAGGGCGGCTTGGGTGGGGAGGCTAGGGTCCGGCATCGCGATTTCTCCGGCGAAGGCATTCCCTTCCCCGGTTCAAGACAACTTCAAAAAAGCCGCGCCGCGGCGAGGCGGGGCCCTTTTGGGGCTTTGAAAAGGTAGGGAACGCTCTCCGAGCGGTCCGGCTTCTGGCGGCTTTCCTGTGGGGCTGCTTGGGAACGCGGTTACCGGCCGTCCCCAGCCGGACCTTTCGGAGAAAGGTCCCTACCTTTGGGCGGCGCGGCGAGGCCTTCTTACCGGGCCTTTCCCGCGACATAGACGGTGCTGGCCGACTCCTCTTCCCGCAGGGGATTGTAGAAGGTCACCACCTCGGCCTCGCAGGAATCGAAGACCTCGCGCAGGGAGCTCATGAAGCCCTCGTCCGGCGGATCGTCCGACCAGAGCGCGAAGATCCCGCCGGGGTGCAGCTTTTCCGCCAGGCGCCTCAGGCCCTCGGGCCGGTAAAAACCCGCGTGCCGCTCGTGCAGCAGGTTCGAGGGCGAATGATCGATATCCAGCAGCACCGCGTGGAAGCGCCGCCCCGGCGCCTCCGGATCGAAGGCCGGTTCGGACTCCGCCGCGACGGCGAGCTTGAAGAAATCCCCGTGCACGAAGCGGCAACGCGGGTCCGCCGTGAGCCCCGGACCGAGGGGGACGAGGCCGCGCTGGTGCCACTCGATCACCGGCTGGAGGAAATCCACCACGATCAGGGACCCGGTGCCGGCCTGCTCCAAGGCCGCCCGGGCCGTGTAGCCCAGCCCCAGCCCGCCGACCACCACGTCCAGGTGCCCCGCGGCAGCTTCCGCGGGGAAGGCCCGCTCCGCCGCCGCCATGCCCAAGCGCGACAGCGCCTGCTCCACCTCCGTGAAGAGGCTCGTCATCAGATACGCGTCGCCCAGGATCACCTCGAGCCTGTTCTGCGCGCGGTTGAGCCGCTCGAGCACGACCTCGTCCGGGCTCGCCGCCCACTCCATCCGGGCGATGTAGTTGTTGCGCGGGTCGCCGGGGAGGTCGAGCCACACGGGGGCGCCGCCGTCGGCGCTCACCACGCCGACGCGCGCGGCGGAGTTCCTGGTGCCGGCC
>CBIHMP010000085.1:0-13066 GCA_966211015.1 uncultured Luteolibacter sp. | reverse complement strand
GGGCAGTGCGGCGGCCGTGAGGTAGAACATCGGGAAGATATTCGTCCGGAAGGTTTTCTCGAGCTGCTCCTGGCTGATGTCGGTAATTGAAGGTTGCGGATGCTGCTCGGCGGCATTGTTCACCAGGATGTCCAGACGCCCGAAGGACTCGGCCGCCGTCGCCACGGCATCATCGCACGCCAGTTTTGATCCGATATCACATCGATAGAGCAGACAGCGCCTGCCCTTGCCGTGAATGAGAGCCGCGGTTTCTTCAGCATCCTTATCCTCCTCCAGATAAACGATGGCGATATCCGCGCCCTCCCGGGCGAAGGCGAGCGCGACCGCCCTGCCGATACCCGAGTCACCTCCGGTGATCAGAGCCACCCGGCCCTCCAGTCTCCCGCTCCCGCGCAAATCGGGGTTTTCAAATTTCGGCCGCGGGACCATCTCGTCTTCCCGGCCGGGTTGGCGGGATTGTTCCTGCTCCGGGCGTTGCGGATGCTCCTTCGACTCCTCTTTCGATTTGTTTCCCATATCGCGAGATCTTGCAGACGGCAGGCCATCCCCTAACTCCGCCCGACGCGTTCACTCACCTCGCCATGCGCGTGCACATTGCGCAGCGAGGCGGGGCAGCTTGCACCCTGCCGCGCCCGCGGTCATCGCACTGGCGCTCGTTCCGGCCGGTATCCCGATTGCTGGAGGGAAATGTCCCGGCAACAGCCGGCAACATAAAAAAATATGAACGCCACCGACGAATGCATCGACGTCTGCAACAGCCTCCTCCGCGGAGAACTCTCCGCCGTGGAGACCTATACCCAAGCCATCGCGAAGTTTGACAGCGGGCCGGAACGCACCGCTCTGGAAAACATCCGTTTCGATCACGAGGCCAGCGTATCGCGCCTCCGCGACCACATCGCCGAAATGGGGGCGGAACCGTCCATGGATTCCGGGATCTGGGGGAATTTCGCGGAAACCGTGGAAGGTACCGCGAAGGTGCTGGGAGAATCCCCGGCCCTGACGGCACTGCAAACAGGCGAGGAGCACGGCATCAACGAATACGAGGAGGCGCTCCGCAATCCCGATGTGATGGACGAAATTAAAACGGTGATCCGGAGCTATCTGCTGCCGCCTCTCCGGGAGCACATCACGACGCTGACCCGGTTGAAGAACAAATGACCGCTAGCAGGGCTGTTCTCAAGGCGGGGCGACATTCTTTGTCTGCCTCGCCTTCTCATCTATCCTTGGAAACGGGCCGCACCACTTGATCAAGCGGCAGCGTTACCTTGGGGAATCTCAAATCCGGGGAGAGACTCCGGCTCCATGCCGAGCCGCAGGGCGAGCGCCATGGCATCGAATGGGGCGTGAACCTTCACGTCGTTGTCGAAGTAAGCGAAGACATCGCGGCCGGACGTCCGTGGCGGAGGCGCGGGGGCAAGGCGCACCGTTTCCCGAGGCGTTCCTCCCGACGACCACCTCCGGATCTTTCGCTCCCAGGTGTCCAGCGCCTCCGGGGTGTAGCCGCTGCGGTACAACTCGTCGTGGCCGTGGAGCCGCAGGTACACAAAATCCGCGGTGACATCCTCAATGAAAGGCCACTTCGCGGCGGCGTCCGCCACGACGATAGCCACGTGATGCTCGCGCAGGAGTTCGATGAATTCAGGCGTCTGGAAGGAAGCATGGCGGACCTCCAGCGCGTGCCGGAGCGGAAAGTCTGATTTCGCCTTTAGCACGGCCCTTTCGGGCAATCTCCCGTCGTGTTTCCTCGCGAGCTGTGCCGCCTCCCCGCTGGTGCGCGGCAGGAGCTTGAAGAACTCCTCCAGCCGGTCGCGGTCGTAAGGCAAGCTCGGGGGAATCTGCCAAAGGAACGGCCCCAGCTTCTCCCCTAGCTGCAATAGCCCGCTGGCGAAGAAATTGGCCAGCGGCACGCTGGCGTCCTTCAGCCGCCGGATGTGGGTGATGAAACGATTGCCCTTTATCGCGAATTTGAAGTCTCCTGGCACGGTATCGTACCACTTCCGGATGCTGGACGCCCGCTGGAGGGAGTAGAAAGTGCCGTTGATTTCGATCGACCGGACGGCGCGGGAGGCGAACTCCAGCTCGCGATGTTGCGGCAGGCCATCCGGGTAAAAGACCTTCCGCCATGGAGGGTAGGTCCATCCGGAAATGCCGATCCTGATCTCCACGCTCATTCTCCCGAATGGTTCAACCGCCCTTTGCCAAGGCCAGGTCGCACACGAACGCCCGGTAGCGCTCCGCTCTCCCCTGCTCGTCCCGGGAACGCAAGAGCGACGAGGGATGCACGGTCAGGATTACCCGGGGTGCTAGCTCCGGCGCAACGATCACCCCGCGGTCCACCGTCACCCTCACGCGGGGTCCGAGCAGCGAACGGGCTGCCGTCGCCCCGAGGAGAATCAGGATCTCCGGCGCGATTTTCCGCAGTTCGGCGTCGAGCCACGGCTTGCAAGCATCGATCTCTCCGGCGGAAGGTTTCTGGTGCAGCCTGACCTTTCCACGCGGCTTCCACTTGAAATGCTTCACCGCGTTGGTGACCCAATCCGTCGCGCGGTCCACTCCCGCTTCTTCCAACGCGCGGTCGAGCAACTGCCCGGCCGGCCCCACGAAGGGACGGCCTGCGAGATCCTCCCGATTTCCCGGCTGCTCACCGACGATGACGATCCGCGCCTTCGCCGGCCCCTCGCCGAAGACGGTCTGGGTGCCAAGCTTCCACAGCGGGCAATTCCTGCAATCCGCCGCCAAACGGCGAAGCTCCGTCAGGGAAGCATCTGCCGGAAGCGTGATCTCGCGTACCGCCTTGCTCATGAGCGGCTCACCCGTGTTTGGCGTGAGCGGCTTTCCCGCCCTTTCTCCCGCCTTTGCGGGCAGGCTCCTTGTTCTCTTTCTTGCCGCGGCCCGATCCCGATTTTTTGCCTCCGCCCGAGGTCTTGTTGACGGTGGCCCAGGCACGGGACTCGGCTTCCTTCTTCGGTACGCCGCGTTCTTCGTAACCTTCCTCGATGTGCTCCGCCTGGCGCTTCTGCTTATCGGTGTAGCTCGTTTTATCTCCTCGTGACATGGCTTTGGTCTCCTGTTTCTGGATGGGTTCCGGGCGCACGGATTCATCTTCTGCGCGAGGATGCGCCACGGCTCTTCCCCGGCAGCAGGGATAGCCCAGCCCGCCGGATGCCATCGGGAAAAGGGGTCGGTGATCACCGTCCTTCCTGAGTTCCTGCCTTTTCGGAAAAGAAAGCGCCCTCGCCGCTATCGCGTTTTGCATCCGCTGGAGGCGCAAATTGAAATGCCGTCCGCGACCGCATAAAAGCGCAGACCGGCACTTCTTCGGCATGCACGGCCGATTCCGTGCATGCTGTGAAAAGAATTTCCCCGCGCGGGAAACCCCACCCGCGCGGGGAATCTCCCGATCAAGGCTGAGTCACTTTCAGCCTTGCAAAGAGGGCGGATTGTTCAGCCGCGGGAATGGTCACGACCACGGTTTCCAATCCGGCGGAAGGAGTGTCCGGGGTAATCTGCACATTCCCGGCAGTACTTGCGGGGATCACCACATCCGTCCAGCTCTCCAGATCGCTGCCATATTGGAGGATCTGGGTCGTATCGCTCTTTGATTCCGCGCGGCGAACGAAGCTGAAGACAAGAGTGTCGCCGCTAGGCGAGGCTTCAGGCAGAATTGCCGTGGAAGAGACATCCGCCGCGCCGTTGAGCACATACTCCACGATATTGGCGATCCCATCGAGCTCGGGATCCGCATCGGCCGAGGTATCCGGCAAGCCGGGGAAGCTCGCGATCCAATTACCGTAGCCCGAAGTGCCCGGCTGATAGGAGAGCACCAGCGAATTCCCATCCGCAGCAAGCGACCACGTTCCGGTCCCGGGAAAACCCGTCGCATCCACCGCCCAATTGTCGGCTTCGAATCCGCTTGGCGGAGCGTCCGCGGTCGCGATCACGAAATCCCGCGCGCTTTCCGTAAAATTCACAAGCCCGGTGGCATCCACCCGGATCGTCAGCACATTGCCGCTCGCGGCCGAGGTGCTCACGATCGCGAAGTCCACGGTATCGTAGCCGGTTCCGGCTGCACCGTCCCAATCCACGATCTGCGCCTCATAGGTGGCTCCACCTCCCAATGTGAGGGAAGAGCTACCCTGCGCGGATCCCACCCCGCTTCCCGGCGCCAGGGTACCGTTCACCACGACCGATCCGGCGGTGTTGAAGCTACCGCCGAATGTTGCACCTGCGGCCACCGTGGCGGCGGTTTCCGCGAGCGTGCTATTCACGAGCAAGCTGCCCGCTTCCACGGTGAGGGGTCCGGTGAAGGAAGAGGGCTGCGTCATCGTCAGGACTCCCGCCCCCGTTTTGACAAGCCCCCCGGTAGCATTCGGTGCCAGATCCCCGGCGGTTAGCACATGGTCGAGGATCTCCGCGGGTTCGTCCCCACCGGCATCGCTGAAGAGGAAGCTGACGGTGTCTCCGGCCTCATACCCGTCTCCCGGACAGGTAATGAGGACGTTCGACACGGACCCTCCGGTTACCGTTGCAATTGCGGTGGCACCGGAACCCCCGCCATCGGTGGTAACCGTCACCACCGGCGCGCCGACGAAGCCGCTCCCTCCCAAGGTCACCGGCAGAGTGCCTCCGGCAATGTTGATGCCGTTGCCGGTGCCGCCTTGGATCGGAGCCGCGAAGCTCGCGGCATTGCCATTGGTGTCGATGGTGACCCCGCCAGCCAGCATCCGGACCGCGGTGAGGCTGGAGTTAGCCATCTCCACGTTGTTGGCGCCGGCCTGGAGGATCCCGCCGTTCAGGTTCAGCACCGCCGTGCTCCCGGTGGCGGTAGTGGGGCGATAGATCCGCCCGTGCAGTTTCAGCGTGCCATCGTTAAGATTCAGGATGCCGGTGGAGTTGGTCCCGGCGGCCATCGCAAGCGATCCGTCGTTATTTCCCGTAGCGGTACGGACTGTGGAAACCAGGGCGGTCCCTCCCAGCGCCGTCCCGATGTTGATCGTCCCCCTGCTTCCCGTTTGATCACCCACGATCATTCGATAATTGGGGATCGTGGTGGCGGTTCCGCCCGTGAAGGTGGCGACACCGTCTGAATTGCTTCCCCCGATGGCGAACCAACGCCCGGAAGTGAGCGAGCCCCCGCTCTGGGTGAGAACCCCCGGGCCATTCCAGCCCACCCGGATTCCAGCATCCGTGACGGTGGACATCGTGCCGCCGCTCAATTCGTAGGAGCCGTAGCTCCCGACGGTGTTCGCGAGCGTCAGATATTGACCGCCGACCGCGAAGGTGGCCGTGCCGCCGGTCTGCCGGATCACTCCCGCGCCGGGTGCGGTGGTCCCGGTGCCTGCCACGGGCGTGCCGTTGAATACCAGGTTAGCGGCCTCTCCGATCAAAAGAGTGCCCTTCCCCTGCGCGGTGCCCACCTCCAGAAAACCTGCCGCCTTGGTCGCGGCACCGGCGAAGGAAAGGGAGCCGCTACCCGTGACCGTGGTGGTGCCGGCGTAGGTGTTCGTACCGGTGACCACCATCCCGCCGCCCCGGACCTGGAGGGGCCCGGTGAAGGTATTGTTGCCGGAAAGGGTGAGAGTCCCGCTCCCCGTCTTCACCACACCGACGGTTCCTGCGACTTCGGACGATACCTCCGCATCGACGTCACCTGAGATCCGGGTGACATTCGTGAGCGTGAGCACGTTTCCTTGGATCAGGTAGCCGGGCGCGGTGAAATCGAGGTGACGGGCGGAAATCGGCTCCGGAAGGGTCAGCGTGGTTGGCACACCGGCACCGAAACGGGCAAGCTCCGTGCCTCCATTGACCCACGTTGTGGCGGCTCCGTTGTCCCAGTTGACGTCCAAGGTATTCCACTCGGAGCTGGCGGCACCGGTCCAATCGTAAACATAAGGCGCCGGGGTCTCCGGAAGGGCGATATCGCCCGAAGACGCCGCGCGGTCGGTAGGTGTGGCGAAATCCACGTCGCGGTAATCCAGCACCGTCCATGAACTTCCGTCCGGACTCCCCTCGATGAGCCAGCGCACCGGATCGCGCTCGATCGCATCATTGGCAGTGGTGAAGCGGTAGCCGTCGATGGTCACGGCGGAAGGAAAGCTGAAGACGACGGGGCCGCGGAAGAAGTCGAGCCACTTGCTGGCATTGGAGCCGTCGATCAGATTTCCCGCCACTTCGGCGGCAGGTGTATTGCCGCCGGGGTTGCTTGCGCTCGCTCCGGCGTATGAAACCGGCAGGCCGAGATGCAGGAATTCGAATCCCGCCATTTGGATGCTATTGGCAGTGGTATCGTTGCGCAGCTTCACCGGAGTGAAGCGGTAGTGCTGGAAGCTCGCCTCGGCAGCCAGGGCGGCGGAACAGCATGAAAGGGCGGCCAGGAGCAGGGATGCTCGGCGGGAGATGGCGGGGTCTTGGGTTTTCATGGGTATGGGTACGTAGTTCTTGCGTGCTACACGCGAGGAGCGTGCAAAGGGGTCTCCGCTGGCCAGAAGCAGCGGGCTTGGTCTCAGGCCGGGAAATTCCGGCCGGGTCGGGAAAGGAAGCTCAGTCCAACTGGGGATCTCGGTTCAAAGTTCGCTTCTCAAAAGAGCTTCAGGATGGAAATCACGGGTAATCGACGATTTTGACGGAGATCCGCTTCAACGCGAGATCGCCCCCGTCGTCGTTCCAAATCACCAGCGATGCCGGCATCGCCCGCCTGCTGGCGGGTACTTCCGCGATCAGCGCGGATTGGGTGGAGGTCCCGGAATGGAGGGTGATCTTTCCCGCCAGTGCATCGTAGCGGAGCGTGAGTTCGTTCTCCTGCAGGGCGGAGATTCCAGTGAGTTCGGATTCGAGACCTCGCCCCTCGTCCCGGAGCCTCCAGCGGTGACCCTCGCTGGCCCGTGCCTGGACCGAGCAGATCACCGTGCCATCGGCCGTCTGTAGCGCGATCTTCTCGATGCCGCCGAGGCGGGTCTGCTTGTCCCATATCCACGAAGGCTGGCGGGTGCTGAAGGACATCAGTACCACCTGACGATGGTTTTGTGTGCTTTCGGGCAGGAAGTTCCCCTTGAGATTGCGGGCCCCGCCGGAGGTGTCCAGCTTGCCGGCACCCACCATGGTGGGCACCCTTTCCATCTGAACTTCCCACGGCTCGCCGACATCCGGCCTCTTGTCCTTGAGCGGGGTCTCCGCCGGCTCGCTGAAGTCGTCCTCGAAAACCACCGTCTCACCCGGCAGATCCTTCCGGAAATCCGTGGCAGTCACCGGATCCAGACGGGTATTCCCGCGGTTCAGCCAGGAGGCGGATTCGCCGGCTTTCAAGACCCACCGGCCTTTCTGATTGCCCCGATCCACTTCCACCTTCCCGGTGGTCACGTGGACCTCGCAGGAACCGCCTTCCACCACCCGTACCCCGAACTCCGTGCCGATATGGCGGATGACGGCACCGGCGGCGAGCACCTTGAACTTCGGCGCCCCCGGCTGGACCCGGAAAAAGACCCGGCCGCGGCGCAGATCCACGTCACGGCCATTCTCCCCCATGAAAATCAGAGCGGGGCCATCCACACAGGCCGTCGTGTAGGCATCGAGCTGTGCCACCACCACGCCGTCCAGCACTTCCAGCCGCTGCTTCTTCGACCAGCGGCCCTCGTTCACTGTTACGCCATCGATCAGGAAATAGCTGTCGGCGGAGCCGGAAACGGTGGCTGGCAGCGGCTCCCGGTGCAGAAACAAAGGCAGGGCAGTCGCTAGCACCAGCAATACCGCGGCGATGGCTCCACCCCAGATCCAGCGGGCGCGGAGCTTCTCCGCGCGCTCAAGTTGGGAGCCCGCCAGCAGGTGCGTGTGCAGGGCAAGGTGATCCGGCATCTCGTAGTTGTCCGAGAGCATCTGGTCGGTGCTCATCAGCGCGAAATAGTCCCGCCTCACCCCGGCATCGCTCATCATCACCCGCTCCAGCTTCTCGAAATCCTCCTTGGAAATGGAGCCCTCGATGAAATCCTGGATCAGTTGCTCGGTGCTGCTTTCCGGCTTCATCGGGTGTCAGGCATGAGTTGGAGTTCGATGCATTTGCGCAGGGAGGCCCGGAGCTGGTAAAGGCGGGCCTTCAGGGTGCCCGTGCTGCGGCGGGTGCTCGTCGCCAGGGCCTCCAGCGAGCCACCCGTCCAGTATCGGTGCCGGAGCAGCTCTTCGTCCTTCGGCGTCACCTTGCGCAAGCAATTGGAAAGAGCCCGGCGGCGCTCGGGCAGCTCGTCGGAAAAGTCCGTGAATTCCGTCACGAACAAATCGAGGAGCTTGTTGTCGAAGGACACCAGCATCGAACGCCGTTGCCTCCGGAGGTGGATCTTCACCTCATATTGGGCGACTTGGAACGCCCAAGCCTTGAAGCTGGAGCCGGGGCGGTATTTGTGGCGTTTCTTCCACAGGACCATGTTGACCGCCTGCCGGATATCGTAAGCCGCGTGCACATCTCCCGCGAGGGCGCGGATAAAGTAGAAGAGATCCACCTGGTGACGGGTGAGCTCCTGTACAAATTCTTCGATATTTTCGTCCTCTTGGGTCATGGACAGTCAGAGACAGCCGGGACCTATGGCAGGTTTAGTTTGCCACGCTTTTTTTTCCGGCGCGCCGTCCCGGAATCTCCGATGCGCCACCGAAAAGGTGACACGTTTGTAACGCGAGAGGCTGGGTCAGTGCGTCATCCGCGTTTCGAGCTCCTCCAGCGAGGTCGCTTTGGTCTCGGGCACCAGGAAAATCACCCAGATCAATTGGAGGATCATCATGCCGCAGAAAATCGCAAATACCATCGACGCCGCGAGAGAGCTGATGAGCAAAGGAAATGCGAAGGTCAGGGCGGCGGCAAAGAACCAGTGGGTAAAGCTGCCAAGGGATTGCCCGGTTGCGCGGAAGCGGGTCGGGAAAATCTCGGCGATGAATACCCAGATGACCGCCCCTTGACCAACCGCGTGGGATGCGATGAAGGCAATGATCCCGATCAGCACGAGCATCCCCGCGCCTTGCAGAGCCTTCCCCGCCTCAGTTTGGGCGGCCTGTGAAATCTCCTTAAGACGGGCTGGAGCGGCCGTTTCGGGGATTTCAATGGCTCCCCCGCGGTAATCCGGCGCGGCGGCGGCAGCCAATAGCTCCGTCCGGGCGGCCGCCAGCTTTTCTGCCGGCACCTCCGCAGGAGCTTCAATCGACTTCGTGGCCAGATCGTTCAGGGCCGATGCCTTCGATATCACTCCGAATTCCGCGAAGTGAGAGAAGGCCCAGGCACAAAGCCCCAGCGAGGCGATGTATCCGACCGAACCTATCAAGAGAAGCGTCCGGCGGCCGAGGAAGTCGATCAATCGCAGCCCTACGAAGGTGAAAATGAGATTGGTCACGCCGATGGCAACCGACGCCATCAGGGGATTTTCCAACCCGGCCAGTCCGAGGATGCGCGGCGCGAAGTAAAGGATGGCATTGATACCCGATAGCTGGTTGAAGAAGGCGATCAGGAAGGCCAGCAGGATCGGCTTTTTCAGCGACCAGAACCCGGCCATTTCCACTTTCGGGTCCCTCGAATTTTCGATGGCGCTCACCTTGGCCTCGATCAATTCCGGGCTGTGGTCGGGATAGATCTTCCGCAGCGTCTCGACCGCGGCAGCGTGGTCCCGCTTGCGGCCGAGGAGCCAGCGCGGGCTCTCCGGAATCCGGAAGCAGGCCAGTGCGTAAATCACGGCGGGAAGCGCCTCTACCCCGAGCATCCATCGCCACGCGTGCTCGCCCACTCCTCCGAGGAGCCAGTTTGAGAGATACGCCACGAGGATACCCAGCACGATATTGAACTGAAATAGCCCGGCCAGCCGGCCCCGGCGCTCGGCGGGGGCGATTTCGGATATATAAAGTGGAGCGGCGACCGTCGAGGCACCCACTCCCAGGCCACCGATGAAACGCGCCAGGGTGAACGACCAGACCTCGGGCGCGAAGGCCGAGCCGATTGCAGAAACAAAATACAGCACGCCGATCCATAGCAGGGTCTTCCGCCGCCCGAAACGATCCGTAGGCCACCCGCCTAACAAGGCACCCAGGACCGTACCCCACAATGCGGAAGACATCGCCAGCCCGTGCATGAAATCGCTGAGCCCCCACATCCGCTGGAGGGACTGCTCGGCACCGGAGATCACCACGGTGTCGAATCCGAAAAGAAAACCTGCCAATGCCGAGGTTAGCGACCAGATAAGAAGCTTGTTCATGGGTAATGCGAGCGGTGGTCCGGACGCCCTTGGGAGGCGCGCTCCGGCGATGGCGCACCTACCTCAAGCGCCTTCCTGCGGAATCGTCACGAGGATTCGGACGAAAATTTTCCCTGCGTCTCCGGGAACGGTGCAGGCGACCGCACCACCACCGTCGGCCAAATCCCCGGGATCGGCAGGCGACCAAGTGACCGGACCCGTGAGGCCAATGATCAAGGGTTTCATCGAGTTCGAGAATCAGCGCCAGACGCTGCGCAGGGTGTGGATCTTGAGCGACTCGAAGCGAACGGCACCGCCTTCCGACGCGATACGGACGGGCTTGAGGCCCGGCGTCTGGCGCAGATAGCGGCTCGTGTAGATGCCGTTCACGAAAACCTCCAGCGAGACGGTGTCCACGAAGAGACGGATGTGGAGCTTGCCATCCTCCGGCACCACCGGCCCCTCCACACCGGTGAAACTTTGATCCGACTTCTTCCATAGCGCGGCATGATCCCCGAAAATCCGGAAACCCATTTCAACGGCTTCAGAACCTGCATCGATTACCGCTTCCACTTCAAACTGTCCGCCCTCGAAATCGCCCAGGGGATCCGGATCTTCGCGGCCCACCGTCAGATCCTTCCATTCCTTCGTCTGCTCCCGCAATCCGATGATTTCCCGGCTCGGTTCCGCCCAGAGCCGGACCGCCCCGCCGCGGCTTCTCAGGGTGAAATCCATCGGCAAGGTCATCTGCAGGTTGAAGGGCGCTCCGCGCAGTCCCGCTCCGCTGTCGCGCATCCAGCCGATATGCACGCGCCGGCCCTCGGGAGCATTGTCATAGGACTGCCCCGCATAGGCGCTGCCGAAGTAGTGGCGATGCGGCCCGCTTTCCGCCTTGAACTCCAGCCCGTCGAAGCTGCCTAGCATGTACTTGCCGTTGGCACCCCAAACAACCCAACGCGTGTTCTTCGCATCCCCGTCCACCGGCAGCTCGAACATGTCCGGGCACTCCCCCTCCCCCGGAATCTTGTAATCGCAGGTCTTCGTCCACTTCACGAGGTCCGGCGAAGTATGGATACCATAGTCATTCCCGTCGTAGTAGAGGGTCATCACCCAGTGCTTGGCAGGAGCATGCCAGAAGATCTTGGGATCGCGGTTCTCCGCGCGGATATGCGGGACCACCGGATTGCCCGCGAATTTCTCGAAGCTGCGCCCCCCGTCGTTACTGAAGGCAAGCGCCTGCTCGGTTTTGCGACCCGGCACATAACTGCGCGTTCCTTCAGCCGTGTAGGCAAGGACAAGCGCCTTTTCGCCCTCGACCGGCAGCGTCGTCCGCTCTTTCGGCACGACGAAGCCGGAGCCCGAGTACATGTATCCCTCCGCATCGGGGAAGAGACCCGGCGGGCGCTCCTTCCAGTGGAAAAGATCGCTGCTGGTCGCGTGCCCCCAATGCATGTTGTCCCAGCCGTGATTGTAGGGATTATGCTGATAGAAGAGATGCCAGGTTCCGTCCGCCCACACGAGGCCGTTGGGATCGTTGAGCCAGCCGCGCCTGCTAGTGAAGTGATACTGCGGCCGCAACGCCTCCCGGTACAGCTCCTCTTCGCCGGGAAAGGTGGCACTGATGGCAACCTTCGACCAAGCTTCCTCCAATTCCCCCGGGATCTTTCCCGTAACGGTCACCTTCCTGCCCTGATAGGCGGAGAGATCGGTGAAGACCCAGAAGTCGGGGTTGGCTGAAAGGCAGATATCCGAGAACATCAGCGGCTCCTCCTCGCCTTCCAAGGTCAGGAAAAACCGCCGCTTGCGAGCGGTGTCCGTCGTCACTGGCCAGATCAGGTAACGTTGACCGACGGTGAATTCCTTCCGGATCGACAGGGAGGCCGGCTTGTCGCTCTGGACCAGATGATCCACGTTGATGTGGCCCCAGGTGCCCGCCTGCGAGTCCACGATCTCCACCGACACCTTCCGGTCCAGGAATTCGGAGACGTCCCAGCTCTCCCAAGCCAGGCGCTCGCTTCCTCCGGGGCTGCGGTTCGGGCCGGTCGCCGTACGTACCACTTTTCCGTCGGAGATCAGGTTGATGCAGGTCTTCCCCGGAAAACCGCCCCCGCCGATTAGGAAGTTGAGGTGCTTCCTCGCAATGGTGAACACCGGGGATTCCAGCGTTCCCGAGGTCTCGTCCCCCCCGTGATAGGAGTTGACGAACCCCTTGCCACGGAACCCTTCCACCGGCATCTGGCCATCCAGGGCACCTCTCGCGGGTCCCTTGCCGAAGGCTCCCCCGCTGACTCTCCAGCCGCTGAAGTCGGATCCTTCGAAATCGGCTACGAGCAGGTCGTCCGCAGCCAAGGCAGACCCGCACAGGGAAAGCAGGGACAATAGGGAAATGGCACGCATGAGCATGAGAGAAGGAACGAAAGCAGTGACGGATGCTTTTCAATCCCGACGAATCTGCAAAATCCAGATTGCCAGCTCCGCCATATTCCTGACATGACAGCTAGGGCAACTTGTAACCATGGAAAACCCGAATGCTTCCTCGGTGCGGTTCCGGGAGGTGGCGCGCCAGCTCCGGGAGGAGATTCTCGCCGGCCGCTACGGACGCGAAGGCCGGCTTCCCAGCGAAGCCCAACTCGTAAGGCGCTTCGGCGTCTCGCGACCGACGGTTGCACGGGCGTTCGCCTTGCTGGGCGACGAGGGCTTGGTCGAGCGTCGCGCCGGCTCCGGCACCTTCGCAAAACCCGGTCGGGAAAACTCCCCCACCTCCAATCTCCTGGCGCTGCTGGTGCCGGACCTGGGGAATACCGAAATTTTCCAGCTCATCTGCGGGGAAATCGCCAGCTTGGCGCGCGTCCATAATTACGGCCTCGTCT
>CBIHMP010000084.1:0-13128 GCA_966211015.1 uncultured Luteolibacter sp. | reverse complement strand
TAATCCCAGCCCCCCCCCTGATACAATCCATCCAAGGAACATGAAATGCTGTTTTATTCATAAATCTAGAACAACGCCCTTCGACAGGACGTAATTTGAGCTATGATCGTCCGAAAAGCACCTCATGGCCGGACTCTGAAACCCATTGGATCACCCATCCTCTCCCCTTCAGCGATCTGATGGCGCTCAGGGTATCTTCTCTTCTGAAGGAGGGCATCCAATGATGGAACTCGACCAACAAGTGTCCGATCCGATCAAGCACCGCCCCGTTCGCAAGCGAACGCAGAACTTCGTACTCCGCACCTTCGATGTCCATCTTGAGAACGTCCACCTTCGCGTGGTCCAGTTCTCTCATCACCGATTCGAGCGACTTACATTCCGCCACGAAGCTGTCGTGGGACGTGGCTTCCGACGGTCGGCAACTCGCGGAGACATGCTCCGGATTTTTTGGCAACCAGAGCTCGAGTTCGCCATCACTTGCGCCCAGCGCCCATGGCCGGATGACGAATTTATGCTCTCTGACATTTCCTTCCACCCACCGCAGGGACTTCGGGGTGGGATCAAATCCAAAGACCCTGCACCCGGTGGCTTCGATCAAGGCTAGGTCGAAGGAAACATCTTCGCCGATGCCGAAAGAGTAGATAATCGATCCGGCATTCACGACTCCCTCAGGTAGGGCCCAGCCGCCGTAGGGGCTCCCGTAGAAGCGCGTCGCTGTTCTCTGATCCGGTTTCAGATATAGATCCTTCCCCAGCAGATGTTTTACGGCGAGCTTCAGCCTTTTGATCGTAATGCTCATGATCTTTGGTGTCGAAGCAGATTCTACCGGTGGATCGATTGGGCGATGATATCACGGAAGGACTTCTTCCAATCCTCCGGATCGGCCTCCTTTTCAAGCCACTCCCTTCCGGCATTTCCCATACGGCTCCGGGCTTCCGGCCCGGCGGCCTCCAATGCGATGACACTTTGGGCTAGCGAATCAGCGGACCCCGGTTCATGGAGCAGGCCAGTCTGCCCATCGATAACAGTCTCGGTAAGTCCGCCGGAGCGAGCTGCAAGCACCGGGCGGCGGAAATCATATGCTTCATAAACCGTCAGGCCGAGCGGTTCCCACCAGAGCGAAGGCATTACCAGGCCGCGGCAATGTTGAAGCAGGTCGGCCTTCTCGCGGCCGCTTACGAAGCCGGCAAAGCGTACGTTACGCGAACGCATCGTCTGATTGTGGATGCGTGCCTCCTCCGGCCCGGTTCCCGCGATAATAAGACGGGGACAGGCGGACCCGAGGTGATCTTCCAAGCGGCGCCATGATTCCAGCAGGACCGGCAATCCCTTTTCCGGCACGAGCCGGCCGAGAAAGAGATAGTAGTCCCCTTCCTCTGCCTGCGGATCGGTATTCCCCGGTTGCCAGCAATGCCTGAGCGTGACGATCCGCTCCGGGGGGATGCCGGCCTCGATGAATTTCAAGCGCATGAACTCCGAAACCGCGACCCAACGGCGGACAAGATCCAGCCCGCCGCGCCGCCGGAACCTGGCGAGGTACCACGCGAGCAGGGCAGTGCGTGGAAAGGACCCTTCCCACGCGGCATTCACTACCTCCGGCAGAACCTTTCCCCGAAGGGCCCCGTCATTGGTCCTTCCGTTCACCCACAAGGTTCCCGAAGGACTGAAAGGCCTGAAATTGTGGATATACTGGACTACCGGAATGCCGAGAGAAGAAGCCTCTTCATAGAGGCCGAACGAGCCCACCGGCAGGACGTTGTGGAAGACCAGGGCGTCCGGCTTCATCCGGATGACTTCTTCCCGCAGGCGTTCCCGGGAGCCCGGATTATTCCAGAGAAGCCGGGCCTGTCGCAGCCGGCTGGGCTTGCCACGCTCCGTCCAAGTCCTGCTCTGAAAGCGGAGATTGCTCACCCTTACATCGTCGGGGGCGAGGCGAAGCACCTCGTCCACCCAGAGCTCTTCCCCGCCGCGTTCGAGATATTGATTGAAGACCTGGAGGACTTCCAGGGAATGCCCCGGAGAATTCGGGCGGCCCGGGACATGGTCCTCAGGGGACGAGGGAGCCAGCACGTGCAGTTCATCCTCTACCCTCTTGAGGAAATGGGCAGGGAGGTAGCGCCCTTCGTAGAAGCCGCGGGCCTTCTCCGCGATCCCGGGTGCATCGCCCAGACGCTCGCGGACAGAGAGCAGTCCATCCGCGAATGCTTCCGGCTGGCGGATCGGCAGGATCTCGGCTACCCCGCATCCCTCGACAATCGAGGGAACTCCGCGCCAGTCCGTGGCCACCACGGGAAGACCGGAGCCGAGGGCCTCGATCACCACGATGGGGAATGCCTCGGAGGCGTAGTGGGTGGGGAAGAAAAAGATATCCGCCCGCCGGAACGCCTCCCACTTCTCATCCCCGGTCAATTGACCCGGAAATTCCACCATTCCGCCGACACCAAGCTCGGAGACTAAGGCCAGCGTTTTCTTGCGAAAGCCCTCGGAAAACCATTTGCCGACGAGACGGAATCTGAAGTTGCCTTCTTTCCCCCGCCCTTTCAGCACCGCGGCCGTGCGGAGGACTTCAAGCACTCCCTTCCCTTCCTGCAAACTGCCGACGAAAAGAACGACGGCGGGATCCTCCGGACCTTTCGCCACCCGGGAAACCCCGGGGACTTCTATCCCGTAGGGCGTCCAGCACCAGCGATCCGCGGATAGCACCCTGTGCGGCGGTACCTCTTCCTTCGCCACCTCCAGACACAGCTCGGGACGCCCGTAAGCTTTCCGCGCGAGCCAGGATCGCACGCGCGAGCCCGCCATGAACTCCCCGAAACCGCCGGCATGAAAGATGAATGCCGTCTTTCCCGCCAGATAGCGGACGCAAGAAAGATAGGCGACATCCCGCAGGAAGGGGACCCAATGGGGACTGGCCGGCGGATAGAGCAGGATGCTCCCCGGCCGGGCTTTCAGCAATCGGCGCGTCTCGCGGACCAACTGCCAGAGATGCCGGATCTTGCGGAGATCCACCTTCCCGATCCTCTCCATCTCATCGCTGTACGCCATCCGGACGCAAGCCACGTCCAGGTCCTGCCACCGGTGCTCGAAAAGCATGGCGGTGGCGACCGCCTGCCCGTGCCAAGGCGGAGGCGTCTGACCGACGATCACGATGGATGTCTTGGCCATTGAAATGATTCGGGCTGCCTGACGGGAAACCTCCTCCCGGGCTCAAGAACCGGTTGAAAAGAGATCCAGTATCTTCTTCGCGACGAGATCCGGCCTGAAATCGGGCATCCAATCCATGCTGATGCGCCCCGGATCCCGACCGCCGGTGTCCCAGCATTCGAGCTCTTGGCATAGCGCATCCGCAAGTGCTCGAGCCGAGGGCTTGTCCGCGAGGCGGCCGGAACCCTTTGAGCAGTGCCACTCCAGAACACTGAGGAAGGGAGAACGGCAGCCGACCACACTCGCACCGGAACAAACGGCCTCCGCGGAAGAATTGTGACACCCTTCGTAAGCGGAGCTTACCAGCATTACCTTGGCCCGCTTGTACGCTTCTGCGACCACGGCATTCGGCACGACTCCTTCCAAGATCACCCTCGATTTAGCCCGGGCATTCAGCGAGGCGTACCACGCCTCCATCTCCGGGGGGATCTTTCCGAAGATCCGGAAAGAGGCCGTGCACCGGTCGATGGCCAGCGAAATGGTTTCCAGCAGCAAGGGAGTCCGCTTCTGCAAACTGTCCCACCTGCCGACGGCGAGAACCTCGTCTTCCTTGCGGTCCGCCGCGGGATCGAAACGGAAGTGGAAATTTACAGGGACGGGAATGAACCGCACTTTTCGGGCAGCATCCGTCCCGACAAGCCGGGAGACAAAAGAGCGATAGCGCGCCTCCGCCTGCGGAGTGGAGACCAAGAAGAATTCGCTCCCGGCGATGGCGCGTGCGGTGGGAATATCCCGCGTGAGAATCCTGGCCGTATGGCTAACAGGGATTTTTGCCAAGGTCCGGGCCGTCTGCTTCCAACGCGGTTCGTGCCAATAGTGGACCCTTTCCGCCCCGAGATGCGCTTTCCAATCGGACAGAGGTGAAAAAACTCCCTGCGTATCGGTAACCTGCGCCACTCTAACTCCCGCACTTCGGGCTGCACTCACCATCCGGGCGTAGCGGGGTGATCCCCAAGTGTAGAAGATCATGCCCTCCAGACCCAGCCCCTCCCACCAGACAGGGCTCGCAAGTTCTTCCTTGGTGGCGCGGATCAGGTCCGGCAGGTCGTCTGGCATCGGGAGACCTGGCATGATCGCGCGGGAATCATGCCCGAGCTTTTGAAGGCCACGGCAGGTCAATCCGGATTCACGGGCAAAATAAGTCTCGTCGCCTCTGAAATTCCGCGGCGTACCCGTGTACCATCTGGCCATGATCAGGAGACGGGAGCGATATCTCCGAGCAAGCGGACGAAGGTATTTTCACCCCGCTGCTTCTGCAAGAACGGCCGATCACCGAGAGCTTGGTAGAATGCCCTTGCGCAGAGGGCAGCAGGAGTATCGTGAAACTCGATAACGATGGATCCTATCGCATCGAGCCACGACGCGCGGGCGTGCTCGAACAGCGGCTTTTCCGCACCCTCGATATCCAGCTTGAGAATGTCGACGCGCTGCACCTGTGCCATATTCAAAAGGTCTTCGACCCGAAGCGCGTCCACCTCCGTGCCCGCCCCGGTCTCGCCCACCTGTACCGCGAAGCTGCTTGCCGTGGGGTCGAGAATCCGCAGTTTCCGCTTCTCGTACCAGACGGCTCCTTCAACGACGGTCACATTGTCCAATCCTTGCACATTCTCCCGCAGCGCCCGGAGATTGGAAAGATCCGGCTCCACCGCGAAGATGCGCGCCTCCGGAAACCGTCGGGCATACCAGACCGCGGCATAACCCACGTTTGCCCCTCCATCGACGATTGTCCTCACGCTCTCCGGATAGGGAAGCTCGTAGGAGCCGGATCCGAAGATATCAAAGAAGACTTCCGCATCGCTCGTCCCTCCTCGTAAGAGGAGCGGGCGACGTTCCGGTAGCAGAACCAGGCGGGCATCGCGCTTGAGCAACCGGACCATCGCGAACGCCAAGATAGGGCGGAGAGTACAAACCCTCCGCACACCGAGTTTTAACATGCAGCTCGCAAGGCTGAGGGCAAAATGTAGCTTCTTCATACGATGGAGCGGGTTTCGAACCTCAGGCGAGCAATTCGCGGTAAATCCGCAGGAACCCTTCGGCCGTCCTTGCCGGACGCAAATAGTCCCGGTTTTCCTCAAGCCGACATGCCCCCATCGTCTTTGAAAGTTCAGGATCGTCCATCAGCTTCGACAGCGCCGCCGCGATTTGATCCGGATCGCTCGGGTCAACGATGAAGCCGTTCTCACCGTCCCACACGTAATCCGTCTGCCCCCCGTGCGGGGAAGTAATCACGGGCAGACCTACAACCCGTGCTTCCTTCACTACATTCGGGCTGGTATCCGCCAAAGTAGGCAAGACGAGGCAAGTCGCTTTTGAGAGCCGGGCTTTGAGTTCATCCCAGCGAATTAAGCCCAACCATTCGATTCCCGGAATGTTCCGGGCCTCCAGTACTTCACGTAGAGGACCGTCTCCGGCGACCTTCAGCCGCCAGCGCCGGTGGGGAAGACGGGACATGGCCTCTATCAGGGTATCGATGCCCTTGCCACGGTTTAGGGTCCCGACGAAGAGAGCATAGGATTCCTGCTCCTCAGGTTGCCATCTCACGTTAAAAAAGGAAGGATGCACGCCATACTCCACTTTGCGGAGATCAATCGTGGGAAAAGTCCTCTTCACGACCTCCGCTCCCCAACTGGACTCGCAGGTCACCACGGTCGCTGTACTGAGATAACGGGCCTCCCATTTAGAAATAGCCCGCCACTGCCAGATAGCAGGAAGGAGATCCAAGCTGCTCAAATGATGGAGGATACCTTGCAATGAGAAGACGGTTGGCACCTTGGAGCCCGAGCATATCACGGGATACGCGCGCTCGGATCCCCAACAATGAACGAGAGCCGGATCGACTCGCGTGAGAGCAGCTTTCAATCTCCTTCGGGAGAATCTATAACCGGCAAGCAGATCGAACGAAAGCTTGATCGCCGGAATGCGATGAAACATCTGTCCATTCCAAGAGCGGGATTCCATTTTTTGGATACTTCCGCTCCGATCCAAGCTGATCCAATGAAACTCGTAGTCCCGGGATTTCGAGAACTCATCGGCTAGCTGAACGAGCCATGTAGAACCCTGGCCACCTCCCCGGCCAACCGCTCCTTCCGCGAAATAACTCCACGGGAAATCCGCTAGTATCGCGATCCGTTTTCGCACAATACTCATAGCTCTATCGCCCCTTGGCTGAAGGTCCCCGTCGAGCTCCGAAACCCGGACATCCGCTCTCAGGAGGCGACTTTAAATAGTCCGATGATAGAGGTCGATTGATATGGAAACAGCCTCCTGAACAGTCCCGTCTCAAGCGAGATCGTCGCTTCTTGTCCCAGCACCTTCAACACGAGGTTGCTGGCCACTGGAACTTTTACGTGGTCGAAGCCCCATGCAACATGCTTGAGCCCGCAATGGCGCTCCGCCAAGTTTAGGAAGTGCGAGTGATTCCAAGACTGCAGATGTCCCTCGTTGACTTGCACAACATTTCGGCCAGGGCGCAGCAGGTCCGGAATTCCAGCAAGATTCGGTACTGCTACCAATACATACCGGCGAGCCATCTCACGCAAATGGTTAAGCGTCTCCCTCGGGTTCGGCACGTGTTCAAGGACATGGAAGCATGCGACGACATCGTACGCCTCCTTCCCCAGTTGAGCGACGGGATCGGAGAGGTCCAGCAGATCCACTTGGCCGAACTCGGATGAGAGCCGCACGCATTCCGGATCGAGGTCCGTCCCACGCACGGTCATCCCCATTTCGCGGGCAAGCTTAAGGGTCTCTCCCCGGCCGCAGCCGTAGTCGAGAAGCGACCATCCCGACACCTGCGGCTCATGCTGCCGCAAGAGCTCGAGAGCCTTCAGCTTCCACAGTGTCTCATAGTAATGATTACGATCGGACCTGGGATCAATCTGATACGGGAGATGGTTAATTCGGCTCATACATGGAGAACTGATGGAAGGAGGTAGAGGAGAAGCATTTCTTCAACCGCGCAAACGACGTAAGGAGTTGAATCCCAGGAAACCGCCTGCTGAAATGAGGATGCAAGCTATCGCAACAGTAGCCGCACCCGGGATCGATATTGCCTTCCCGAATATCTGTAAGGCGTTTCCTCCGCTTTCCCAGATACCGGGGAAAACAACGGAAAGAAGTACGAGCGTCCCACAGCCGCCCGCTGCTATCGCCGCCGAGGCCAGTGAAACCTCGCCGCGCTTGAAATTGCCGCCTCTCCGGCCTTGGAAGTAACCGTACGTGCCCATCGCCAGGGGTAGAATGGCCATCGCTCCCGCCAAGCCTGGAAGTCCGAGATGCCGGTAGCTGAACACCGAAAATATCACCGCTGCCACGATGGCCATTACCGAGACGAGAGCCACCCGGCCCATGGTGCCGCTGAGGTACAAGAGGCACAGGAAAACGCGGCTGACGGGATCCAGCAGGACGATGCAGGCGAGCACCGCATCGGTAGCCGCTCCCGCATAGAAGCCGGGACCCGCGAGGAGCTCCACGATCATCCGGTTGAATCCCAAAACCCCGCCAGCCGCGATGAGGGCAACGGCAGCGGTAAGCAGGCCGACATACCGGTGCTTCCGGAGGAGAGCCTCTCTCTGGTCCGTCACGTGTAGCCGCAGAAGCCGGGGATAGAAGGCCCAGAGAGTCCGCCTCACCAAGCCGGCAAGAAACATGGGCACGCGGCTGGTGATGGTATAGATCGGCACCGCCGCAAGACCCCCGTAGCGGGCCAGAATGATGGCGGGAAGCGTGGAGAACACCGCTTCCACGATCCCCATGACGCTAATATTGAGGCTGAGCCCCAGCAATTCTTTCAGCCGCCCGACTGTGACACCGCGCCGATCCCACCCGGGTTTCTCCGGGCCGCGGTAAATCAAAAAGCCGTAAAGAATCCCCGTAAAGACGACGGTCGCCGCCATGCCCGCCACATACGACACCATGCCCCACCCCGATCGCAGCGTGAGGTAGAAAAATAGAATGCTGATCCAAGGAGCAATCCCTTGGGCCAAGGAAACCCAATGAAACCGTTGCTGCGCAGTGAGGAGGCCGGGAGCACCCCGATAAGGAAGCCCGATTCCCACGAGGACGATCGAGCCGAGGAAGAGGATATAGGCTTGGGATGTGAGCTGCGATGGAACCTCGAATACGCTGATCATCCAAGGAGTCAATGCTCCCCCGACCACCACCAGCAGCATTCCAAGCAGACTCAGGGCAAAGATGCTTACCGTCCACCAGCGGTTGATTTCCGCCCGGTCCTTCGCCGCTACCGATGCGGCGATCTTACGTCCGATACCGTCCCCGATACCCAGATCCATCCAGGTCAGATAATTGACCACCGCGCTGACCACCGCCCACAGGCCGATTTCCTCCTTCTTCAGGAAATGGACGGCGATCGGAATCGAAACAAACGCCGACACTCCCATCGAGAGGGTCGCGAAATAGGAGGCGGAGGCATTCTTTGCCGTCGGACTCTTGCGCAGATAGCGGAGAAACCTCATGAAACGATGTCGCGGTCCTTCGGATCAAGATGCCTCCCGCCGGGACGCGGTTGCACTCCCCGAAACGCGGCTCGCCAAGCTGCCATCGTGCCCGCCCATGTCCTAACCCCGGGCGCGAATACCTCTTCCTTCCGGAAACGGCAAATTCCCGACAGCCCGAGGAGGCGCCTGTTGGGATGAGGCATCGGGAAGCGGAACTTTCGCGGCATTCCTCGCGATTGCGAGGTTCTCGATCATCTTCAGCAGGCCTGCCATTGCGATGAATTGCGGAAACTCCGCCCGGTACGCGCCGAAAATCAGCATGGCCCAGAACGGATAGATCAGGAACGGTATCGCGACGAAAATCACATACGGGAAGAGGGGATCTCCGCGGAAGAAACGGATCAGACGACAGGCGCAGCGGAAGGCCACGATCATCAGGACGAGAGCAAGGAGCAGTCCCAAGACACCGGTGAACCGGATGGTCTCCACGTGGAAGCCGTGATAGCTCCCCTTCGCGAGCGCCTGCTCCTGCGACGAATTCATGTAATTTTCGTAGCCGGCCGCTCTTTCAAGGATCGCCTTCATTTCCCGGGAACTGAGGGCGAAGCCATCTCCCAGCCATTTGTTCTTAATGAAGTCGTCGGTCCCGAGCGCCAATTTCCACATCTCTACCCGCCACTCGGTGCTTTGATCCGCGTCTCTCTCCGCCATGCTATCGACCTCCACGGGAAGCACGGAGAGCACCCGCTGCGCACCGAAAGGCAGGTTCTGGACGGTCCCAGTCGCGACGATGATGGCAAGTCCAAGGAATCCGGCGAATCCCACCACGATGACATCCATCATCTTTCTACGCAATAGCGCGACGACGATGTAAGTGACCGCCAGATAGGCGATTACGGAACGGTATCCGCTGAGCAAAACCAAGCCGCATCCGACCACCAACGGGACAAAAAGGTGAGGTTTGAGCGGATTCAAGGTCATCAATGGGCGGGCCATGCATAAGACGGGAAACGCGAGGCCCCGGCCCAACTGGGAAAATCCTATTCCTCCCCGGACCGCTGAAAGGTCGGTCGCTATTTCCTGCCCGTAAGCCGCGGCCAGATTTACATTGGAATAGATGGGAATTACCAAGGAAGCAAACGCCGGCATCCAATCGGAGACCGTCAGAACTGCTCCATCCAGAATGAAGAGTACTATCCCCGAAATGATCGCCCAACGGATCATCTTCTCGTTCGGCCTGGCGAGGGCCATGCAGAAGTAGGCGATCACCGCGATGCCGAAAAGGAAGTAGGGCTTCCCTCCGGCGGTATCTCCGCCCATCACCATCAGGCCGGTGGGATTTCTAACAAAAGCCTGCCCCACCGCCGCGAGCTGGAGCAGTACCGCGACATCCAGCCAATTGAACCTCCAGACAAAATCCTGACGGTGCAAGGCGAACCGGATGATGAACATGCCCACGACAATCCCGGTGAACAGGGTCCAAGGCGGCGGCGAGCCGGGCAGGAAATTGATCGCGCCCTGCAAGCCCAAGGTGGCGGGCAACAGAACCCATACATTCTTTCCTAGCGCGAGAACGAAAACGACTCCCGCCAAACCCACAACCCAAGCGACGGCTTCGGTTTGAGCGGTGGCGGCTGCAATACCTAGGTAGATCGCTAGCAGAGCCGCGATGACGATGATAAACAGGCCCTTGATCTGACTCGACTCCATTTTACTCGAAATGCCGTAGCGGCGGACGATGGTTTGCCCTCCTGTCGTTACCAGAAGAAAAATAACGGCTTCAGCTCCCGGCTCACTCGATCCGCCGCACCAGCCTCGCTGGATTCCCGGCCGCAAGCGTTCCAGCCTCGATCTGCCCTGAGACCACCGATCCCGCTCCGATCACGGCCCCGTTCCCGATCACAGCCCCCTTTAGGATCGTGCAACCTGCACCGATAAATACTCTTTCGCCAATGTGGATCGCAGCGGTCCGGACCGGATTCCCGCTGCCGAGGGGCACCTCGTGCATGTCGGAGTCGCAGATCAAGCATCCTGCTCCCAACAACGAGCGTCGCCCAAGGATGATCTCGTGATAGGAAATAAGTCGCGAGGAGGAAATGCCAACACCGTCTTCAAGGACAATCCTGCCTCCTGATCCAGCGTGAAGCACCGTCCGCCTCCCGTCATTCAGAGGATTCGACCATCCTGCGCTATTGATGGTTACGTCGTCGCCGAGGGTGATGGTCCCGCCCTTCCGCCGGATCCGGGGTAGCCCTTGAATTAGATTTCTCTTCCCCGGTCGAACTCCGTGGAGCCGACACCACGCCAGTCCTGCAAAACGGATTAGGATCAGCAGAATCGATTTCATCGGATCAGGAAGAGGGCCTCAAGCTTTGCGACCCAGCTCCCACTTATCGTGCCGGTGGGCAATTGTCAGGCCACCCTCGGCCGCAAAGCGCTGCACCGCCAGCCGCACCCCGTCCCATGCCCAATCATCTCCGAAGAGGACACCCCCAGGCCGCACGAGATCCCAGTATGAGACCAGATCTTGATAAACGTCTTCCTCCTCGTGGCTACCGTCGATGTAGATCAAGTCCGCTTGGACTCCCCGGAGAGAAAACCATTGGGCGGCCGTGACGGAGGGAACAGGGAAAGGCGTGATGCGGCCCTGTCGGCCGGCCCGGCAAACATTGGCGAGAAACTGGTAATAGAGAGTCGGATAGCCGTGTTTCAAACCCAGCGCCCCGTGGCGGCCCGGATCGTCCGGGTCCGTCCACATTTCGAGAGCTCCCAGCCACGTATCGACGCAGATAATCTCGGCATCCAGTCCGCAAGACTCCGCGTGCTCCGCCAGGGTCAGCGCCGAACCGCCTTTCCAGGTTCCCACCTCGATGATGCGGGACGGACGGATCTCCGCGACAAGTTCGCCGAAGGCCGCCGAGTCCGAGCCCCAGCCGGACCGGTCATCCGGCCATGACTGCCAATCGAATCCCGCATACGGATCCACCCGATGCAGCAGGGGACGCACTTTCCCGGTGAAATCGCCGGCGGGACCCGCAAGCCGCGCAGCGGGCCGCAGCTTCTTCAAGCTGAAGCCGCAGCGGTAGGCCGCGCCCTTGATCCAGCTCTGTGCCAGGCGGGAGAGGGACATGCTAATGATCGGCCCCGCTCCGGGCCGTCCTGAAAAAGCGATCAGATGATCATGCCTGCCGCCACGGTCTCATTCGAACCGGGATCGATCAGGATAAAGGAACCGGTCTGGCGGTTCCGGCGGTAGGAGTCGTGGATCACGGGCTGCGCGGTGCGCAAGGTGATGCGGCCGATGTCATTCATGGCGAATGTCCCCGCGCCCTCCACCTTGTGGAGCGTGTTGATATCCACCAGGTATTTCACCTCGCTGACGATCGCCTGCATTTCCCGGGTCGTGTGGCGGAGCAGGAGCTTTGCGCGGGAAGCCATCGGCTTGTTTGAAAACCAACAGACCATTGCTTCGAGATCCTGCGAAACCTTCGGCGGGTTGTTCCGCTTGATGATCATGTCACCGCGGGAGATGTCGATTTCGTCGGTGAGGGTAAGGGTCACACTCTGGGGGGCGAAGGCCTCCTCCAGATGTCCGTCCGCGGTTTGAATCGCTTTCACCCGGCTGGTGAAGCCCGAGGGCAGCACGGAAATCTCATCGCCCGGCTTGAAGACCCCGCCGGCGACACGCCCGGCATAGCCGCGGAAATCATGCCACTCGTCGCTCTGCGGGCGGATCACCCACTGCACGGGGAAACGCGCATCGACGTGGTTCTCCTCCCCCCCCACATACACATGCTCCAAGTGATAGAGCAGCGAGGGTCCTTGGAACCAAGGCATCTTCGTGGACTTGTCCACCACGTTGTCGCCATTCAGCGCGGAGATCGGAATGGGGGTGATATCGACGATATTGTCGAGACGGGAGGCGAAGGCCTCGTAATCCTTCACGATCTGGTCGTAAACCTCCTGCGAGTAGTCCACGAGGTCCATCTTGTTCACCGCCACCACGACGTGCTGGATACGCAGGAGGTTTGCGATGAAGCTGTGGCGTTTCGTTTGTTCGATCACGCCCTTGCGTGCATCGACGAGAATGATGGCGAGGTTCGCGGTGGAGGCCCCCGTCACCATATTCCGCGTGTACTGGATGTGCCCCGGCGTATCCGCGATGATGAATTTCCGTTTGGGCGTGGCGAAGTAGCGGTAGGCCACATCGATCGTGATCCCCTGTTCCCGCTCGGCCTTCAAGCCGTCGGTGAGGAGGGCGAGGTCCACATGACCGTCCCCGCGGCGCTTGGAGGTTTCCTCGATGGCCTCGAGCTGGTCCTCGAAGATCGATTTGGAGTCGTAGAGGAGGCGGCCGATGAGGGTCGATTTGCCGTCGTCAACGGAGCCGGCGGTGGTGAAACGGAGAAGGTCCATGAAAGTCTTTTGAAATGGGATCGGGCGGGATTGCGGGGGCCGGGCTTAGAAG
>CBIHMP010000083.1:0-13258 GCA_966211015.1 uncultured Luteolibacter sp. | reverse complement strand
AATCACACCCGCGCCAGAACGTCCCAACTGTCAGGCGAATACGATCACTGTACAAACGGATACATGCTCTCAGAAGCTGCTTGAAAAAGCACCTCAGTACTGATCTTCATCCTCGCAAAGAAAAGCGATGATCGCTTCGAGTGCGTCTATCCTCGTAGGATCTCCGGTTGCTTCGAGCTCCGCTCTCACTATTTTTAGCAGGTCTTCCACTTCGGTGGTTGTAGCTTGGCCAAGTTCGGCGAACACCCTCTCAAGCGCCTTGAGATCATCGTCTTGCCGGTCGTCCGAACCCTCGGCGACAACAAGGTAGACGATGGCCTCGATCAATGCTTTGGATATCGCGTTCACGTCCGGACAGTATTGCGAGTCTCTGACCTGTCCGAATGCACGTCGATATATAAACCCGGGTTCTCTTGCGTTGCATGCTCCTTGGCTGAAGCTCGAGGCAGGCGGAATATTTACACTGCGGCCAACCACTCGCTCCTCCTCCTTCGGCACTGCGCGAGGGTAGCTCTGCTGATGACGCTTTCCCCATTCCCGGTTCTTCCGCCACCCGGAATCAGGCGTAAATCGCCGGATTTTGGAGACATATCAACACCGTCTCAATTTCCCCAAAATCCGCCCTGAAAAAGGGGCGGGCCGCTCTCCTGTAAGCCGGATTCTGTACCCGGGAACCTGTTTCCCGGGCGGCGATCATTTCTCTAAACCCCTTGTTACGAGGGAGTTCCCGCTTGCGCGGGATGCGACTAATACCCGGGGATACGGCGGGCGGGCAGCCCTTCCCCTGTTCTGTCTTGCACCACGCGAGGTTTGCCGTGCCGCGCCGGTTGCCCGGTCGCGCGGTGGGCTCTTACTTCCTCCGACATCCCCGCCAAATCAAGGTTTTTCGGGCGCTGGCCTGAGTTGCACCCCTTTTGCACCTCTTGTGGCCCCGGGGCGCACGGGGAAACTCAAGCGGCCCCCGAGCGGGTTCAGCCAGTATTTCCAGCGCCTTCAATCGCACTTTTACCCGACCTCCACGGTGGTGACCTCGGCAACCCAGCGGATGGTGGTTGCGGCCGCTCCGGTGCCTTGGATGCGGAGGCTGCCGTTCGTGGTGTCCGCGTCCACCGAGAGCGCCCACATTGCTGCCCCGGCGTCCTCGTCCTTCACGGTCACCGTAGCCGCGCCGACCAAAGCGGTGGAGGCGGCGGTCAAACCCTGCTTGATCGTCCCGTTGATCTCCCAAGACTTCACATCTCCGGCGGTCGAGCGCGCCACGATCTGGCCCCTGAACTTGTAGGCGTGATTGATTGGCAGGGCGATCCGCTTCCCGGCGGCCGGGGCCCCGCCGTCGAGGGTCAGCTCGGTCGCGGTGGCATCGGCCGTCTGGCGACGCAGGACGTATTCCCCCTTTTGGGCATCCCCCATGATAGAGAACCGGGACGCGCCATGAGCTTGCATGCCATAGAGGCCGCGGGTGGAGGCGTATTGACCCATCGCCAGGCTGACTTCGCCGCTCGCGGTGCAGCTACTGCCGATGGCCATAGAGCTGCTGCCCGAAGCGGTGTTGCTAAGCCCGGCGGGGACGGTGGAGTAATCTCCCGTCGCTGAATTTCCGGAACCGCCGCCCACAAAGGATTGAGTGCCGCTGGCCGTACAGAGCTGGCCCGCCACCACGGCCGAGAACGTGCCAGAAGCGGTGTTCCGGGTCCCGGAGCCGATGAAGCTCGCGAGGCCGCTCGCGACCTGAGTTGCCGCATTGCGGTTGTAGCGGGAAAAATCGACCGCGTAGTCACCCCGCTTATTCCCCCCGCTCGATGAGCCCGTAGGGATCTGCGCCAAGGTTGCTCCCGTGCCCTTGGCGATCAGCGCCGCGTCCGCGTTGGTGGCCGCGTCCGTGGCCGTCAGGGATACCACCGGCACCGTCGCATTCGGCGCGGCGGTCGAGACGCCTTCGGTGAAATTGGCGAGTCCTCCGCCCCCAGCGGGAACGTCGTCGAATTCCAGTCCGTCTTCGGTCGCCTTCACGACCACCATCTTGCCGGCGTGGCCGATATAGTTCGCCGGGACGTCCGTCAGTTCGATGAAGGTATCCACACCGCTCCCCGCCGGAGCGTCCCCGAACTCCAGCCCATCCTCGGTAGCCCTGACGAAGAGCATTTTTCCGGCCTGCCCGGTGTAGGCCGCGGGCACGTCGCCCAGATCCGTGAAATCGGCCGCACCGCCGCCGCCCGGTGGATCCACAAATTCCAGTGCGGTCGCACCCGCATTGACGGCTACGAACCTCCCTGCCTGCCCAGTATAGGTGGCGGGCACATCGGTCAGGGCGATGAAGGTCGTTACTCCTGCACCTGCCGCGGCCACGGCGTTGTGAACGAAGGCGGTGGTCGCAAGCTGGGTGTTGTTGGTGGAGGCGTCTGCCGTGGGCGCGGCGGGCGTGCCGGTGAAGGTGGGGCTGTGCTTCGCCGCGGCCTTCAGGGCTTCCCGGATCGGCCCCACGGTGGCCTCGTCTGCTCCGTTGATTTCGATGGGCATGGTTCTATTCGGTGAAGGTGAGGAACTCGCCGCTGTAAGTGAGCGGCTGGCTGCCGAAGACGACGTAGGCGTCGGGATACTCCGGGATCTCCAGATCCGGATCGGACGGCGGGTTTTGGCCGGGATCGCCGGACACGGAATCCACCAGCCAGACGATGTTATCGGCTCCGCTTTGCCGGAAGCGGTTGACGAGGTCCCGGTAGCTTTGCCGGGCAGGCGCGCCAAGGCGCAGGGTGTTCTCCCCGGTAGCGAGCCGCACCTCGTGGCCCGTGATCAGCGCGCCCATGTTCGCCGTTTCCGGTAGGAAGCCCGCGATGTTCAGCTTCTTGCCGACGTGGTGATCGGCCTCGATGTCCTCGGTGACGTAGGAGACCGTGCCCTCGTAGGGTAGCCAATTTTGCGTCGCCAGCAGGTTTTCCGCGAGATCGCTCGGCGGGTTGATAAATGCGAAATCCTCCGCCCGGATCAGCGTGGTCGGCGTGCTCCACTGCGTCTTGACCAGCGGAACGGAAACGCTCGCTGTGGTGGCGAAAATATCCACCTGGGCGAACCCTCCGGGCGTGTTGATGAGGTAGGTGTAGCGCTGGCCGCCCAGCACCGCGAACCAGTCCGGCACCAGGACCTCGTAGCCTCCGGGCACCGGGGCCGGGGATTGGACCCGGTCGTAGATCGTCGCTGCCACCCGGGCTTGGACATGCTCGATGCCGTCCTTCGTCCACCATTCCCGGATCTCGCCACGGGTGAGGTAGTGGTCGAAGGAAGCGGAGATGGCGTTCCCGTCTTGATCGGTGATCTGTGTGTTGATGGCCGGGAGTGCGAAGCTGCCGCCTCCGGCAATGTCTTCCGTGAAGGAACCCACGGAAAAGCCCGTTGCTCCGGTCGCGCGGATGCGCTCGTCGTAGCGGGCGATCATGGCGCCGGTGTCCAGCGGCGCGGATCGGACGATGACGCTATCCGTGAAGTCCTGGGGCAGCAGGTCATAGACCTTCTCGGGACCGGACACGAGCACCGGCTGGCGCACCGGTAGCCCGCTGGAGGACAACCCTGCCGAGTAAGCGTCGTAGCGGATGATGCGCTTCCCTTCCAACGTCTCGCGCCGGGCGAAGAAAACCGTCACCTCTTCCACCTTGAGATCGAGCCGCGGCTTGATGCGGATATTCGGAGTGACCGAGTTCCCTGGCGTGATCGTTACCGTGGCCGCTGGCACCCGGCGCTGCATGTTCAGTTTCGGCGGCCCGGCATCGCCGTAGGTGAAATAGACCGTGCCGTCCGCCACCCAGCGCATGATCTCGGAGATCGCCTCCGAGAAGGGGATATTGCGCAGGGACAGCCGCGGCACATTGAAGACGGCAGCCACCGATCCCGCCGCGACCGGCGCGCCCTGCGCGATGGCCCGATCCAACAATGCGAGAAGATGGCTGCGCGGCGATCCCGTAGGGAAAACGTAGCTGGTCCGCTCGACTTCGCTCCCGGCTTGGTCCTCTTGCTCGGAGGAAAGGTAGAGCTGCTTCAGCCACCACCATGCGTTCTCGACCGTGATGGAATAGCCCCGGCGGGATGCGCCGAAATCAGGATCCCGGCCCGTCACGATGCCTGTGAAGTAGCGCAGCCCGTTCCGCCAGAGCGTAATCCACTGTCCCAACTCCGGCACGAGCACCGCCGCTTCGGAAACATCCTTCATCCACACGAACCAGCGCATGGTGTCCGGCGCGAGCGAATTGAAGGAAACGATGGCTCCCTCCGCTTGGAGCTGCTCCAGCGAGTGCTCGGTTTCATCGACAGCCTTGCCGGCCTGTCCCGTGATGCCCCATTCAACTGGCATTAGTAGTTCGGGTTACCTAGATTCGCCTCGATGTTCTGCAGCCTCGATCTCACGTCGCGGAGCTCGTTCTCCAGCCGCTGCTCGTTGTTCGCTGCCGTGGAGAGCCCTTCCAAAATCTGCTGAAGGAATACGGCCCGGCGGGTGTCGGCCGTGCTCATCCGATCCACCAGACGGCGGAGGAGATCGGAAACCTGGCCTTCCTCCGAGGCCTGCAAACCGTCCGCTAGGAGCATACGGACCTGCTCGGCCTGAGCCTGTACCGCCGGTTGAGCGGCTGCCTCGCCGATGGCACCGAGTACTGCGGTCAGCACAGCCTCGATCTGTTCGCGGGATCGTTGCGCGGCATCGGCACGCTGCCCCTGCAAGTCCGTCATCCAATTCGCGAGGTCCTCGTTTCCCCGCGCTTGCCGCTGGCCAGACTGTTGATCCAAGGCTGCCTGCGATTGTTGCTCAGCGAGCTGGAATGCTGCGGTCGCCTTGTTCACGGCAGCGTCGGCTTCCGCAAGTGATGCGGTGAATTTCTCCACCTGATCGAGCGCCGCCTCGCCCTGCAGTTGGAGAACCGACTGATCTCCGGGGGTATCGCCGCTCTCCAGTTTCGCCAACCGCTCCTGAGCGGCGAAAAGTGCATCGAGCCTCTCCACACTCTGGCGGAACAGTCCCTGCAATGGACCCGAGAGGATCGACTCAGCATCCTCAGCTCTACGCCGCCGGCCTTCCGCATTGCGTTCGTCCTCTGGCACGCCTAGCGCCGCGACAGCCTCGTCCGCGGCTTCTACCTGGGCGCGGGCTTCATCGATGCGGTTGCGCAATGCGAGTGCTTCCCGCAACCGCTGGTCCGCCTCCTTGGCCTGCCGAAGCTGCTCCTCGGCCGACTGTTTGCGAAACTGGGCCAAGACGAGTTCCCTTCGGGCTGCTTCACGAGTTTCCGAAGCAAGAACTTCATCGAGCTTGGCGACATCGTCGCGACGCGCCAGTTCGCGTTGCATTGCTTCCCGCTCGATATCGGCGCGGCGCTCCGCCGCTTCGTCCGCGCTTAATGAACCTCCAGCCGCAGCAGCATCGATCTCGGCAAGGGCACTGCGGGTGAGGATGGCATCCAGTCTCTCTGCTTGAGCGATCCGCTCTTTCAGGGCCTCGATGTTGTACTTAATCCCCTCCGTCTGGAGCTTCAGGGCCGCAGTCTCCTCAGTGATTCCAGCTGAAAGGTCCGAGACAGGCATGTCCGCAATTTCCTTCCTCCGGTCCCGGAGCGCCTTCAGCTTGCCCGCCAGCTTCTCCATCGCCTCGGCGATCACATCGATCCCTTCTTCCGCATCCTTACTGTCGGCGAAAGCATCCCATAGCTCTACAGCGGCCACGGCGGCGACCGATGCCACCCCGGCAAGCCCCGGCCCGAGGCCTAACATGGCGAGTAGCGTCGGGATGTTGTTCAACACTCCCCGGATGCCATATTGAGCGTCCTCAAAGGCGCGGGAAAACTCCAGCATCGCAAGACCCGAGTTCCCGCTCCGGCCTACCAGCACCCCGAGCCTTCGAGCTTGATCGTGAGCGGCCGCGAGATCCTTCCGAGCGACCTGTGCCTGCCGCCCCAGTTCGATGAACTTCTCTCCCCCCACCGGCACTTGCTCAAGCTCGCGCTCCAGGCGTTGGACCTCGGCCGTCAGGTCAGCGATCGACTTCTCGACCGGCTTCACCTCCGAAGGCTTGAAAGGCAACGAGTGCGCTTTGCCAAGGTCCTTGGCTTCGCGGTTCGCATCTTCCAACGACTCCGTGACTTCCTTGGCCCCTGAGGGGTCGCCCGTGGTCTTTAGATGGATCTTGAACTCTTTGTCTCCAGCCATGTCAGTCGAGGGTGAGGGTGCTGATCACCGGGAGGCCCGCGGCAATCTGGTAAGCTTTCGCGGTCGAAGGCCCCGGCCCGAAAGGCAGGCCCGGCGTGATGCGAGCGATCACGGCGGGGTACGTTGCCAAGCTGGTGTCCCCGGTAATGACCAGCTCGCCGTTCTTGTTGAGCAGTGCCACGGCCCCGGCGCTGTCCGGTGCCAGGAACTCATCGGCGGCCGTGAGAAAGTCGTCCTTGTCCTCTTCCACCGCAAAGGTGATGGCGACCGTCACTCCGCCCAGCGGCTTGAAATAAGATGCCGCAGCGTCGATCCCGTCCGCTTCGAAGATCCGCTGTGCGGGGGCGAAGCGGGGGAGCTGCACGAGCCATGCACCGAAGTCGGCGAGCACGATGGCCGTGCCGCCTTTCGGGACAAATTCGATCTTGCACGGGCTTTGGATCACAGCACCACAAAGCCCTCCGGGGTAAGAAGCTCGATGCCGCCTTCGCCGTCGATAAGCCGCACCGCCCGCCCGCTATCCTGCTCGACCACAGCGTCGGCGAGGCTGCGCATGCGGCACGTGGTGGAGACCTTCGGCACCACGGTGAAGCTCGCGATCACGTCGTTGGTGGAATTGCGCAGCGTCAGGCTGAAAGACAGCACATCCTCCCGCGCGAACTCCCCGCCCGCGAAGCCGTCGTCCCAGGTGGCGAAGACGGCGGCCTCGTCTGCGGTGTAATCCTGATCGGCGAGGAAGGGCCGGAAACGGTTTTCGGTGTCCGCAGGGTCGGCATCGAGGGGGAAGGCGGAGACCGTGAACCGGAACTGCGTCTCGGCGTCGGTGGAGCCGCTGCCGGTGGCAGCCACAGGGGCATTGCCATTGACCTGAAGTGTAGTTCCCGCAGGCAGGCCCTGAAACTCGACAACGAAGGTCATGAAGCGGCGGCCGACCCACTGGCCGCCTTGAAAGGCAACCCACAGATCCGCGGCCGGCAGGGACACGGGCGAGGTATCGAAGGCCGCGCCAATGGTGATGATGTTGGAGAATGCCTCCGCGCTGCCGGTGTCGTTTGTGGCGGTCTCCTTGTAGAAGGCATAGTCGCCGTCTTCCGCGAGGCCGGGGAATGCCCAGGTCAGATCCGTGTCGCCGGTCGCCGCCCCGTTGAAGAACCACTCGCCGGTCACGCTCTCCGCGGCCGTCCAGGTTCCCGCGGTCGCGGTGAGCAAGCCCCCCGCCTCGGGATCGCCGCTGATGGACGGCGGCACCGTATTGGTCGGCACCGCAGCCACTTCGATGACATTGCTATCGGCCACGGCGCTACCGAAGCCGTTGGCGGCCGTCTCGCGGCAGAGGATGTCGTCTCCGTCCTCCGCCTCTTCCGGAATGGTGAAGGTCAGGCCCGTGACGCCGGTCAGCTCGCCGTTGCGCAGCCATTGCCGCGCGATGCTGCCCGCTCCCTCCCAGGTGCCGGGCGTCACGGTCAGCAGGGAGCCAACCGTGTTCAGGCCGCTGATGACGGGCGGCGTGACGTTCTGCGGGACCACCTCCACCACCGTTATGGTGTTGCTCCAGGCCAGCGTCACCTTCGCCCCGTTGATCGCGGTCTCCAGCAGCGAGATGGTGTCACCTTCTTCGGCGCTCTCCGGAATCGTGAATCCAAGCCCGGTGGCGCCGCTTTGAGTGCCGTTGTGGAACCAGCGCCGGGTGACCGACACCGCGTTGCTCCAGGCGCCGGGCGTGCAGGTTAGCTCGCCTCCCGGCGTCGGATCACCGGAGATCGCCGGAGCCGAGGTGATGGTCGGCACGGATGCGGGTTCATCGTCCTCCTCGACCGGGACATCGATGCCGCCGCCGCCCGAGGGAACGCCGTCGCCTCCGACCGTGTAATTGCCGGGGATCACGCCCGGCGTGCCGGTGATGATCACCTTGGTGTCGGGCGGGATCGAGACCCCCGGCGGGAGCTGAGGGACGTGATAGCCTCCGGTCACAAAATAGCCGCCGGTCACGACGGTGCCGTCCGGCAGGATCATGGCGGAGAGCGGGGCGACGCGCAGGGAATACTCGTGGACGCTCTCCGGCTTTAGGAAACCGGTGGAGGGCGCGTGGGAGCTGTCGGAGATCGCCGCGTGAAAGTAACGCTGGAGACCGTTCAAGGGCCGCACCGAGAGAATGCCGCGGCTTCCCCAGGGCAGCCCCGCGACCTCCTCCGAGCATCGCTCCCAACTCGCCGCGGCCGACTCGTGTTCGAGCCGCCGGGTGAAGCCCAGGCGGCGCTTCGTGTTGCCGCGGCTTACGGGAACAGCGGAGAGGGCGAAGTCGGAACGGCCCGTGAAGTCGAGACCTTCCACCGGCAGGGTGATCTCGTTCTCCATCAGGTCGCCAAAATCCAGGAGCACCCGAGGGCTTTCGCCCGTGGGTTCCCATAGAATCTCCCAGCCGCTGTTCCGCATGGCTCCGCCTCAGATGTCGCTCGGATTCGCGGTGAATTCCTCCAGCGCCTCGTCGGCATCGCCAAGGTGTTCAATCCGCCACACCGGGGAGCCGGGTTCCTTGTTGTCCGCGGGGGCCTCTTGGATCGAGAGGCGCACGTGGAACTCGGCCAGCGTGATAAGGGCCCCGTCGTCGTTCCACCGCTTCAGGCGCACCCAACCGTCCTTGTGCCGGACATTGGACTGGAAAATCGGCTGCGGGGTTCCGTCCACGATGGCGGCTGCCAGCCCGAACATCAGCTCGTCGAAGAGCGAGGTGGCATAGTCCACCATCGTGAGGTTGAAGGCGTCGGTGAGCGTGGAGCGGTCGGTGCGCCGGATGTATTTCTTCTTCTCCGGGCTGTACCATTCCCGCTCGCGGTCTTCCGTCACGGGTTCGTAGGCCGCCTGCGTCACGCGGCCCAGGTCGAAGTCGGCCCAATCAGCGTCGTCCGCGGGCTTCGCGGTGGGTCCGGTGATTTCAGGGGCAACCTCGGTTCCAAGGTTCGAGCCGTCCGGCACGAACCAGACGCGGGCGCCGACAAGGCGTTCGGCAAGGGTTCCAAATTTCGATGGCATGGGATGTCGGGGTTCGGGGTCAGATGCCGTCGATCCTGACGGCGGGAGGGTTCAGGGCGGCGAGCGCCTTGGCTTGGGGCTCGGGCAGGCGGCAGCGGTGGCCTTTGCCGGTCTTGAGCCGTTTGATGACGGTGCCGGCCACCAGCACGGTGCAGCGCAGCAGCACTTCACCGCCGCCTTGGGCGGGCTTCTTCGGGGTATCGTTCGGATCGTTCATGAGGTCGCTTCTCAGGGTGTTTCGACGGTCAGCACCGCCACGTCGTAGTCGGGATCTTCCGGGAAGCTGATGGCATCGCACTCGCACCACATGGCCCCGTTAGAGGGGACGGGATCCGGCCACCAGCCGTGCAGCTTGGCGACGATCTCATCCATCAGCTCATCGGCATCCTTCGCCTCCCCTTGCGTCAGCAGCGGCGCGCTGAAGAGCGAAACCGTGAAGGTGCCGCCGAAGCGGGCCTTGAGCTTGTCCCGGCTCGCGTTCCTGCCGCGGATCAGGCGGACGACGACGCACCTCCCGCGGGTCTTGGCCATCCGCTTCTCGAACTCGGTCTCGATGTCCGCGCGGCGGAAGAGCACGACCTTCCCGGCCAGCTCGGGGACTTCCTCGAGCCGCTCCTTGATGGCGAAGGCAAGGGTGCGGAGACGGGACATGCTCAGAAATCGAGAAGTTGGTTCCCCCCGAAGCACGGCGCTACCCGGGGCGCGGTCGGCTCTTCGGCGAACAGCGACGCCGGCGCGGACTTCAGGCCTTCCAGGAACTTCATCGCCTCGCGGTATTCATCGCGCCGCGGGTCGGTCATGCCCTCGGGAACCGGGTTCATGCCGACGAGTGCCACGCGCGCCACCACGGCCGCATGGGCGATGCAAAAGTCCGGCAGGGTTCCCGCCGGGCCTATCGTGCTCGCCAATGGATTCGCGCGGATCGCCCCGCGGAATTGGTCGCACACCTGGGCGACGATCTGGGTCAGCCGGTCCGGCGAATCGGCCGGAACTTCCGCCTCCCCGCCTCCCTGCGGATACTCCCGCCGGGCAGTCTCCTCATAAACCTCAAGCTCGCGCGCGGCGAGACGGGCTTTGACGTGATCGGGGGTGAAGGCGGCCCAAGGCATGGGGCTATCATTCCTTCGCAACGATTTAGCCTCCACCCTGGCAAGTGGTCCCGGCCTAGTTGCCCAGACGCAACCTATCTGGTTGGTGCAAAAGGTATGCCCTCCCAAGCTCCGCCCTGAAGCAGCCCAAATAGATCAGGGTGGACGACTATGGGATCGGGGTCGTAGCATCGGTTCCAAATCTCGCTCACGACCCACTTCACGGCTCTCCTATGTTCGCCTGGATCGAGAGGGCCAACGCTTGAAGCAAACACTGCATGAGCGGATCTCTTGGCGGCCCCGTCATGCGCCCCCGCAATGAGACGTTCTAAGGATGTTCCAAGAGCTTTAGGATCGACAGCCGGAACTACAGCAAGGTTCCCAACACCCAGAACGTCGTCTCCAACTCCTTTCGACGCGGCACCTCGTTTGGACACAGTCAGCGTCCCCGGATTCTTGCGATCGCTCTTCACCCCGAGAAATTCGATCAACGCACGCAACATGATGGAAGAAGCCTCCAACGAGGCTCGATACAAATCGCCTTTCCCAGTCCAGTCAAAACCAGCGTCATTGCGGACGAAGAGCGTCAGGAGGGCTGTGATTCGGTGGTCCAGATGTTCGATGTAATCGGCGGGCATCTTCATGACCTTTAAAATAGCGAGGCCAGTTCTAGTGAGCACGCGAAAAGCCCCGTCCACCTGGCAGCGGACGGGGCTCTGAGCACTCGGCGGAATGGCTTATTTCGCGGGCGGCTGCGGCGGATTCTCCGGCGGTTTGCTGCCCCCGGGAGGGTTCTCTGGCGGCTTCCCGGGCGGCGCGGCGGGCTTGGGAGCATCGATCCTGGCGATCTGCCCGAAGCGCAGCCACGCCTTGAGCTGGGATCCGGTATGGCCGGGAGGGAGGAGCTTCCCCTTCCCCACGATCTCCTTGCCCACGAGCACCCCCTTGGGGTCGGTCACTTGGTAGCGGTCCATGATGATGACGGTGGTTCCTGGGATCAGGTGAGGGCGTCGCTGAGGTGGTAGCCACAGGCGGCGGCCGCCAGCCTCTCGTCCACGTCGTGCATGAGCTGGTGAATGGTCGCGGGCGGGTTGTCCTCCCGGTAGGTCTTCACCGCCAGCTCCCCGCCTTGAGCACCGGTGTAGCCGTTCCAGGCGAAGGTGCGCGCGAAGGTGGGCGATTCGAGGTCGATCACTGGATTGCTATAGGCGAGGATCACGGAATCCCCCCACAACTTGGCGACGCTGATAGCCTGGCCTTCGTTCGCCTGATTCTGCACCACGCCGGCCACGACCACGCGGTCCACGCCGATGATGGCGGCGATCAGGTCCGCTGTCAGGATGCCCTTCTGGGTGTACTTGATCTTCTCCAGGAACGTCGGGTGTTCGCTGAGCACGTTGAACACGTCGCGTGGGATCACCGCGAGGTTCGGGTCCATCCCGCAGTTGTCGTGAATCACTTCCTTGACCGCCTTGATATCGCCGATGGGATCGCTGTTTTCGTAGTCGTCCCACTTGGTGGCAACCGCGGAGGTCGGCACCCCGGCACCGGTGACCAGCTTGTGGACGCGGCGCTCCTTGTTCAGCATGAGCACGCGGGTTGCGCGCTGGATCTTGCCGCGGTCGGCATCGAAAGCGTTCGCGTAAATCGCCTTCTGACGGTCATCGAGCGGAATCTCGGCCCCGTAGTCGCGGGTGGCGAACGTGTCGTCGCCGAGGGCCATGTCGAGGCGGACGTAGGGAGCGCCCGCGCCACGGGCTTTCAGGTCGGGCACGGTGAGCAGGTTTTCGCGCAGCCAGACCGGGTAGGTCGCGGCCTGCACCGCCACGGGAAAGACCGGGGCAAGTGCGGCGGCGGCGTATTCGGCTTCATTGACGGCATACTGCGAGGCCGTGCGAGTGAGGACGTGGTTGAAAATGGCGTTGGCCTTCATGAATGGTCGGTTGGGTGGGTGTGGGGTCTCGGGGATCAGGCGACGGTGACCGGCTCGATCAGGTCGAGGACCTCGATCACGTCATTGTCGGCGGAGTCGCCCTGTTCGAGCTTCACCCCGAGGGTGCGATAGCTGCCCGCTGCGGCAGGCTGGGCGACGACCTTGCCTCCGGCCGCCCAAACGACGCGGGAGCCCTTGGCGATGATGCCACCAGCCTTCATCTTGACCGTGCCGCCCTTGCCGAGCAGCCGGACCGCAACGTCCTTGCTCTCCAGTGAAGTGCGGCCCTGCAGCACGCCGATGGCGACAGCGCCGGACGTGGCCAGCTTCACCGTGTTGTCGGCGGCGCCGAGCATCACGAGGAAGCCTTCCTTGTCCTGCAGATCGAGCAGATTCTCCTCCTCGAAGCTCTTGTAAGGGCCTTCCGTGTAAGTGGGATTCATATCGGGATACGGATCGGGGTTGGAGGTTCAGCCTTCGAACTGCTGGGAGTAGGCCTCGTAGAGGTCGGGGCGGCGGGTCGCGATGACGCCGTAGGCTTCTTCCTCGGTCCGTGCTTGTCCGGCGCTCACCAGCTTGCGGGCTTCGGCGAGGAAACCCTCCGCAGTCGCGGCCGGTTCCGCTCCGTTTGCACCGGCCACGATCACGGGCTTGTCGAGGCCTTGGTGCTGCTTCGGCAGCGCCTTCAGGGCCTCTTCCGCCTCGGCATCACCCGCGGCGATCAGGCGCTTGTAGAAGCCTTGCGTCTTCTCGTCCTTCGGAGCGATCCGGCCGTCGGCGGCGGCAGCGGCCACCAGATCCTCGGCTCGCTTCTCGGCGGCTTGCTTCACCTTCGCCTCGGATGCCTCCAGCTTCCTCTTCAAGTCATCGCGCTCGGCGGTGACTTCAGACAGCGAGGCCTGCACGGAGCGGAGGTTGTCGGCATCGCCGCGCATCGCATTCACGCGCTGGCGGGCGAGGGATTCGGCATCTTCCCGGGCCGCCTCCGTCTGGGAGAGCAGCCCGCAGGTGGCGAGGATAAGGA
>CBIHMP010000082.1:0-13359 GCA_966211015.1 uncultured Luteolibacter sp. | reverse complement strand
TGACTTTTCCGTTTATTGAAGAAATTGAATAAATGCGCAGTATCCACGGCCCATGCAGCCTTTGTTTCCCATCGATTCCTCGCGACTCTCCCGACGCTCTTTTCTCGGTGCCTCCAGTTCGATGCTGATCGCCCTCGGGGCGGGGAGGGCGTGGGGGAATGCCCTCGCGGCAAAGGAAAATCCGTCGTTCCAAGCGTATCCATTCCAACTCGGCGTGGCGTCCGGCGATCCCTCCGCGGACGGTTTCGTCCTGTGGACCCGTCTGGCCCCCCAGCCTCTCGAAGGCGGCGGCATGCCGGACGAAGCCGTGTGGGTCCATTGGCAGGTTGCCGAGGATGAAGCGATGACCCGGATTGTCGCGAAGGGCAAAGAGCTCGCGAGCCCGGACTGGGCGCACTCCGTCCACGTGGAGGTCGCGGGGCTGCTGCCGGACCGCTGGTACTGGTACGAGTTCAAGGCCGGTGCCGAGATGAGCCCGAAAGGGCGCACGAGGACGCTGGAGCGACCGGACCGGGCGGCGAAGGAAACCTCCCCGCTGAAAATGGCCTTCGCCTCTTGCCAGCATTTCGAGGCCGGCTTCTACACCGCCTACGAGCACATGCTCGCGGAGAGCCCGGATATCGTTTTCCACCTCGGCGACTACATCTATGAAGGCCCGAGCCGTGAAGGCCAGGTCCGCAAGCACGGGGGACCGGAAATCAAGACGCTGCAGGACTACCGGAACCGCCACGCCCAGTATAAGTCCGATCCCGCGCTCCAGGCGATGCATCGCAATGCCCCCTGGGTGGTCACTTGGGACGATCACGAATTCGACAACAACTGCGCCGGCGACATTCCGGAAGAAAAGGGATGGGTGGATACGGAGGCGTTCCTGAAGCGCCGTGCCGCCGCCTATCAGGCCTACTACGAGCACATGCCGCTGCGGGCGGCCTGTGTCCCGAAGGGGCCGGGCATGAAGCTCTACCGCAGCGTCCGTCACGGCAGCCTCGTGGATTTCCACATTCTCGATACCCGCCAATACCGCACCGATCAGCCGAACGGCGACGGATCGAAGCGCCCCGGCCGCGCCTGCATGAACCCGGAGGGCACGATGCTGGGGGCGATCCAAAAGGAATGGCTGCTCGGAGAACTCCAGAAGTCCCGGGCGACGTGGAATGTCCTGGCCCAACAGGTGATGATGGCCCGCGTGGACCGTGCCACCGGGCCGAAGGAAAAATGCAGCATGGACCAGTGGCCGGGGTACGAGGTGGAGCGCCAGGCGCTGCTCAAGGCCTTCCAGGATCTCAAGGTTTCCAACCCCGTGGTACTCACCGGTGACATCCACACCCATTGGGCCAACGAGTTGACCGCGATGCCCGGCAGGCCGGATGCCCCGGTCGTCGGTAGCGAGTTCGTCTGCACCTCCATCACCTCGAAAGGCGACGGCACCGACAATCCGGCTGGCCTCCAGGCGATGATCTCCGAGAACCCTTTCGTGAAATATCACGGCGATCACCGCGGCTACGTGAGCTGCGTGATCGACAGCAAGATCTGGCGCGCCGATTTCCGGACGGTCGATTACGTGACCCGTCCCGGCGCCCCGCTGAAAACGCCGGCCTCCTTCGTCGTGGAGAGCGGCAAGGCTGCGGTGGTACAGGCGTGAGGGCACCGTGCCACGGAAAGATGACGGTTTTCTAACCGGAGGAGGAGAAGGCCTTCCTGCCTCCGTTTGCGGCGTTTCCAACAAGTTGTGGCGGGATCTGCCGAGATAACAGGCTCTCCGTTTCAAGTTTGGGCTCGCCTTGCCGCTCCGTTGGAGCACTTTGCCGGAGTTTCACCAGGCGGCATGAGTTCCCCCAAACCTTCCCTCGACGCCCTCCGAATCGACCGTTCGGCGATCCCCGCGAAAAAGCGCGGGCTGGCATGGCTTTGGTACTTGCTGCTGCTGGTGGCGGTGGCGGGTGGCGTGTTTTTCTTCTGGTCGAGGCGCGCCGGCATTCCGGTGGTGAAAACCGTCCGCGTCGCGGAAACATCCACCGGCGGTTCGTCCCGTGCCACCTTGCTCAATGCCTCCGGCTACGTAACCGCCCGCCGCTCCGCCACCGTCTCCTCGAAGGTGACCGGCAAGGTGGTCGAGATTCTGGTGGATGAAGGGATGGAAGTGAAGGAAGGCCAGGTGCTCGCCCGCCTCGATGCTTCGAACGTGGAGGCGGGTCTTCGCTATGCCGAGGCCCAACTGGAGGCTACGCGAAGAACCCTCGCCGAGACCCGGTCCAATCTCGAGCTCGCGGAAAAGGAGCTGACCCGCTTCACCGGCCTTTCCGACGCCGGTGCTGCCAGCAAGTCCGACTATGATCGGGCCCACGCTCAGGCAAGGGCGCTCGCCGCCCGGCTTGAGAAGCAGGCGGCCGATATCCTCGTTTCCGAGGCCGATGTGGCCCAATGGAAGCAGCAGGTCGCGGACAATATCATTCTGGCACCTTTCGGCGGCATCGTCACTTCGAAGAACGCCCAACCCGGGGAGATGATTTCCCCGATGTCCGTGGGCGGCTTCACCCGCACAGGTATCTGCACCATCGTGGACATGGGATCGCTGGAGATCGAAGTGGACGTGAATGAAAGTTACATCAATCGCGTGAAACCGGGCCAGACGGTGGAAGCTACCCTGGATTCCTACCCGGAGTGGAAGATCCCGTCGAAGGTCATCGCGATCATTCCCACCGCGGATCGCCAGAAAGCCACCGTCAAGGTCCGGGTCGGCTTCGACCGCCTCGATCCGCGAATCCTGCCGGACATGGCGGTGAAGGTTGCTTTTCAGTCCGACGAGTCCGCTCCTGCCGGGAAATCCCTCACCATTCCGAGATCCGCCGTCCACGACGATGCCGGCCGGAACGTCGTGTGGGTGATTTCCGGAGATAAGGCGGAACGCCGCGCCGTATCTGTCAGCCAGACCACGGGCGATCAATCGATCGTCTCCGCCGGCCTCAGCCCCGGCGAGACCATCGTCATCGAAAGCTCCGCGGCCCTTGAAGACGGCCACCGCGTTAAAACCGCCGATCCATGAGCAGCGAATTCAAGCCCCTCGTCCACATCCGCAGCGTCAGCAAGACCTTCCATCGCGGCTCGGAGGACATTCATGTCCTGGACCATCTCGACCTCGAGATCCGCGAAGGAGAGTTCCTCGCGCTCATGGGCCCGTCCGGATCGGGAAAGTCCACGCTGCTCAATCTCATCGGCGGGCTGGACCGCGCCACCTCGGGAAGCGTGGAAATCGGTGGCCAGCGCATCGACCAGCTTTCCGACCGTCAGCTCGCCGCTTGGCGCGCGCGGCATGTGGGATTCGTTTTCCAGTTCTATAATCTGATCCCTGTCCTCACGGCGGAGCGCAATGTGGAGCTGCCCCTCCTGCTCACCCATCTGAACAAAGCCCAGCGGAAGGAGCACGTCGGCATCGCGCTGGATGTGGTCGGGTTGTCCCACCGCACCGGTCATTACCCGCGGACGATGTCCGGCGGCGAGCAGCAGCGTGTGGGGATCGCGCGCGGGATCGTTACCGATCCCACGATCCTCCTCTGCGACGAGCCGACCGGCGACCTGGACCGGAAATCCGGCGATGAGATCCTCGGTCTCCTGCAGGCCCTGAACAAGGAGCACGGGAAAACCATCGTGATGGTTACCCATGATCCCCACGCCTCCGCCCGCGCGAGCCGCACCGTCCATCTGGACAAGGGCCAACTCTCCACCGAGGCACCGGCATGAAGTTCCTCTCGCTGATCTTGAGCAACTTGAAGCGCAAGAAGCTGCGCACCACGCTCACGATCCTTTCCATATTCATCGCCTTCCTGCTCTTTGGCTTCCTTTGCGCGCTGAAGGAAGGGCTGCTGGCGGGCGTCAATATGGCGGAGGCGGACCGTCTGATCGTGCGTCACAAGATTTCGATCATCCAGCCGCTGCCGAAGAGTTACGAAAACCGGATACTCAATACAAAGGGAGTGGAGGCGGTGGCCGCGTCTTCCTGGTTCGGGGGGATCTATCAAGATCCCAAGAACTTCTTCGCCACCATTCCCGTGGATCCGGAAACTTTCCTCGATCTCTACCCGGAGTTCGTTCTCCCGGAGGAACAGAAAGCGGAATGGATGCGCACCCGGAATGGCGCGATCGTCGGCAAGACGCTCATGGCGAAGTTCGGGTGGAAACCTGGCGACACCGTCCCGCTCACCTCGCCCATCTGGGGCCAGCCCGCCAATCAATCCGCCTGGGATTTCAAGATCGTGGGTGTCTTCGAGAGCACCAAGAAAGGCGGCGACACGTCTTCCTTCTATTTCCGCTACGACTATTTCGACGAGGGGAAGGTGGAGGAACGCCAGAAGGGGCAGGTTGGATGGTTCACCGTGCGGGTGGAAAACCCCGACCAAGCCGCGGCGATCGCAAAGGTGATCGACGACGAATTCGCGAACTCACCTTATGAAACGAAGACGGAGGCCGAAGGTGCCTTCGCCTCCTCCTTTGCCCAGCAGGTGGGGGATATCGCTACCATCGTGGCCGGGGTCCTCAGTGCGGTGTTCTTCACCATCCTGCTTGTCGCCGGAAACACCATGAGCCAAGCCGTTCGCGAGCGCACCGAGGAGCTGGGCGTGCTGAAGGCGATGGGCTTTGCGAACGGGCTCGTGCTCGTACTGGTGCTCATCGAATCCTGTGTCATTGCCGGGATCGGCGGCTTCATCGGCCTGGGTACCGCGTGGCTGGTTACCTCGGTGGGAAATCCGGTGCCGGACGTTCTGCCTTCGCTCCATTTTCCCACGCGCGACGTGATCTTCGGCGCGTGTGCCGCTGTCGGCCTCGGTATCATCGCCGGTGCCGTTCCCGCCGTCCAAGCGATGCGTTTGCAGATCGCCACCGCCCTCCGCCGCAACTGATCGCCCCTCTTCTAATGAACTGGCTCTCGCAGATCACCGCCATCGCTGCCTTTAATCTCCGTGCGATCCCGGAGCGGAAAGGTGCCGCCATTTCCGCCGCCGTCGGCATCGCCGGAGTGGTGCTCGTCCTCACGGGCGTGCTCGCCATCTCGGAAGGCTTCAAGCGCGCGGTCACCGCCACCGGCGCGCCGGATGTTGCCGTGGTGCTCCGGAGCGGCTCGGACTCGGAAATGAATAGCGGCCTCACCCGCGAGGAAACGCGCGTGATTGGCGACGCCCCCGGCATCGCCCGCGGCGAACGCGGCCCCCTGACCTCCGCCGAGCTATTTGTAATCATCAATCTGGCCAAACGCTCCACCGGCACGGATGCCAATGTGCCTCTCCGCGGGGTGGGTGAGAACGCCTTCGACGTGCGCGGCAACATCAAGATGGTCGCGGGCGACCGCTTCGAACTCGGGAAAAACGAGATCATTGTAGGGGCGGGCGCGGCGCGTGCCTTCGAGGGCTTGGAGGTGGGAAAATCGATCCGGGTGGGGCAGAATACCTGGCAGGTGGTCGGCATTTTCACCGCGGAAGGGGGGATTGCCGAATCCGAAATCTGGACGGACGTGTCCGTGCTCCAGCCGGCCTACAACCGTGGCGATACCTTCCAATCCGTCTATGCCAAGCTCAACAGCCCCGGCTCCTACACGGAATTCAAAGACGCCCTCTCGCTCAATCCCCAGATCAAGACGAAGGTCGAACGCTTGAGCGAGTTTTACGCCGATCAATCCTCGCTCGTGACCAAGTTCATCTCATCCATCGGTGTCTTCATCGCCGGCATGATGGCGCTCGGGGCGCTATTCGGCGCGCTGAATACGATGTACGGGGCCGTCTCGTCGCGCACCCGGGAAATCTCGACTCTCCGCGCGCTCGGCTTCGGGGCCGGCCCGGTGATCATCTCCGTGCTCGCGGAGTCGGTGGTGCTTGCCTTGGCGGGCGGGATCGTGGGTGCGGGAGCCGCTTGGCTCGCCTTCGATGGTTATCAGGCTTCAACCCTGAATTGGTCGACCTTCAGCCAAGTCACCTTCGCCTTCGCGGTCACTCCTGCCCTGCTCGTGCAGGCGATCATCTGGTCGGTCATGCTCGGTCTCATGGGCGGCCTCTTCCCCGCCATCCGTGCCGCGCGGCTCCCGATCGCCGCCGCGCTGCGTGAAACCTGAGTTCCTGGGCGCGGGAGGCACCTCAAAGCGTCACCCGCAGGATTTTCCCCGGCGACCGGGCCAGGAAGCGCCGCGCCAGATCCTCGAATTGGTCCGACAGGTCGGTTAGAAGGATTTCCAGCTTCCCCGGGTCAACATTGTCGGAAAGCAAATCCAGTTCCGTCAGGCTATTCTTCACATGCTCCGCGCAGGTGGTGGCAGAGTCCACCAGCCGCACTCCCTCCGGCAGGAAATCCCGCAGCACCGGAATCAGCAGCGGATAGTGCGTGCAGGCCAGCAACAGCGTATCGATCCCGCGATCCAGCATCGGGTCCAGGTAAGTGTGCAGCGCGGCACGGGTGGAGGGGTGGTCCAGCCAGTCTTCTTCCACCAGCGGCACCAGCAGCGGGGCGGGGGTAGCGTGAAGGACCAGGCCCGTGCGGCGCAGCGCGAGCGCGTGCTGATACGCATGGGAGCGCACCGTGCCCCGCGTGGCGATGATGCCCACCCGTTGGGCGGCGGGATCCGAGAGTACGGCTTCCACCCCCGGCTCGATGACTCCGATGACCGGCACCTGATAGCGCTCCTGCAGGGAAGGCAGGGCGTGGGCAGTCGCGGTATTGCACGCCACCACCACGATTTTCACCCCCCGGTCGAGCAGGAAGCGGACGTCCTCGTGCGAGAATTGCCGGATCGTCTCCGGGCTTTTCGAGCCATAGGGAACGCGGGCCGTGTCGCCCAGATAGACAATGTCTTCCGCGGGGAGGAGCTGTTGGACCGCGCGGACGACCGTCAGGCCGCCCACGCCGGAATCGAAGATGCCCAGAGGGGCGTTGCGCATGGCGGCGAGGAAAGCCGGGAAAGCCGGGGCGGGAAAGCCGAAAGAGGGCTTTGCCTTTGCAAGCCGCGGGCTTCCGGGCTACGGGAAAACGCGTGAACGGAAAGATCGAAGTCGTCATTGTCGGCAGCGGCCCGGCAGGTTGCACCCTGGCAGCGCTTCTTGCGCAGCGCGGGATCCGCACGCTGGTCTTCGACGACGACAAGCGACCGGAACTGCTTGTGGGGGAGTCGCTCCTGCCGCGGGTCATTCGCCTCATGCGGCGCCTGGAAATCGAGGACCGGGTGAAGCAGTTCTCCCAATACAAGCCGGGCGTGGGCTTCATCTCGCGGGATGGCAGCCGGCTCGATTTCTTCTTTCCGCAGAAGGCCATCAAGGGGATGCCGAATTACGCTTACAACATCCCCCGGCCCGAGTACGACAATCTCTTGCGCAGCCGGGCGGAGGAGCTCGGGGTGACCTTCGTGAAGCGGCGGGCCGAGCTTGAGAAAGGCAGCGGCACCCGCGAGATCCAGCTCACGGCGGAGTGCCTCGCCTCGGTGCCCGAGCTGGAAGGGAAGCATCCGAAGCTTCTGGTGGATTCGACCGGCCGGGCGCGTGCATTCGCCCGGGTGCTCGGGATCGGCGCAAAGCGGGGCAGCCGCAACGATGTCGCTTATTTCGCTCACTTCGAGGGATTCGACGTGGACGCCATCCGCGAAGGACAGGTGGTGATCTCCACCCTGAGCCACGGCTGGAGCTGGCGCATTCCCCTTCCCGGCCGCCTTTCCGTGGGCGTGGTGATGGACAAGGCGGCGGCGAAGGAACACGGCGATTCCGCGGAAGAGAGGCTCGACTCGATCATCGATTCGGAACCCGGCCTGAAGGTCGCCGGGAAGAACCGCAAGCGCGTCACCCCGGTAATGACCTATACGAACTACCAGCTCATCTCGGATCGTGGTTACGGGCCGGGCTGGGTCGCGGCCGGCGATGCCTTCGGATTCGTGGACCCGATGCTTTCCCCCGGCCTTTTCATGGCCATGCACTCCGCCGATTTGCTGGACCAGCACGTCTTTTCGCACGGTCTCGGGATCCTCGATCAACCGCAGCGGCTGGCCCGCGGCTTCGGGAAAGTTTTCGACGAGCTCCTGGACTGGCATGAGGCATGGGCGGAGATCATCGAATACTTCTACGACGGCCGCATGTATGCCCTGCACGCCGCCGGCGAACAGCTTTCCCAAAAGTACGGGGAGGGAGCCCTGCCGCGGCTCGTGGAGCGCCACCTCACCACCCAGATCACGCGCCTGCTCTCCGGAGTGGCCACCCGCAGCCGCTACGGCAGGCGTCTCCTGAAATTCTCCCTGAAGCATCTCGTCTGGGACGTCGATCCCCCGGAGAACTACGCGATCAGGGCGTGAGGGCAAGTTACTGGATGATCTCCCACTGGCGGTTCGTCGCGACGAACTCGCCCTGGGGAATCCCCGCCGCTTCCAGAAGCGTCCGTTCGACCGCCTTGCGGTCCATCGAGAACGAATGGACCATCCGCGTGGGGAAGAGTTGGAGTGCGTAGCGGTGGGTTCCTCTCACCGAGGCACGGATAATGTGGCGGATGCCCTCTGCCCCTCTTTCATGGGTAATGGACGTGACCAGCAGCTTGGCCCCGTCCTGCGAATACAGGCTCCGTCCCACGGCCTCGTAAGCGGGCGGCTGCGGGGACTCGATGAGAACCTCCAGCGAGCCGTCGGTCCGGAGTCCGATCTGCGTGGAGCAGTAGTAGCTGCTTCCCAAGAGCGTGGGGATGGCGAGGAGTGCGAGAAGCCGTTTCATTCAGAGCTGCTATTTCGCCGGGAAATAGCAGCCAATGTTCCAGAACGGGCGAGTTCGTCACCCGGAGCTGTGGAAAATAAATGCTTGCGGACGCTTACCATTACTCGGGCTTCTGGATGTAGTTCCAGATCGCCTCGAATTGCTTTCCCGCATCGCCATCCAGCTCCGGGCGTTGCGATTTTCCACCTTCGCTGTAACGGGGCATTTTGCTTCCCGGCGTCACCGCCTGCGGGTGGTCCATCCAGCGGAAATACCACTCCTTGCGCAGGCGCTCGTGGGACAGGGCGAAATTTACGCCCTCCACTTCAAACGCCGCGGTCGGCTTCATGGCTCCCACGCCGTGGCAGGTTGTGCAGCCGAAACCTTCCGTTCCGGCCAGCTTCTTCCCGATCTCTGCCAGCGCGGCGTCCGGCGCGGCCGGTTCCGGCTGGCCCGGCTCCACGCCGTGGACACAAGCCAGACCTTTGGCAAGATCCGCCGAGTAGGCATGGAAAGCCGGCATCCGCATGTCCAGCCACGGGCGCGGCCGCGGCGATGCGGCTCCGTTGATGATCGCCTCCATGTAGGAGGAATAGAGCATTTCCCCGATGTAGGTCAGGTGCGGGCGGGATTGATCCAGCTTCTCGTTTTCGCCCTCCACGTGCGCGACCAGCGGCTTCGTCTCGACGTGCACCGCGTCCAGCAGGGAAGCTTTTCCATCCATGCCGTGGCAGCTGTTGCAACGCAGGGCCTTGACCTTGGCGGCCGCGTATTCGGAGGGCACGTGCCGGGTCAGGGGTGCCGTGCCTTTCTTCGAGAAAGCGACGAGTGCCGAACGCTCTTCCTCGCTGAGAGCCAGCTTCGGCACCTTGCCGCCGTGCTTGCCGGAGACGCAACCATTGGCAGCCCAATCCTTTTCAAAGACCAGTTCGAGCGTAGGGGCGGACAGGGGATTCATCGGCAGGCCGGCGTGGCAGGCTCCGCAATTCAAGGCCGCGGAGAGCGCCGCGCCTTTCGTGGCATCGCCCTTGGGAAACTCCGCGGTTTTCTGCTCAACCTTCCCCGAACTCTCCAGAAGGAAGGCGGCGATCTCGTTTGCCTCCGCATCGCTGAGGGCGAAATCCGGCATTCCGGTGTGCGGATAGAGCGCGTCCGGCTTTTTGAGGTAGGCGCTCAAGGTGCCGGGTTGGTATTTCGCGGCGACGTGGTGCAGCGGCACGCGGCCGTGTGTCGCGTCAAACGCGGCCTGCCCGGGATTCGTGTGGCAACCCGCGCAGCCGAGACGGTGGAAATGCTCGCCACCCTTCTGCGCGAGCGTCTTGTCGGGTGCCGGCGGGGTGTCGCCGGCCTTGAGCGTCATCAGGTAAGCTGCCAGATCGGCCGCTTGCTGCTTCCCCTCGGGCGTGGAGGCATCCACCAAGGCGGGCATCCGGGTGTCCGGCCGGATCGACGCGGGATCGGCGATCCAGCGCGCGAGCCATTCCTCGTTGAGCCGGGAGCCGGTGGAAAAGAGCAGGGGGGCGAATTCCGCGAGTTCCTGCATCCCTGCCACGCCGCCGATGTGGCATTTCGAGCAATGGTTCTCCGCGAAGAGCAGACGTCCCTGCCGCGCCGGATCGGCCGCTGCCTCCGTTTTGAAGACCGTCGGCGGCACGCTCTGCTTCGGGAAGGAGCGCTCCTCCCAAAAAAGCCGGAAGCGTCCCGAGCCGTCGGGCTTCGAGCGGAAGCTAATCGTGATTTCGTGGTCCCCCCGGTTGAGGCGGGTGCTTTTCGAGGCCTTCGCTCCCAGCGTCCCTTCCTCGGCCAAGACATCCTTCCCGTCGATGCTCAGGGTCGCCTTGCCCTCGCCCTCGAATGAAAAGGCCAGCCGCTGCCGCTCCGCCAGCACCAGCGTCCCCTTCCACGTCACCCCGAACTCCCCGGCGGGGAGGAAAGGGGTAGGGGATTCGCCCGCCTTCACCAGCAGCGCGGGAAGACGGTCGATGCGGATGTCGTTCGCAGCACCGGACTCGAAGGTCGCGGCAAGTTCGGCGCGGGCGGCGCCGGTCAGGAGCGAAACGGGCAGGAGGAGACTGGCGAAACGCGGAAATTTCATTCGAAAAGGGTATGTTGCTCGAGAGCGCCCGCTTTGTCAGGCGCTTTCGATGTCGTTGCGGGCGGAGAGTTACTTGCCCATCTTGCGGACGGTAGCATGCAAGTCGCCTTGCAGCACCTCGCCCTCGGCATCTTCGAGATCCCAAGCCACCTTCAATTGCATCGACGGCTTGTGACCGGCCAAGTCGATCTCGACCGTCTTGCCATCCTTCAGCAAGCGGGCGGCGGCGATCTCCACCTTGTCCCGCTTGTGGTGCTCCTTGGATTCTTTCTCCAGCGCGTTTTTCTCGGCTTGGACATCCGGGTTATCCACGGAGAACTCGCCCGAACCGTATTGTGGTCCGCGCACGTAGTTCCAGCGTTCGGCGGAGTAGCTTTCCGGGTCGGTCGCCAGCTCCTCGTCGAGCTCCGTCTCGAAGCGCAGGCGCACCCCGGTCGCGGTGATCTCCAGCTTGTCCGGAATCGGCACGGTGGCACCCGTGTAGCGGATGCGCTGCACCGCGCACTCGTTCGCGGCATTGGTCTGCCAGCCGCGGAAGCCGGCGACGAACAGCGAGCCGTCCTGGTGGAAGCGCGCGCGCATGGCGGAAGAGCCGAGGTTTACCGGGATCTTCACCACGCCGCCCTGCAGGATGCCGTCCACGGTCGCGTTCAGCACGCGGAAGAGCGAGGATTGACCGTAGGAGAGGTGGATGAGTTCCCCGGCTTTCAGGCCGAAGTTCACGCCCTGGGGCACCCAGACCTGGGATCCGCCGGAATTGTCCACATCCATCGGCAGATAGCACAGGGGCTCGGTGTAGGGAGCATCCTTGAGTCCCTGGCGGCTCGGCTCCGTGCCGAAGAAAGCCGGGCGCTGGTCCGCGGTGATGTAGTTCAGCTTGCAGCAGGGCTGCCAGGTGCCTTCGTTCTCACCGGTGGTGATCTCGCCGTTCGGCCCCACTCCCAGCCCGCCCGGAGCCCGCAGGCCGGTGGCGATGACTTCGAAGCTGGAGGCGTCCTTGGACAGGCGCATCACCGTCCCGTGGTGCGGGAAGATCGTGTCGAAACCGCGCCCGCCCGGGCGAACCGGGGCCGCCTTCGAGAAGTAGAAATTACCGTCGTTGTCGGTCTGGAGATCGAAGGCGAACTCGTGGAAGTTCGGGGACACGGCCACGCCGTTGAAGAAGTTCTCGAAATGGTCGGCCTCGCCGTCCTTGTTCAGGTCGTGGAGCTTCGTGATCTGGTCACGACCGTGCACGTAGATGGTGCCGTCCACCACCTTCACGCCCAGCGGCTCGAAGAGGCCGGCGGCGTAGCGTTTCCAGACCAGCTTGCTCAGGTCGCCTTTGAGGCCGCTGACGGTCCACACGTCGCCATTCCACGTCGAAAGGGCGGCGGAGTCTTCGTTGATGAAGTCGAAGGCCCCGAAGCGGATATTGGACTTCCACGGGTTGTTTTCCGGCAGGGTCAGGGTGTCGGTGACCCACGCGGCCTCCTTGTCCTTTGAAACCTGGCCCTTGGTGGTGATGGTTTCCTTCCAGAGCCCCTCGCCGCCCTTGGTGGCAGCGGCCAGATCGGCAGGCTTGGCTGCCTTGGCGCTACCCCCGCGGGAGTAGGAAATCGTGAAAGTGGCCGCCTTGTCGGAAGGTGCCAGGGTCGCGATGAGACGCGTCGCCTTGTCCGATCCCGCGGCGAGCGTGACACCGCTGCCTCCGGTGGCCACGGACAGCCCGGATCCGGATTTGGCGGATCCTCCCTCCACGGTGAAGGCGGAGGTATCATCCGCGGCCAGCACGGTCAGTGGCTTGGCGTGGGCAGCCACTTGGAAATGGCGCACGAAACCATCCCGGCCGGATTCCAGGTGCTCCAGCACGCGGGTGCCGTTCACCGTGTATTCAAAGACGATCTTGGACCCGTTGCGGTAGAAGCCCTTGTAGGCGGCACCCGGAATATTCCCGCAGGCGGCGGTCACGTCGCTCTTGGTGCGGTCCGCCTTGTACACGGCGAAACTCATTGGCGTGCGCTTGTCTTCGAAGTTACCTGCCTCGTTCGCCCAGCCGGGGCCGGGTAAGGTATTGAAAATCGGATCTTTTTCGTTGGCGATCTTCACCAGCTGGCCGTGGGCGCCGGTCCAGGGCGTGCCGCCCCAGTGGACGCCGCCCTTGTAGGCGCTCACCACCCGCATCGTCTCCGTATCAAAGAGCGCGCGGTTGCCATCGCCGAGATCCACGAGCACGCCCTTCACGGCGGCGATTTCCTCCTGTCCCTCGAACGTTCCTGCGAAGGAATTGGCCCACGCGGGACCCAGCTGCATTTCTTCATACCACTCGGCGGCGGTGGCGACCGGCGCGATGGCGGCGGCGAGGACGATAGGTGCGATGTACGGGCGCATGAGTGCTTTTTAACGTCGGGATTCGGGGTCGGGTTTACGGAACCGTGCGAGGAAGCCTGCAATTTATGACAAAAACGCTTCTCCGGAACGGGTGCTGCGATTCATACCGCAACTTTCAAACTGGTTTAGCAAGTCCCCCCTGTGTCGGAATGCCCTCGACCGCCCGCGGATCGCGGCTAGCCTCCCGCCGGAATG
>CBIHMP010000081.1:0-13401 GCA_966211015.1 uncultured Luteolibacter sp. | reverse complement strand
GTCGAAGGTTCCGGAAATCACGAGCTTGCCATTGTAGTCGGCAGCGAAGTCGCAAAGGGTGGCGATTTGAATATCCATGATGAAATGCTTGGGTCGTTGATGAGACCCCTCGTAACGGGGGCATGGGCTATGTGCCGCCAAAGCCTCCCCGCGTCCAGTCCCGAAAACCGGCTTTACCACTCAATCTTCCGGCAGCTCCGTTGAATCCGCAGGCACTTCTTCGGGAATTCCTTCCTCCACCTCGTCGGGATCCACCGGCAGGGCCTTCGGGACTTCCTGCATGGTGCTGTCTTCCCCGCTTGCCTCGCCAACCTCCAGGAGATCCACGGGCTGCGCGCGGAGCACGCCCTCCTGCGGTTCTTCCGGCGTGGTCCCCTCCCCGGCAGGCAGGCCTTCACCGGCGGGCCTGCCGGTCTCCTCCACGATCTGGACCGCTTTTGGTGCCGGGGCCACGATTTCTTTAAACTCGTCTTTCAGGGGCTCGAAGAAGGAATGCACGATCGGAGCGGCATTTTTGCCCCCGCTGGGATTTTCTCCCGGACGGCCTTCATAAACGGCTGCGAAGGCGAAGCGCGGTTCCTCATAGGGCAGGAATCCCCCGAACCAGGCGAGGTTGGCGCTGCCGTTCCACTGGGCCGTGCCGGTCTTCCCGCAAAGTTCGGTAAAGCTCACTCCAGCGGATCGGCCGGTGCCATGATCCACCACGTCCCGCATGCCCTCGCGCACCACGCGGATCGCATCGTCCTTGATGCCCAGCCAGTTCCGCCGTTCGGGAACGGCCTGCTTGATCACCCGGCCGTAGGGATCCTGCACCTGCATCACCAGATGCAGCTTCGGCAAGACCCCGCCATTGGCTATTCCCGCCATCGCTTGCGCCACCTGGAGCGGAGTGACTTCCAGCGAGCCTTGGCCGATTGAAAGGTTGAAGTCATCGCCATCCTTGAAGCGGCGGTTGTGCACCTTCTGCATGTATTCGGTGGTCGGGACGAGACCGGCCCTCTCGCCATCCAGCGGCAAGCCGCTCGGATTTCCGAAACCGAACTGGCGCGCGGTGGACAGGAAGGCGGGGGCTCCCAGCCGCATCCCGATTTGACCGAACCAGATGTTGTTCGAGGTCGCCAGGGCCTGCTTCACATTGATCGAGCCGGCCGCCTTCTTGTTATGGTTGTGGAAGGTGTGGCCGCCGAGCGTGATGGCTCCGGCGCAATAGATTCCGGTGTGTTCGTCCACCTCTCCATTGTTCAGGGCGGTCAGGGCGACGAAGGGCTTGAAGCTGGAGCCCGGCGGATACGCAGACTGGAAGGCACGCCCGACGAGCGGCTTGCCGGGGTCGGCGTTCAACGCCTTGAAGTCCTTGTCGGAAATTCCGGGGATGAAACCATTCAGGTCGAAGGACGGCCGGGATGCCATTACCAGCACCTCCCCGGTGTTCACATCGATCAACACGAAGGCACCGCGGCGGCTTTTCTGCGCGAGCACCTTCTCCGCGTGCTTCTGCCACTCCGCATTCAGGGTGGTGACGAGCGCCCCGCCGGGACGCGGGCGCTTGACCTGTTCCTTCAACAGCTCGCGGCCATGCTCGTCATAGAGCATCTTCTTCATGCCCGGCTGTCCCGTGAGTTCCTGATTGAAGAGCCTTTCAAAGCCGGCGCGGCCCTCGGACTCCTCCCACATCGGCTCGTTGAAATTGATCGGACCCGTGGGCAATTTTCCCACGCTGCCGGTGTAGCCGACGATGTGCGCCGCCGAAGCCCCGCCCGGGTAGTAGCGCTGATAGACCGGGTGCAGGATCAGGCCTTTGCTCAGAGCGGGCTCGATTTTCTTCCGCTCGCTCTCCCCGAGGTGAGAGGTGATCAGCAGCGGCAGCCAGCGGCGCTCGCGATAGTGGTTCCAGAGCTCGTCGTCGGTCGGCTCCAGGACAGCCGGAACGAGCGCTTTCGCCCTCGCGAGGCGCGAGCGCCCCCACTCGATCACGAAGGCACGGTCGGCTTTCTCGAACTGCTCGTATTGCAAGCCGAGCTGCCAGGCGACGCGGTTCTGCGCGATCGGGACGCCGTTCCGGTCCAGAATCGGCCCGCGCGGCGCGGGAATCGACAGCGTGATGGTGCGGGCGTCCTTGCGCGTGAAAATCGAGGCGTCGCTGGCCGACCCGCCGGGCGCGGTGGTCTGGGGCAGCGAGGCCAGCTCCTGCGCCGGAGAGGCGGAGACCGAGAGGGCTCCGAGGAGTAGGTGGGCAAGGGATCTTCTCACGGGCAGGTTCGGCGGGGAATCTAGGCTGCATCCGGTGGGAGGGCAACGCTCAATCCCGAGCCGGAAACCCCGGGAGCGGCGTGAAAAGGCCGCTATTTTCCGGGAATTCTGCCGACGCGGCCGACCGCGACGAGTTCCAATATCCGCTATCCACCCTGCCGGAGAGGGTACATCGTCGCCGCGACATGGAGTTGAACACCCTCGCCATCCTGATCCTGATCGCCCTCTTCGCGCTCTGGAAGTTGGACTTCATCGCCACCCTGCTCAACCTAAGGGCACTCTCGCCGGGTCTGCCCGTGGAATTCGCGGATGTCTTCGATGCGGAACGCTACGCGCGCTCGCAGGCCTATACCCGGGAATCCGCGCGTTTCGAGATCATCCATTCCATCTTCTCGCTCGGGGTGCTGCTGGGCTTCTGGTTCCTCGGAGGCTTCGGGTGGCTGGACGGCTTCGCGCGAGGCCTTGCCCCCGGGGAGATCACGGCGGGCCTGATCTTCTTGGGCCTCCTTTTTGCGGGCCACATGCTCCTGCATCTACCCTTCTCGATTTACGACACCTTCGTGATCGAGGAAAAGTTCGGCTTCAACAAGACCACTCCCGCGACGTTCGCGATCGATCAGGTCAAGGGCTTGTTGCTGGCCGCCCTCCTCGGCTTGCCTTTGGCGGCGGGGATCCTGTGGATCTTCAGCCACGTCGCCCACGCCTGGCTCTGGGCCTGGGGGTTTTTCGTCGCCTTCCAGCTCTTCCTTACTTGGCTCGCGCCGACCCTGATCCTCCCCTTGTTCAACAAATTCACCCCGATGGAAGACGGCCCCCTGCGGCAGGCGATCCAGGCGATGGCGGCGAAGTGCGGCTTTCCTCTCGGGGAGATATCGGTGATGGACGGGTCCAAGCGTTCCACCAAGGCGAACGCCTTCTTCACCGGCTTCGGCAAGACCAAGAAGATCGCCCTCTACGACACCCTGGTGGAGGAGCAGAGCCAGGATGAACTTGTCGCGGTGCTCGCCCATGAGATCGGCCATTTCAAGCTGAAGCACATTATCCAGCGTCTGGTCGTCTCGATGCTTCAGGCGGGAGTGCTCTTCTACCTGCTGGGCTTGGTCACCGATCCGGACGGTGCCTTCGCGCGGCAGCTCTTCGATGCCTTTGGCGTGGAGCAGGTCTCGCCCCATGTGGGGCTGGTGCTTTTCAGCATTCTTTTCGCTCCGGCAAGCCGCCTGCTCGGCATTGCGGCGAATGCCTGGTCCCGAAAGCACGAGTTTGAGGCGGACGCCTTTGCCGCCAGGGCCACGGGCAACCCGGGGTCCCTCGTTTCCGCGCTGAAAAAGCTGTCCGCGAAGAATCTCTCCAATCTGACGCCCCACCCCTTCCGGGTCTTCCTCGACTACTCCCATCCGCCGGTATTGACGCGGATCGGGGCGCTTCGTTCACTGTGATCCCAGCCACGGGTGCGGCCGTCCGCCCCGTCCACCTCAAACGCTCATGTACTCCGCCGATCCTGCCCGCTATGATGGCCGCATGCCCTACCGCCGCTGCGGGGATTCCGGCCTGCTGCTGCCTGAAATTTCCCTAGGCTGCTGGCACAATTTCGGCCATGTGGATGATCAGAACGAGGCCCGCGCCATCCTGCGCCGCGCTTTCGACCGCGGGGTCACCCACTTCGACCTCGCGAACAACTACGGCCCGCCCGCCGGCAGCGCGGAAGAGAACGTCGGCCGCATCCTTGCCGAGGACTTCGCCGCGCACCGCGACGAGCTGATCATTTCCTCCAAGGCCGGGCACGACATGTGGCAGGGGCCTTATGGGGAGTGGGGCTCGCGGAAGCACCTGCTGTCCTCCCTGGACCAGTCCCTGAAACGCCTCCGCCTGGACTATGTGGACATTTTCTATTCCCACCGCCCGGATCCGAATACGAACCTGGAGGAAACGATGTCTGCGCTGGCCACCGCCGTGCAATCCGGCCGGGCGCTCTACGTCGGCCTTTCCAAGTATCCGCTCAAGATGCTCAAGAAGGCGGTGAAGATCCTGAAAGACATGGGGGTGCGCTGCCTGATCTATCAGCCCCCGTACTCGATCCTGAACCGCTGGCCGGAAGCCGAGGGCATCCACCAATGGCTCGACGAAAAGGGCATCGGCTCGATCGTATTTAGCCCGCTGGCCCAGGGGATGTTGACCGGCAAGTATGTCGATGGCATTCCGGATGGCTCGCGGGCCGCGCGTGCGGAAGGCTTCCTGCAGACGGCCCAGGTTGAAGCGCAGATCGAGAAGATCCGCGCCCTGAATCAGATTGCGAGCGAGCGCGGAATGAGCCTCCAGCACCTGGCCTTGCGCTGGGTATTGGATCAACGCGCTGTTACTTCCGCCATCATCGGTGCGCGGACGGTAGCCCAGTTCGACGATTCGCTTGCCGCATTCCAGATGCCTTCGCTCGATCGGGAAGCGCTCGATTTGATTGATTCCATCTCGCCCGCAGTGAAGAAGGAGGACGCCGAGGGATAAACGCTACCGGAGCGCTATTTGCGGCATCCCGGAGGTTTCCGGGAAGAATATCCTCCACCCCTCCTCTCCGCCCCCCTTCAAATCCGTCGTTTGACAGGGTCCGGATGCCCCCTATTTTCCGCGGAACCCCGATGGGCCAACAATCCGACCTCGACCCTGCTTTCCGCTCCCACGCACCAGGCTACTGGCCCGCGGAGGCGATGACCGAATGGCATGATGCTACCTGGCAGTTGAAGAACCGCGTTTCTTCGCTATCTGCCCTCGAAGCCCGCATCCCCCTCACCGATGAGGAGAGAGCGGGCGTGCTCCTCGCCGGCAACAAGCTGGCGATGTCGATCACGCCGCATTTCTTCAATCTGATCGATCCGGATGATCCGGCTTGTCCGATCCGCCGCCAGGTCATCCCCCGCATGGAGGAAGGCTGGGACGCGCCCGAGGAAATGGCCGACCCTTGCGGGGAAGACAGCCACATGCCGGTGCCGGGCCTGGTCCACCGCTACCCGGACCGCGTCCTTTTCCTGGTGACGGACCGCTGCGCCTCCTACTGCCGCTACTGCACCCGTTCCCGGGTGGTTTCAGGAGTCGGGGAGCAGCATCTGGAAACCCAGTGGGAGGCCGCTTTCAAGTATCTGGAGGAGCACACCGAAGTCCGGGACGTGCTGCTCTCCGGCGGAGACCCCCTGCTCTTCTCCGATGCGAAGCTGGAGAAAATCCTCAGCCGCCTCCGTGCGATCCCGCACATCCAGTTCCTCCGTATCGGCTCGCGTATCCCGATCTTCCTTCCACAGCGGATCACGCCGGAGCTGTGCGCGATGCTGAAGAAGTATCATCCGCTTTTCATCTCCATCCACACGAACCACCCCCGCGAACTGACGCTGGAGGTGAAGGAGGGCCTCGGACGCTTGGCCGATGCGGGCATCCCCCTCGGCAACCAGAGCGTGCTGCTGAAAGGGGTGAACGACTCCGTGGAGGTGCAAAAAGCGCTCGTCCACAAGCTGCTGATGTGCCGGGTGCGCCCGTATTATCTCTATCAGTGCGATCTCATCCGCGGCTCCTCGCACCTGCGCACTTCCGTCTCGAAAGGGGTGGAGATCATCGAGGGCCTGCGGGGCCATACGACCGGTTACGCCATCCCGCAGTTCGTGATCGATGGCCCCGGCGGCGGCGGCAAGATCCCGCTCAATCCCAACTACGTGGTCCACCGCGACCACGAGAAGACCGTGCTGCGGAACTACGAAGGCGAGATCTTCGAATACCCTGAACCGACGGCGATTCCCGCCAGGGAATTGGAACGGCTCCGCGACTGTGCCGCCGGTGCCTCCTGCAGTCATTGACGCAGGCTCGCGGGATTGCCATTGACGCGCCCGTTAGGCTCCCGAGATTGCGCACATGACTTGGAACGAACGTTTTCTCGATCTCTTCGACCGCTGCGTGGAGCGCTACCGGAAGGGAGACAAGGACTTTACCGGATACTACGATGATGCCGGTGACGCCGCGCTGCTCGCGGAGATCGGCTACAAGCCGCGGGAATTCTTCGATTTCGTGGAGGACTTCTGCGAGGAGGGCGAGCCCTCCCCCTCCACCGCCCTGCTGATCGCCGCCGTGCGGAGGGACTACTTCAAGGTGGTGATGAAAGAACAGGCCGGGGAGAAAGAACTCACCCGTGATGACATCCCCACATTCGGCGACGAGCTGGAAGGGGTTCCGTATCTTCCGCGGATTCTTGCCAAGGCCCGCGCCAAGCTTCGCGGTGAACTCGACCCGGACCTCATGTATGGCTGCGGGGGCGACCGGAATTTCCTCCAAAAGAACGGTGGCCTCCACCCGGCCGATTTCCTGCGGCAGGTTTGGGCAGCCGAGGGAGACGACGCAAAGATCCTCTCGTGGATTCGAGCTATGCGTTGATCGGGCTTGAAATGGCGGCGCCGGGGTTTGTTTTTCGTTACAAAAACCAGACAGCCTTGCCCTCCCGGGGCGCTTTGACCCCGTACTGGCCGGTTTCTCGCTGGCCCTCCCGCCATTGGCGCAGCATCTTTTTCACAAGCCACTCATGACGACTGAAGAATTGCAGGAACGGATTGCCGCCACCAGCGGTTGGATTACCGCGGTGAAGGAGGAAATGGGCCGGGTGCTCGTCGGTCAGGACCGCCTGGTGGACCGCCTGGTCGTAGGACTCCTGTGTAATGGCCACATCCTCCTCGAAGGTGTGCCCGGTCTGGCGAAGACGCTGGCGGTCAAGGCGCTCTCCGGCTCCCTGGATGCCAGCTTCGCCCGCTTCCAGTTCACGCCCGACCTGCTGCCCGCCGACCTGCTGGGTACCATGGTGTATAACCCGCAGGAAGCGAAATTCACCCCGAAACTCGGGCCCATTTTCAACAACCTCATCCTCGCGGACGAAATCAACCGTGCCCCCGCAAAAGTGCAATCGGCGCTGCTCGAGGCCATGCAGGAAAAGCAGGTCACTCTCGCCGATACCACCTACCGGCTTCCCGAGCCATTCCTCGTTCTGGCCACCCAAAACCCCATCGACCAAGAGGGCACCTACCAGCTTCCCGAGGCCCAGCTCGACCGCTTCCTGTTGAAGGTAAGCGTCGGCTATCCATCGAAGGAGGAAGAGCTCGAGGTCTTGGACCGCATGGCAACTTCCGCGCCCGTCTATCGCACCAAAACGGTGGCCAGCCCGCAGCAGGTGGCCGAGTCCCGCTCGCACGTGAACCAAGTTTACATCGATCCCGCGGTGCGGGAATATATCGTGGACCTGATCCGCGCGACGCGTCAGCCGGCCAAGATCGACGCCGGCTTGAAGCATCTGATCCGCTCCGGCGCCTCGCCCCGCGGCACCATCAATCTCGCTTTGACCGCCCGCGCCAGGGCCTTCTCCGTCGGGCGGGCCTTCGTCACCCCGCAGGATGTGAAGGACATGGCGCACGACGTCCTCCGCCACCGCATTCTGCTGAGCTACGAAGCTGAAGCCGAAGACGTGAATACAGACCAGATTTTGGACCGCATTCTTTCCAAGGTGCCGGTGCCTTGAGGAAGACAAAAGGACTTCAAGACGCAAGATCCAAGACTTGAGCAGGCAAGGAACGAAAACGGTAAGGATGCAGGGCTTGTTTCCCGGTCCCGAGTCTTCAAGTCCAGCGTCTCCCATCCCATGACCGAGGACGAACATATCGAGGAGGTGATGAACCGGGTCCGCAAGCTGGAGCTGAAAGCCCGGCGGCTGGTGAAGGAATCCTTCGCGGGCGAATATCAGTCATCTTTCCGCGGCCAAGGCCTCGATTTCGACGACTTCCGCGAGTACCAGCATGGGGATGAGATTCGTTTCATCGATTGGAATGTCACGGCGCGGATGGGCTCGCCCTATATCCGGAAATTCCGGGAGGAGCGGGAGCTCGCGGTGATTCTCGCGGTCGATGTCTCCGGTTCGGCGGATTTCGGCAGCATCCATTTCAGCAAACGGGAGGCGGCGGCGGAAGCGGCGGCCATCATCGGTTTCAGCGCCGTGGGGAACGGCGACAAGGTCGGCCTGCTCCTCTTCGCGAAGGACGCTTTCCTATTCGTCCCTGCCGCGAAGGGAACGCGCCATGTGCTCCGCATCGTGCGGGAAATCCTGATGGCCCGGCCACCGGAGCAAGGCACCTCGGTTTCGGCCGCCTGCGACTTCCTGATCCGCACACTGCGCCGCAAGGCCCTCGTGTTCTTGATCTCGGATTTCTTCGATGATCCGCTCGACAAGCCTCTCGGCAAACTGGCCCGCAAGCACGAGACGATCGCGCTCCAGATTTCCGATCCGCTGGAAACCACCCTGCCCCGCGCCGGCCGCGTCGTTCTCAGCGACCCCGAAACGGGCTGGGAGATCCTGGTAAACACCAACAACGCCAATCTGAGGATGGGATATGAGAAGCTGATGCGCAGGCAGCACGAAGGCCTGCTCAGCGTCTGCAAAAAGCACGCGGTGGACTACGCCCAGCTCTCGACCGATCGCGACCGCCTCGGCGATCTCCACCGTCTGCTCAAGAAACGCGCCCGCAAGCGCACCCGCTGAATGAAGGAGTCCACCGACGACGCGCTCGTGCTCCGGGACTTGGTACCTGCGGAGCCGCTGCTCCCCGATCCTGTCCTTCCTCTATGGGTTTGGCTGGCGGTCGCGGGTGGCATCCTTCTGCTCCTCGCCCTCGCGTGGCTCCTGCTGCGCCGCAGGCCCACCGGCATGGTAAATCCCGTGAAGGTGCGGGAAGAAGCCTACCGCCGGGCGGCGGCGGAACTGGCTTCCCCGACAGGTGGCAGCATGCAGGAGGCGGCGACGAAGATTTCCCTCGTGTTGCGGCGCTACCTTGCCGTGGTGGCGGGTGATCCGGCGCTTTTTGAAACACACGAGGAATTCGTGGCCCGGCACGAGTCTCTAGCCTCGTATCCCGTGGATTTGCGACAGACGACCGCCGAAGGATTTTCCCACTTGGCCCGATTGAAGTATGGTCGCGAGGCGGAAGGCGATCCCGCGGCGCTTTTTTCTTCGGCGCGTCAACTGCTCGACCGGCTCCACCAGCACCAACCCGCATGAGGGCTCTCCTGGAACATTTCAAATTCGCCCAGCCGCAGTGGCTGCTGCTGCTCATTCCCTGCGCCCTCCTCTTCCTCTTGCGCCGGGGCCGGGGCGCGGAGGCGGCCATGACCTTCTCGACCCTGTCCGTGCTGGTTAGCCTCGGGGCGAAGGTCCGGCATTCGGCCTATTCCATCGGCGTCCCTTTGGCGATCACCGCGCTGATCCCGGCGATTTTCGCCATGGCCCGGCCGGTGTGGAGAAACGAGTATCAATCGAAAACCGCGAGCGGCATCGACATCGTGATCGCCTTCGATGTCTCGCTTTCGATGGGGATCGACGACTTCCTGACCCCCGAGGGCAGGCCCCTGCAGCGGGTGGATGCCGCGAAGGCCGTGGTGCACAATTTCATCGAAGGCAGGCCCGACGACCGCATCGGCATGGTCATCTATTCCGGCCGCCCCTATTCGGTGAGCCCCATCACCCTCGATCACGACTGGTTGCTGAGCAGTTTCCGCCAGGTGAATCTGAATATCCTGAAGGAGATGGGGACGGCCATCGGTTCGGCGATCGCGGCGGCCTCCAGCCGGCTGGATTCGCGGGACGCCAAGAGCAAAATCATCGTGCTGATCACGGACGGGGCTTCGAACTCAGGGAAAATCTCGCCGATCGAAGCCGCGGAAAATGCCAAGAAACTCGGCATCAAGATCTATACGGTTGCCATCGGCACGGAAAAAGGCCGCGTGAGCAGCGATATCCAGCGCTTTGCCCGCCAGGAGTTCGACCTCCCCACCCTGCGGAAAATCGCCGCCTTGACCGGCGGCGAGCACTACTGGGCGGAGAACGTGGAATCCCTGCAGCGATATTTCAAAACCATCGATGAACTGGAGAAATCGGAGACGATTTCGCGCACGGTCGTGGAGGATATCGAGTTATTCCCGTGGTTCGCCGGAGCCTCGGTGGTTGCCGCCCTTGCCGCCGCTTTCGTGCTGGCCCTCAACCCGCCGCCCGCGCCATGAAATTCGCCGAACCCGCATGGCTAGCGATCTTGTTGCTCGTCCCGTTCTTCATCGTCGGGGCGATTCTGACGGCACGCTTGCGCCGCAGGCAATGGGCCGCGTTTGCCGCGCCACGCCTCCGGCCGAAGCTCCTGCGCCGCGGTAGCCCGGTTCCCCGGTGGCTAGCCTTCGGATTCCTGATGCTTGCCGTCTGCCTGCTCGCCATCGGGATGGCCCGGCCACAGACCACCAAGGGCACCGAAGCGGAGATGACCCGGGGACGAAACGTGCTTCTGGCGCTCGATTTGTCCCGCAGCATGCTCGTCACGGACCTCAAGCCGGACCGGCTCAGCCAGGCGAAGACGCTCTGCTACGAATTGATCGAGGCTCTCCCTAGCGACCGCATCGGACTCATCGGTTTCGCCGGCGAACCCTACCTATTCGCGCCGCTGACGGTGGATCACCCGGCGGTGCGGGAAACGATCGACCAACTGGACATGGACTACATCCCGGTCGGCGGCTCCAACCTGAAAAAGGCCCTCGAACTGGCGATCAGGACCCTCAAGGAAACAGGTCAGAAGGAAAACGCGCTGATCGTGCTGACGGATGGCGACGAAACCACGGGCAGGATCAGCGAACTGGCGGAAGAGGCCAAGCGCGCCGGTGTGTATGTTTTCACGATCGCCATCGGCACCGAACAGGGCGACTACGTGCCAAACAAGGATTTCCCCGACGGGCGGCACCGTGACAACAGCAACCGCCTGGTCCGGAGCGCGCTGAACACCACCTCGCTGAAGCGCCTCGCGAGCGAGACCGGCGGGCGCTACGCCGCGGCCACTTCGGCGACCAGCATTCCCGAAATGGTGAAGACGGCCATTTCCGATCTGGAACAGTTCGAAATCGAGGGGCGCGAAAAATTCGTTCCCGTGGAATACTACCAGTGGTTTATCCTGCCGGGGATTCTCATGCTGATGGCATCTATCATAGCGGGTACCCGCTGGAGGGGCTTGGGCCCGGCCAGCGCGGCGGCCGCCGCCTTGCTACTCTTCGCCCCGCAGCCGCTGCGGGCGGATACCGAGAAGGATGCCAAGCGCGCGCTTGCCGAAGGAAAGCACGAGGAAGCCGCGGATCTCTTCGGTTCCCTGGCGGAAAAATCCGGTGACGCTGAAAAGGCGTCTCGTTTTCGCCTGGCGCAAGGCAATGCCGCCTACCGCCAAGGCAAGCTGGAAGATGCCCGCCACGCCTTCAGCGAGGCCCTCCGCTCCGGAGATCCGGAGGTCCGGTCCGCGGCCCACCACGGGCTCGGCACGATCCTTTTCAACACCGGCTGGCGCACGCTTTCGAACGGCCCCGTTTATCCCGAGGTGGCGGAGCCGGAGAAGGCCAGGAAGACGGCGGGAGCCTTCGGCCAGATTACCGATGCGATCCTGGGCCTCTTGGGCAAAAAATCCGAGCCGAAGCCTCCGGAGCCCGACCCCATGGAGGCATTCGACGGCATGGTGCGTCAGGCACTTTCCGAATGGATCCAAGGCGAGGTGCCTGAAGACGGCGAGAGCGCCGGATTCATGCGCTTCGAGCAAACCCTCACCGATTGGGTGGACGGCGTTAAGCATTTCGACACCGCGCTTCGCTATGACCCGGCCTTGGGCGACGCGAAACACAACCGCACCCTCACGGTAAAGTACCTCAAGCGTCTCCGCGAGATCCTGGAGGAAGTCGAGCAGAACGCCCAGCAGATCCAGCCGATGCCCCAGCCCGGGCCGGGCGAAGGTGAAGGTCAGCAACCCGAGGGTGAAGGAGACGAGGGCGACCAGGAAGGCGAAGGAAAGGGCAAGCGGAACCGCGACGGGAAGGGCCCTGAGGGCGAGGAGGAGGATGGCGAAGGCGGGGATCGCGAAAACCAGGAGAAAGGCGGCGAGCACCCCGGCGACAAGGAAGAAGAAGGGTCCGGCAAGGACGGTGGCAAAAGTCCCAAGCCCGGCGAATCACCGGAAGACACCGCTCGCCGGATACTCAGGGAAAATGCCGACTTTGAAAAAGGAATCCTCGGGCCAGGCCGCCTTGAATATCGCCAACCGGAGAAAGACTGGTAATTTTCATCCAAGAATCGTGAACCGTTTGTTTAGATCCATTTTTGCCGTCCTCGCGATGATCGTATCGGCGGGCACGCTTTCCGCCGCGCCCTTCCTGGAGACGAATATCAGCAGTCGCTTCGTGGTCCGGGGCGAGCAAGCCGTACTGGAGCTTGTGCTGCCAGGGGACGCGGAGCTGGAATCGATGCCCGAGATCCCGGACCTCGGCAATCTGGTGATCCGGCCTCTCGGGATGGGCGCGCAGCCGCGCTACGGGCAGGGCCGCCGGGGCCGGATGGAACTGGTAATTCCTTACGTGATCTCCAGCTACGAAGCCGGAAGTTACTCGATCCCCTCCATCGAAGTCAGCTTCTCCGGCGAAACCCACCGCACTCCTCCGATCGACTTCAAGGTGATCGACGAGATGTCGCTGAAGTGGTACAAGGCGAATCTGGCCGGTCGGGAGGTCCGTTATTCCGCCGCTTTCCATGCCATCAAGGGCACCCCCTACGTGGGCGAGAAGCAACCGGTGGAGATCAAGCTCTACTTTCCCAACGATCAGCAGGTCGAGGATTGGGGAATTCCCGAATTCGAACGCGACGGCGTGTCCGCCTGGCGATTCCAGCCTCAGCCGCGTCTGGGCCGGGCTAGCCTGCTGGCGCGGAGCTTCTACGCTATCAGCTATCCCAGCACCATGTCCTCCAACCGGGAAGGCGGCTCCACCTTGGGTCCTGCCACCGTGCGGCTCCAGACCGTCCAGAGATCGCCGGAGAATTTCGGCCGCGCCGTGTATGAAGCGCTCACGATCACGGTGCCGCAGATCCGCTTGGACTCGAAGCCCCTCCCTCCGGGGGCGCCGGAAGGCTTCGAGAACGCCATCGGACAGTTCGGCTTGAGCGTTAGTGCCGGTGAAACCGATCTGCGGGAAGGCGATCCGATCAGCCTCCAGATGACCGTCACCGGCATCGGCAATCTCGATACCCTGCTGCCGCCGAAGCCCTTGGACTCCGAAGGCTGGAAGCTCTACGATGCTTCCAGC
>CBIHMP010000080.1:0-13416 GCA_966211015.1 uncultured Luteolibacter sp. | reverse complement strand
GTCGATGTGCCGCTGCACCTCGCCATGGGCGATCTTCCCGTCCCGCTGGAGGTAGAACTCCAGCCCGCGGATCAGATAGCCCGCCGCGGCCAGGCGCTTCACGTAGGCCATCTTCCCCGCACCGAAGTCCAGGATCCGGTCCCGCTTCGTCACGTTCGGCAGCACCATGTGCTCGTAGGTCCGGCTCCGCAGTTCGCGATTCCCGCCGCCGTTGAGGCGGTTCATCTGGGCAAGCGCCTGCGCCCAAGTGGTCCGGGGCAGGTGCGCGTAGGAATAGACCCCGTAGGAAGCGGTGAGGTATTGCCGAGCCGTCGCCTCCAGCTCCGCGGGAATCACCCGCAGGTGCAGGGGCAAGCCGAGCTGGCCGCAGCAGGCGGCGTAGTCCCCGGAGGAAAACACCCGCCCGTCTGGAACCCCCACTGCCCCGCCCCAAGGACCATGCTTCGTCAGCAGCCGCAGGATCTCCTTCCGCCGGATCGCCCCGCGGGCCAGCGGGTTCGCCACCTGGACCCGCGCGGCCGGCACCACGTGCCAGCCCGGATCCAGAATGGGGACCCTCACGCCCAACTCCTCGGATTCGTCGATGTCGGAGCCGTTGTGGATCTGGTTGAAGCGGATTTCTTCCGTGACCGACACCGGCCCGAGGAGCTGTACCGGCGCGACCTCGATCCCTTCCGCCCGCATCGCCTTGCTGCGCTGGTGCCCAGCGATGATCGTGCTTTCGGAGGCGATCACCGGCTTGATGGCGCCCAATGCCCGCACGCTCTCCCGCAACTTCGCGAATTCCTCCGCGCTGATGCGCCGCGGGTTGTAGGGCGCGGGCTTCAGCCGCTCGATGGGATACGCCGGGTCAAACATCGGCCACCTCCTCCCCATCGAGGCCCAGTAGCTGCCGCACCACGCCGAAATAAGAGCCGGTCGCCTCCGCGAAGGCATCAATGCGCCGCCGAAGTTCCAACCGCTCCGCCTCCGTCAGCGGGATGGAAAGCCCGTCGAACTTCAGCAGGCAGGACTGCTCGGAAGCATCGGCATCCTCCGCGATGTCGTCGGCCCCCTCGTCCTCGCCCAGCAGCTTGTCGATCTCCGCCTCCCCGAAGCCGGTCAACCCGAGATCGAACTCCTCCACCTCGCCCAGGTCGCGCAGCAGCTCGCCCAGGCTTCCCTCGTCCATGTCCGCCAGCTCCGCGAGCCGGTTGTCGGCCACCAGGTGCGCCCACTCGTCGGCCTCCGTCTCGAAGGGCTGCATGTCCACCGGCACCTCGGTCAGCCCCAGCAAGCGCGCCGCGGCGAGCCGACCGTGCCCAGCCACCACGAAGCCGCTGCGGGCAGAAACGACGATGGGATTCCGCCACCCCTGATGCCGGATGATCCGCGCCAGGAGCTCGATCTGCTTCTGCGGGTGGCGGTTCGGGTTGCGGGGGTGTTCCACCAGTGCCGCCGGGTCTCGGACTTCGCGATGGGTGCAGTGGATGGGTGGGAAATCGCTGGCGGAAAAAATGTTCATTTGAACACTTTTCCCCACCGAAGTCCGGCAATCGAGAGACGACGGTGGTCCCGTGAGATTCCGGCACCTCAATCGGGTAATTTCTTGTCGTGGAAGTCGCTAGCTTCCATTACCTGAGACCCGATAGATATGGTTCCTGAGGCGCATAGCTTACTCACAGAATTCGTGAATTTAGTAGAAGAGCTAAATTCTCTCCGTCTTGCCCAAAGTGTTCTCGGCAAACAAACCATCACCGTACAAGTTCAAACCGACTGGGAGAAAGCGCGGCTCATCGATTTTGACGAGGAAGATTGTCGCTCGTTCCTCCTAGGTTCTAGGCTTTTGATCCAGGACAATGAGAGGATCTCATTGAGACTTCTACCCAGCCTCCTAGAAGAGTGTGGTTGCGGCGAGGCACTGAAAGACCTCGTCGAAGGCGAGCGATTTCTAATCAACCTGTCGTTGGATGAACCATGTATGGTTGCTGCTCCTAGATGCGGCAGTGTCACCAATCGCGATGTCTTTGAGACGTTCATGTGGGGTTGTTATGCCCACCGTTGCATGAATCCCTTGCACCGGGAACGATTTCTCCAATGGCAAACGGACACCCGGCAGTTCATGGCCTTGAAGGTAATCTTCCTATTGATGCTCAAGATCATCCTGCAGGCAGCATCCAGAATTGCGACGGGGATCCGTATAGAACTTGAAAGCGCCTCAAACGCGCAATCTGTCCTCGGCAACGCAGAGAAGTGCTGAAGCTCGCGCTCCTACTGTGAACCACTCCTCTGAAGCCCCCTTCCCCTCACCGTTAGCCCCAACCGCCGATACCCCTCCACGATCCCGTCCCGCTTCTGGATCGCGACGACTTCGTCGCTGGTCTTCAGCGCCACGGTGATACGCTTGCCTACGACCTTCTTGCCCATATCGAGCGTGAGCCGGAGCTTCCAGCGGCGCTTGCTCTTGTCCCAGGTGAGGCCGTGGAGGCGCTGCATCTCCCGTTGACGGCGGACGGATGGTCCGGAGGTGGCCAAAGCAGCGAGCGCGGAGGCCTGAGTGTCCACATCCGGCACATGCACGCCACGAAGCCAATTCTCCGCTGTCCTCGGTGGTCGGTGGATTGCCGCGGCCAACTCCGCCACGGTCATCATCTTCTCAATCCGTTGAGCTGTTAGGATTTGCGCGAAGGAAAGTTTCTCTCCTCCGACATCGGAAAATCCACCGACCACCGCGCTTGCTGGTTCCTTCATACCTTCACGATTTGGGATGCCTCCAGCAGACGGCCGATAAGCGCGCCCGCCCGATCCTTGGTGATCTGGCCGCTGTGGAGCAGATCCAGAGGGTGGGTGTTCGCCGTCCACAGCACGGGCAGGTCGTGAGTCTTCCGATGATCGATCACGTCGAACAAGTGCCGCTCCAAGGTTGGCGTCCACGTGTTCTTCCCAAGGTCGTCCAATACCATCACGCCGGAGGTCTTGCAGCGGCGCAGGTAGCTGCGTGCGGCGGAGACGATGGGCTTCTCGTCGCTGCGAAGATCGTCCACCCGGTCCTGAAACTCCAAGGCCGTGGTCCAGGTGACGCGCGTGCCGGCAAGGATCAGCCGCTCCACGAGCAAGGCGAGGCAGCGGGTCTTGCAGTTACCCGGCGCACCGACGATGCCCAGCCATCGGAGGCCGGAAGGCTTCCAATTCTCGATTTTCAGCCAGAGCCCGGCATTGAAGCCGCGGTAGTTCACCCGCGTGCGGCGCATGTCCGGTGGAATCACTTCCAGCCGCGCCATGCGGCGGGCCTGTTCGAGCTTCTCCGCCTCCTCCCGGGCGCGTGCCGCTTCTTCCTGCGCCGCGGCATTCAGGCAGGCCGTGCATTGCTTCGCCTCGATCAGCTTTGGAAAGGTCCGCTCCAGTTCAAGGAGCTCAGGATCCACCGCTGCCCCGCAGGCGCATCTTGGTTCGGTGATGGTCATGGTTCGTCTTCGTCCAGGTAGGCGGCGCGGCCGCCGAGTTGTTTCAGGGCCTCGCTGCGATCCATCGGCGCGGATCCCGACCTCGCGTCGCCCTGTCGGCGCAAGGTCTCCGGGTCGTCCTGCCAGCGCTTCGTCCGGAAGAAGGCCTCGGCGCTCGGCACGTATCGATTCTGCGCTCCGCTCGGCAGGGTGCGGATCACCGCGGCTGCCGCCCGGGTGCCGGAGAGCATGGCCTCGAAATCTTCTCCGTCCTGCAACTGGCGCAGCACCATCGTTAGCGCCTCCGCCAGCTTTTCGCGGCGCGGATAAGCCTCGACGATCCGGCGGGCTAGCTCGGGCGTCGCGTCGGGCTCGCGCGCTCTCTCTCTCCCTTCATTCTGGCTTCTGGTATCTGGTATAGCATCCGCTTCGCATTGCGGTCCGCATGCGCCGTGCATGCCCTGTGCATCCGGCTCGCATTGCCTCTGCTTTGCCCAGCGGGAGCGGGCGGCATTCGCGGCGTTCTGCTTACGCTGTGCGGCCTGAGCCTCCAGCTCGCCGCCTTCCCTCAGCATCCGGCGGCACCAGAGGGAAATGGTGCCATCATCCCCGTCCTCGCGCTCGGCGATGCCCAGGTCGGTGATCTCGTCGAGTATCTGCGCAGTTCTCTCGTCGGTCGCGCCGATCAATCGCCCGTAGGCAGAGAGACGCATGCGGATGCGGCCGCGTTCGCGGGCCGTCCACATCGCACAGAGGAGGTCGATCCAGGCACCCTTGGCGCTGAGGCTCAGGACGCGGGTGTCCTGCAGCCAGTCGGCGGGGTAGAATTGCAGGAAAGGTAGGTCAGCCATCGGCAAAGAGGTCCGGCGTTCCCGCGCCGGTCGGTTTTTTCGCAGGCCGGCCACTGGGCACGGGACGAATGGCCACGTAGATGCCCACCGCCTTTCCCCACGCCTTGCTGACGTGGAGGTCGGAGACCTGGCTATCGTCCTTCCAGAAGCCGAGCTTCGTGAGACAGTCCTCGAGGATCTTCACGAGATTCGAGCAATCGGGCTTCACCGTGTGCGGAGCCCGCCCTTGGGCGATCCGCCGCTTGGACTCGGAAGCGCGCCACGGAAAGACGAAGTCGATGCTGAGGCTCAACGGCCCCTCCAACGGATCGCGCGGCGCATGCCGGGAGCAAAGCAGGGTCAGATCGTTCTCGGCGGATTGGGCTTTGCTGTTCTTGAAGAACATCGGCCGGCCGTCCTTCACGACGATCCGTTTACCTGCCCCTTGGCTCGTTGCCTTCGGCGGGACAATCGGGAGGTGGAACGCGATCATGCGGCCACCACCTTTCCTTCCAGGACCGGTAGCACCTGCTTCCGCCGCGCCGCATAGAAGATCAGGAAGCGGTCGAGCGCATCCGATAGCTTCTCGGTGTAGTCGTCCCACTCCACCCGTAGAACGAAGGGAGCTAGACCGGGGCAGTAGCTCATGAAATACCAGCAGCGGAGCCCCGTGACGGCCATTCCTCCGTGGACCTGCGCCCGATAGGCTCCGGGAAGCACACCCTCCAGCAGGTAGCGGGCATGATGCTTCGAGAGCGGACATTTGATCTCCAGCCCCGCGATGGGCTTCCGTCCGTTGGGACGATAGACCAAGGAATCCGGCGAACAGCCGATCACTTGATCATCCCTCGTGACGAAACCAACCTCGCGCGTTTCGAGATCCATCAGTTCGCTGAAAAGATCCCGAGCCTCCGGCTCCAGCTCCTCCCCGCGGTCGGTGTGGCGATTCCCGGTCCACGCCACCTCGTCGGGCCTGAGGCTTTGCGCCACTAGCTCAATGGCGTATTCGTCCCACTGGCCGGAGTCTTTGCCCGTTTCCGTGATGATCCGGGAGAACTCGCTCGCCGTCGGTCGGCCCGCCCGCGCCCGGAACCACTGTTCCGAGCGCTGTTCCATGTCATCCCAGATCTTCATGCAACCTCCTTCCAAGCCCTGCCGACGACCTCCGCGAATGCCGCGGCCTTCGCGATGTTCTCGGGGCTTTGCAGTTCGGCCCGCGCCTCCTTCACCGGAGCGAAAGCGGCGGTCACCTTCGCTTTGAAGGCCTCCCATTCGGCCGACACTCCCAGTTCCAGCGTCACAGGCTTCGATGCGGATCGTGGAGTGGCGGAAACACCGATAGGGGGGAGCGGCGGCTTCGCGGCCTCCGCCGCCTCCCGCTTCATGTTGGCGACCTCGGCCTTCGCCTGCTCCGCCTCCGCGGCCAGCCGTTTCCCCGTATCCTGGGCGATCTTCAAGTCCAGCCGACGGCGGAGCTCCGCATCCACCGCGTCCGGCGTGCGGACCTCCAGCTCCTCGCGGTCCATCACAAGCTCGGGCCCGTGCTCCGCTGCGAAGGCCTCCAGTGCCGAGCGGCTTTTCGCGATCATCCCGTTGTGCGTGATGACCAGGACGTCGAGTGCCTTCCGCATGGTGTCCAGCGTCCGCTTGCCCTTCAGCGCCTCCTTCAGTCCGTTGCCGAAAGTGCCCGCCCGAAAGCGCGGTGCACAGTCCAAGCGGCCTAAAGCCTCCGTCAGGATCTCGTTCTTCACCTCCTCCTTGCGCTTGGCGATGAGCTTCTCCAGCTCCAATCGCGGCGAGCGAATCTCCTCCGCCGTCTCATCGAGAGTCAGGAAAAGCGCCTGGAGCTGCTGGGCATCGGCCAAGGCCTTTTCCTTGGCCGATTTCACCGCGTCCTCCGCCCCTCTTAGCGCCCTCACATCCAGCTCGGCCTGTCCGAATTCCTCGTCGCTGCGGAGATCGAGATTGATCCGGGAAAGCGCGCCGCGAACAAGGTCGCGAAACTCTTCGACGTTCGAGGAAATCACCTCCCCGCGGGTCTCTACCGTCAGCGGAATCAGTTCAAAAGTGTGATTCATTGGCTCAGATCAGCGATTCGGTGTTCGCCTGTCCCGCAACCGCGGGTGCCTCCTCGTCTTGCGCGCCCTCGATCTTCTCGAAGGGATCGATCGGTCCCGCGGGATCGGGTGCCCTGCTGGCCTCGACCTCCACGATCACGCCGTCCTCGACCTTCGAGGCCTTGCCCGACTCCGCCATGTCCGCGGCGGCGATGGCATTGTTCAATTCGATGCTGCGGGGCATGTATTTCAACACCTGCAGGAGCACGACCTTCCGGGCGTACATCTCCGGGTTCTCGTAGGAGTAGTGGCGCTTGCCGACCTTGTTGAACTTGTCGCGGTGCCGCCACACGCGGGTCATCGGCCAAGCCTCGATCACCGGCTGCTCGCTGCCGTTCACCTTCCCGCAGGCGTAAACCCAGACGAGCTTGTCAGCGTCGCCGTACTGCTCGCCCGGCACATGGTGGCACCGGGGTTCCGATCCAAGCTGGAACTCGAAAAGGTCGCCCTCGAAGACGGCACCGGTCCAAGCGGTGGCGCGGCCGGAATTGTTCAGCAGGCCCACCAGTCCCTGCCAGCCGGGGACGAAGGTGCAGGTGTCCTTGTAGGGGATGAGGTAGCCTTGTCCTGCGATGCCCGGTTCGAGACCGAGTTGGGAGGCAACCACCACGCTGGAAAGGATGCTCTGCGGCGTGCATCCCCGAAGTGCCGGGGTGGTGGAGAAACAGGTGAGCGCCAGCCGCATCATGCGCTCCGGCGTCAGGTGTTTCGGCAACGCCATCGCGATCGCCGATTTGGATTTCTCCAGGTAACGCATCAGGTCACCGGGCTTCTGCGCGGGAAGATTCGTGTTCATTTCGAAGTTGGGGAAAATGGGTTCGTCGGGCTTCACTCCTCTTCGTCGCCGCAATCGGTCAGGTCCTCGCGGAGATCGAGCGGGCCCTCCTCCGCCCGGCTTTCCTCATCATCGCGGAGCTCCGCATCCCGCTCCTCCCGCCAGCCTTTCGCCCATGCCAGCCACTCCGGGCCTTGGAAGGGATAAGGGTTCAAGCTTGAGGAGCCGCCTTCGGCCGCGGCAAAGCGGCCGGCTTCATAGGCGTCCTTTTCCTCCGCGCTCGGTTCGGGTGCCGGAAGTGTCATCATCGGCTCCGGCAGCCGCGTCGGTAGCACCTCGGCATCGACTGCAACGGCAGTATCGTGCTGTGCCGTCGCGCTCGCCTTCGGCTTCATGAAAGGCATCTCCTCTTGGTCCGGATCCGGCAATGTTGCCATGGCCGCGTCCTTCACCTCGGAGACCGGCTTGTAGGAGATCTTCAGCTCGTCCTTCTGCGGCCCCATTGCCAGCTTGAAGGACAGCTCCACGCCGTTGTTCGTCCCGAAGGCCTCTGCAATGCCATTGTAGTGGGTGAGGATCAGCTCCGCGAAGAGCGACATCCCGTTGGCCAGGTGTCGCGCGGGCAAGGCCTTCGCCTGCTTCTCGGAGAGGCATCCGGCGATCACGGGTTCATATTGGTCTGCGTCACAGACGTCGGACAGGTTCAGCTTGCGTTGTGCTTTCGTGCTCATGTTTTCGGTTTCGTTCTGGGTGCCGCCCCGGCCCTGCCAGGAGCCGGAGGCGGGAAAGGGTCAATGGGATGAACGCTGCCCCTTACGGCGGCGCAGGTATTCGCGGACGACCTCGCGGTCCTCATAGCGGGCGGCGTCCTGGGTCTGCACGGCGGCGGCGAAGAGCACCCACGCGAGGAGCATGCCGCTGCCGATGGCCGCGAGAGCCGCGCCATGCATGGCGAAGGCTAGGACGGCCGAGAAAAGAACCGTCGCCAGCCCTGCAAGAAGACCGGCGCGCGTGCGGCACTCGGACGCGCGGCGCTGATAGTAGGAGGCCTTCATTTTCCGAACTCCTTTCGGTAGTCGGGGCAGCTCCCGAGATGGAGGCCCCGCATCCTGAACTTCTGAAGCAGGAGGGCGGCACGGCGCAGGGATACCCCGCAATCACTGCATACCAGCCCCACGCCGCAGGAATGGACGGGCTTGCCTTGGATCGCCTCCTTGCAGCAACTGCAAATGGTAGGTGCCTCGATCACGCGGCCCTCCTCTCCGCTAGGATTCCACTGGCTACCAGTTCCTCGGCGGCTGCCCAAATCCGCAGCTTCCGCGCAGCCTGTACCAATGCGCCGACTTCAGGCGAGCGGTCGATCGGGTTCTGTGAGATCAGCGCGAATGCCCAGGAACAGGCGCTCTCGCTCGGTTCACCTGCCGGAACCTTCCCGCGGGGATCGGGGAAGAGTTCTGCCCGGACAGCCCGGATCAGGCCGCTCATCGAGAAGAACCGGGCAGGGTTGCCGGACTTCGATAGGCAGCCATCGGACTCCAACAGACAGGCGGCTCGTGTTAGGATTGCCGCCGTCTTGCGCATCCGGAGTGCCAGCTCCGGAGCGCGTTGACGTGTGCGTTCGTATGTGCTCATTTGTCTTTGCGTTAGTGCCCCGCGAGGGGCCGTGCTCGGCCCTCGGTCATGCCAGTGACCGGGGGCTATTTTTATCGGAAGAAAGGGCGTGTTTCTGCGCGCTCTTGGTCCGGCCGTCCTTCTCCTCGTGGGCGGCAACGAACTCCCGAAGGTCACGTTCGATGTCCTCGGCTCTTGCCGTTCCACCGAGCCGCTCTGCGATCCAGCGGATGAAGGCGGAAGGCACCACGCGGGGTGTGTTCTTTCGTTCGCCGGGAATCCGTGCCACCGGCAGTCCGCAGTCGATCAGGTGGCCGGCATCCTCCGGCTTCTTCCCCAGGAACCGGCAGATGGTGGAAACAGGGATCAGTTTCATCGACTCTGCCGGATGGGTTGAGATGAGATATCCGCCTCGCTAGGATCGCTCCCATGCTCAGCCTTCCCATCCCGGCGCTTCTGGAGAAACTTGCCGAGGCGGTTGCAAACGTGCGCCACCGCAAGGTCCTTGACCTTGTCGCGGACGTTCAGCAGCGCGTCATAGCCGAGCAGGCAGAACGCATAGATCAGCAAGGCAAGTATCTTAAACTCCAGGCCGAGTATGATCGCCTTGCAGCGAAGAATGCGGAGATGATTGAGAAATATTCGCGCCTTGTTGCCGAGAATAAGGACCTCCGTTGCAAGCTTGCACTTCAGGAGTGGAAACCGGGTCCACCCAACCCGTTTGCGGTCCACCATATCGACTGGTCGAAGGCCTGAGGATGGTTTCATCGCTCATCCTCCTTTCGGATTTCGGGATGCTCCAGAAGGGCCGCGGCCAATAGTGTCTCGACGTAGTTGGAAAAGGATCGGTTTTGCGCCCGCGCTTCTTCAGCCGCGCGCCTCGCGACCTCTTGGTCGAGAGCGACGCTCCGGGAGATTTTTGGGCTCGTGGTCGTGCTCATGTTTAATAAACTTGGATTGAGACTACGGTTGTTTAATAAACAGTCAAGAGGTTTATTAAACTTTTTCTGGAAATTCTTTTCCCCTCAGGTTTAATAGCTCCCATGAGCAACGACCCTCCCTCTCCGAGAAAGTCTAAGGACTCCCTCAAGAGCTATGGCCGACAAGGCAAAGGGAAGACGATCAAGTCTCTGAGCCTCGACAAAGAACTCGTTCGTCTCGCCGAAGCGAAGGCGAAGGAACAGGGCGTCAGCTTCAGCCAATTTGTGAACCAATTGCTGGCGGATGCTGCTCCTGTGGACGTCACTTCGACCTCGGAGCCAGCGAAAGGATCGAGGAAAAAGACCTGAGGCTTCTTTGGACGCGATTGGATGTCGCTGGCGATTTCATGAGTTCATTTGAACACTTGGCACTTGCTCCTGTCCACCCTCGAAGGGTAACACCCGGTAACACCGAAGCTCAACAAGCCTGAATCATGCCCTCGAAGACTCGCTCTACCAAACTCCCCCATGATCTTGCCGATGCCGCCGAAAGGCGGGCCAGACAACTCGGCTATCCCTCGTGGAACGCTTACATCAAGGGCTTGATCCGCTACGATCTTATGGTTCAGGGCGGTCACAGCGTGACTCTCCCCATTGCGCGAATGAGACCTGAGGAACAGGACAAGATCGACGCCGAACTGCTCGAACGGACGCGGGAAGGCAAGGGGATCCGCGGCCAATGGCTTGAAAATGCGATCCGCCGGATCGCAGGAACCTCCTCGCCGGAGACCGTTGCCAGCAAGCTTGTTCGTCAGGTGGCGGAATAGATTTCTGAAGCCGGAGCGGCTCTCCGGTCATCATGCCAAAAAAGTGGTACTCGGATCTTCATGGCGTGCTAATCAGTTGCGCCCTGTGAGAAATCTCTAAGTTATCACTCTGGACGGTCGGCGGGCAATTGGATAAACCGTTACCATCATACTATCGGGTCCCTCTTCGATGAAGATTCACAAAGCCATTTCCCTAGTCGCGATCACCACGCTTTCGCTGGCGTGCAGGAAGCCCGTGGAAAACGCAGCGAATGAGCTAAAGGCGCAGAGTTACGCTGAAGCGAAGATCAAAGCTGCCGCCGCATCAGTCGCCTATGCTGAGCATTCGTTGAGCGGTGAGAAGGCCCCAGGGAGAATCGCGTTGAAAACGGAGGAGCTTCGAGACGCCAAGGCTAAACTTTCTAGCTTGATCGAGGAGAACTCGAAGGTTTTGCCAGAGGCCCAGCAACTGGCCGACACCCATATCCGGCTGGTGAAGTCGGACCTTGTAGGGGCAGAAGTTGATGCATTGAGGAAAGAATCCGAGGCCTATGATCGGATCAGGGCCATGAATGCCAAGATTCTTGAGGATCAAGCAACTGGGAGAAAGCGATAGATCCCTGAGCCATGCTCAGCCCACCGCGAACCACGCCTCTCCCACCTCCTTCGGCACGGGCCTGCGGTAGCTCCTGCGGATGACTCCTTCGCTGTTCCCCGCTTCTTCTGCCACCGTTCCGATCGCTTTCGTTACCGCGAGCCGGTAGGAGCAGAAGGAATGGCGGCAGACGTCTCGCGGCCACACGTCCACGATTCCCGCTTCGCACACCACGGCCGCCAGACGGCTCGCCGCGTTCAAGGGTGCCGGGAATCGCTCCAGGCGTTTCAGGTCGCGCCGCCGGTGTGCCGCCGACCTTCCGGCCGGCAAACGGTCCTCCACCGGCGGCAGGCTCTTCAGGATCGAGGCGAGGTTCGGCTGGATGGGCACGAATCTTTCCGCTCCGAGCTTTCCGGCCACCTCATGGCGCACGTGAACATAGCCCTCCGGCGAGCCGATGTCCCGCCACTCCAGCGCCTGCGCCTCGGACGGCCGGAGGCCGGCCCAGCACTGGAGCGCGAAATATGCGATCAAGTCCGGAGCTGACTTTCGCAGAAGCTCCAGCACCTCCCGCCCGTCGTCCGGCGTCCAGACCGACGGCGATTTCTGGATCTCCCTCCGTTTGGGTGCCATCTCGGCCGCCGTCCGCGAGTGGGCGTCAATCCACCCCAGCTCCCGCGCCCGAGCGAAAGCCGCGCCCCAGATCGTCCGCCGGTTGTTGTAGGTCCGCGCCGACGGCGTCCCGCGGCCGCACCAATCCGCGACGTTTTCGGGGGTGATCGCCTCCAGCGTCAGGCCCCCGATCTCGCTCCTGTACCGCTTCAACTCGGTGCGCACCGTCTTCCAGGTCTGGCTCCGCCGGTGCTCCCGGTATTCGTCTTCCAGACGGTCATAGAGCTCAGCGAAAGTCCGGGTCGAGCCTGCCTTGGCCAGCGTCCTCGAGTATGCTTTCGCGGCATCCCGCAGTTGCTTCAGCCCGCCCGCTGCCCGGATCGCATCTTCCACCAGATCCAGCCACGCAAAGGGCGGACGATCCCCGGCCAAGCGCTTCAGCTTCCTCACCAACTCCGCTTCGCCCGAGGAAACCCACTGCCGCCCCGAAGCACCGTCCAGCCTCTTCGCCTGGTCTTTCGCCTCGCTCAGGGCGTCCTCCTTCTTCGTCTTCGTCGTGCTTCGCCCGCGGCCTCCCTCGCGCCACTTCACCAGCCACTTCCCGTCATTCCGCTCGTACACCCGGACGGAGGCGTTGCCGAAAGTCACAGTTTCCATGCCCGTGTCCTAACCCGTTTGCACCCCTTTTGCACCCCTTTGCACCCCAAAATTGGGGTGTTTTGCGGAGTTTCGGAGGCATCTGAACACCACCCTCATTCTCCCAAAATCCGCCCCGGGAAGGAAGCGGGCCGCTCTCCTGTAAGCCGGATTCTGTACCCGGGGACCTGTTCCCCGGGCGGCGATCATTTCTCTAAACCCCTTGTTACGAGGGAGTTCCCGCTTGCGCGGGATGCGACTAATACCCGGGGATACGGCGGGCGGGCAGCCCTTCCCCTGTTCTGTCTTGCACCACGCGAGGTTTGCCGTGCCGCGCCGGTTACCCGGTCGCGCGGTGGGCTCTTACCCCACCCTTTCACCCTTACCTGTGCCCTTGCGGGCCATCGGCGGTATGCTCTCTGCTGCACTGTCTGTCCAGGAGCCTTGACGCTCCCGTCCCTCCTTTTCAGGAGGCGCGTTGCCCTGCGGTGTCCGGACTTTCCTCGACCTTGCAAGCAAGGCCGCGATCACCCGGAGAGCGGCGGGGCCAAAATAGCGGCGAAAACAGCGCGTGGAAAGGGCCAAGTGCCCGGATCCCCTCATTCACCCGACCCAGAAGCAATCGACGAAGAACCAGACGATCATCACGAGGCCGATCAGCAGCTTCATTCCCATGCCCGCGACGGTGCCCACCACCGATCCGACACCGGAAACGGCCGCCGGTTTCAATTCCTGCTTCGCGAGCCACTTTTCAAACACGAACGCTCCGACCAGCGGTCCGGCGATCAGGCCGATCGGGAAGAAAAACATCCCCACGATACCGCCGAGAAGCGCGCCCCAGGCCCCCCATTTCGTCCCGCCGAACCATTTCGTCCCGGCAGCTCCGGCGGCAAATTCGAACGCCTGCGAGAGCGTCATGAGCGCCGTGAGGATTACGAAGCTCCACCATTCCATGCCGGAACCTTCCCGGCCGAGCATCAGGCGATGGGCGATGGCCGCAAAAAGCAGGATCAGATGCCCGGGCAGGATCGGAATGATACAGCCGATGAGGCCGGCGATGAGCAGGCACGAGGTGACGACCCATGCCACCCC
>CBIHMP010000079.1:0-13442 GCA_966211015.1 uncultured Luteolibacter sp. | reverse complement strand
ATGCTGCTCTCGCTCTTCCAGGCGGGCAATCACGCCGCGTGCATCGGGATCGCCGCGGATCTCCTGCCCAAGCTCGTCGAGGGCTCGCAGGATCACGACGCCTGCCTGCATGTCCTGGGGGCGAGTTTCCACCAATCCGGCCGTCTCGATGAGGCCCTGCCCCTGCTCGACCGGCACGCGGCCCTCTATCCGCAGAGCCGCTTCGCGCAGGCATCCCTGTACTTCCAAGCGGCCGGGCGCACCGGCCTGGAACAATGGGACGAGGGCGCAAGGCTGCTGGATGCCTTTGCCGCGAAATATCCGGACGCCGCAGCGAATCCCTACCTCCCGCTCGCTCTGCTGGACCGGGCCGCATGCCATGCCGCCAAGGCGGAGGATGCCGCGGCATTTGAGAAGATCGGCAGGCTGGAGAAGGAATTTCCCGGCGCGGCGGTGATCGGCCCGGCGCTCGGTCTCAAGGGCGATCTCCTGCTCAAGGCGGGCAAGCCGCGCGAAGCGGAGGCCTGCTACAAGCAATCGCTGGCGCAAGCGGAAGGGGCCGCCGACCGGGCGGTGGCGGCCGAAGCGATCTTCCGGCTGGTCTCCTTGCTCTCCGCGGGCGGAAAGGAACGCGCGAAGGAAGCGGCGGGCTACTGCGACCGCTTCTGGAAAGAGTGCGCGGAGGTCGCCTCCGTCCGCGCGAGGATCAGTCTCCTCCAGCCGTCGATCCTCGAGCAGGCCGGGCGTGGCGAGGAAGCTCTGGAGCGCCTGCGCGTTTCGATCACCGATGCGATCGCGAAGCCGGACGACTCTCTCGAGCCCTTGATCCGCGAGTATGCGCGCCTCTATGCGGCGAAGAACGGGATCGGCGCGCTCCACCAGCACTTCCGCGATTTTCCCGGCCTCCGCCCGGATGACAAGCCCACCCGCTGCCTGCTCAAGATCGCCGTGATCGGGGTGGTTCAGGACCAGCTCGGACAAGGAGACGAGGCCGCGAAGGCGAAGGCGGACGCCCTGATGAAGGAGCTGTTCCAAGAGATCAAAAGCGAGTTCGAGCCGAAGGATCTGCCGGTGGACGTGCTGGTCCGCACGGGCGACTTCCTGCGCTCGAAAACCTCCGCGCCGCGCCAGGCCTTGCCTTACTACGAGGAAGTGCTCGGCCGCGGGGACACGACCCTCCACTTCGCCGCGCTCCTGGGGAAGGCGAGCGTGCTGGCGGAGGGCAGCAAGGACGAACGTGAAGGTGCCATCAACGATCTGGAGGCCGTCTTCGCCGGGTCCCCGGAGGGATCGGTGAAGGAGGATGCCCTTTACTGGCTCGTCATGACGAAGATGAAGGCCGGCGATTTCGCGGGTGCCGGGGACAGCGCCGAACTCTACCTCGCCCACGATTCGGGCTTCCACCGCTACGTCCCGGAGGTCCGGGTGGCACTCGGCGGCTCTTATCAGGAACGAAACATGATTCCGGAAGCGCTCGCCGCCCACGAGCGCGTGTGGCGCGAGCACGAAGCCCTCCCGCGTGTCGCAAATCCAGCCATGCGCGCCTGGATGCAGCTTTCATGGGCCCGCCACGCGCCCGCCAAGGAGGGGGCGCGCAGCGACCGCCAGGCGGCTTACGAGGAAGGGCTCGCCTTTCTGGAGAGGACCCGGCCGCTCTATGAGAAGATGTCTTCCTCCGATCAGGAGATCTGGCTGGAGATCGAACAACTCGCCACCGGCTACGGCAGCTCTACCGACGTGAAACGGATTGCCGCCGCACCGGCCGGAGAGTGATCGAGCGGCTAGTCGAGGAACTTCCCGGGATTGAGAATCCCTTGTGGATCGAGCGCTTCTTTCAGCGCCTGATGCACGTCGAAGTTCACTTCTCCCAGCGCCTGGCGAATCCATGGTTTTTTCGCGAGGCCGACGCCGTGCTCGCCCGTGATGGCCCCGCCGTGATCGAGCACCCACGCGAAAAGCTGGTCCAGCGCCTCCTCCGCTTTCGCCCGGGTGGCGGGATCTTCGAAGCCGGCCACCATCAGGTTGGTGTGGATGTTTCCGTCGCCCGCATGCCCGAAGCAGGCGACGGGAATGCCGGTATCCTCCTCCAGCCGCCGCGCGAACTCCACCAGATCGACAAGCTTCGATCTCGGCACCACGATATCTTCGTTCAGCTTGGTAAGGCCGGTATCACGCAGCGAATAAGAAAACTCCCGCCGGAGCTGCCAGATTTCCTCGCACGCCGCCTCGTCGGCCGCGAGATCCACCCGCAGGGCTCCGAGTTTCCGCAGCAAGGCATCGATCTCCTTGATCTCGCTCTCCACCGCCGCGGGACGCCCGTCGATCTCGACGATCAGGTGGGCCTCGCCTGCCGGGAGCTTGTCGGTGCCCAGGCGCTTCCGCGCGGCCGCCAGCGTGAAGCTATCGGTGATTTCGAGGGCGGAAGGAAGATGGCCGTGATTAAGGATTTCCTGTACCGCTTCGGCCGCCGCGGGGAAGCCGGCGAAGACCGCCGCGAGCATCGCCCGCGCCGGAGGCTTCGGGATCAAACGCAGGGTGATCTCCGTCACCACGCCGAGCATGCCTTCCGAACCGGTGAAGAGCCCGCACAGGTCGAAGCCGGTCTTGTTCTTGTGCACCCGGCCTCCGCAGCGCATCACGCGGCCGTCGGCCAGCACGACTTCCAGGCCGAGGACATAGCTACGGGTGACGCCGTACTTCAGGCAACGGGGGCCGCCGGCATTCGTGGCGATATTGCCGCCGATCGAGCACTCCTTCAGCGAAGCCGGATCCGGCGGGTAATCCCAGCCGAGCGCGCGAGCCGCTTTTTGCAGCTCCACCGTGATGACCCCCGGCTGCACCACCGCCACGCCGTCCGCGGGGTTCACCTCCAGGATCTTCTTCATCCGCGCCACCGAAAGGACGATCCCGCCCTCCACCGGCACGCAGCCGCCGACATAACCGATGCCCGCCCCGCGGGTAGTGACCGGTACGCCCCGCCCGCTGGCGAAGCGCAGCGTCTTGGAAACATCCTGGGCCGACTCCGCGAAGACCACGATGTCCGGCAACTCGCGCGCGTACCACTTGTCCGCCGCATGGCTCTCCAGATCCGCCGGACGCACGGAAACCTTCCCCGGTCCCAGCAGGGCTGACAGCTCGACCGCCATCTCGTCGATCGGGATCAAGGCCGCTTCCCCCGCCGGAGGTGCTTGCGCCGCCGGAGAACGTTCCAAGGGCGCATCGAGATCCTCGAAGATCTCCTCCTCGGCGGCATCCGCGCTGGAAAACTTGCTCGTCCTCACGGAGTCCGTCCGGACGATCCACGACGATCTTTTGGGTGGCAGGAACACGCCGGGACCATCCATCTGCGGGGAATGCGGGTCAAACCAGATATGCCGGAGCCCCTCTTCAAGGAGCGTCTTCCTCAAGAAGCCTTTCCCTCAAGGAGCCTTTCCCTTAAGGAGCCTTTCCTTCAAGGAGCGCCGGCGTCCCGCCGGTGATTGCATCGGCCCCGCCGTCTCCCGGGATAGAGGAAAGACCACCGGCGGGACGCCGGCGCTCCTTGAGGAAGGCGCTCCTTGAGAGAATTTCAGTCGATCTCTGCCGCCGTCCATGGCGTTTGCCGTGTTTTCGTGGCTGTCCGGATCTCTGAAACGGCGGCGGCATTCACCGGCGCGGCATCGGTCGACCAAGCGTGCCGCACGAAGGTCAGGACGTCGGCGATTTCGGCATCGGTCAGCCCGACAACCGGCGGCATCAGGGAATTCACGGTAGGCTTACCGGGCACTTCCACCGGTCCGCTCATGCCGTGGAGGACGATCTTTATCAAAGCTTCGGGTTTCCCGGCCACGCGGGCGTTGCCGTCGAGAGGCGGGAAGGCACCGTCCACACCGGTGCCGCCGCGCTGGTGGCAGGCCGCGCAGGTGCGGTCGTAGATCGCCTCCCCGCGCGCGAGCCGTGCCGCGCGCGGGTTGTGCTTCTTCTTTACCTGCCGATCTTCCACGGCCCTCCGGAGGGCTTCCCCCAGAGGGGTGCCATCCTTCTCCAGGAGCGCGAGGATCTGCGGGGAACGGCTTTCGGCGAAAGCCCGGATTGCCGCAGGGTAGATGCGCTCCTTCAGCACCGAGGGATCGGGCGGGGTTTCCAGCGATGCGAGGAGAAAGCCGGTGGAGTGCCGGGCCGCGGCGGCGGCGAAGCAGCGGTCCAGCACCTCCCCGCGGCGCAGGTGCTGCTGCTTGCGGTGCCAATCGCGCAGCTTGCGACCCAGAGCCTCCTCCGCGGGCATGCGGGCGGCCAGCAGCAGCCACTCCCGGATCACGAATGGATCCGTTTCCGCGAGCGGATCGAAGCCGCACTTTTGCTCCGCCGGCCAAAGGGCAAGTGCGGTACGCCGCAGCGCGGGCGAAGGATGGGCGAGCATGTCCGAAAGGAACGGGCCACCTTCGGCAGGATCGCGCCCGAAGTAGCCGAGCCCGGCGAGCGAGTAGAGCGCGTGGATGCCGCCATCACCCCGCGCCGCCTCCTTGAGCGCGGAAACGAGATCGTCTTTCCCCCGCTCGATGATCAGCCGCTGCGCATGCAGGCGCACGGTCAGCGAGGGGTGCTCCAGGCCCTTCAGCAGCCCCTCCGGATCGGCAGGATCGAGCGCCGTATCGCCATGTAGCCGCGAACCCCGCGGGAAGACCCGGTAGATGCGTCCCATCGGCTTTTCACGCAAAGGGGTGAGATAGGCGGAGCCGGCGCCGCGCTCGACTTTCGTCTGCTCGAAAGGCGCGCCGGGCCGCAGATGCTGGACGATGATATTGTACCAATCCGAGATCCACACCGCGCCGTCCGGCCCCGTCTCCGCGGCCACCGGGGCGGACCAGGCATCGGAGCTGGCGTAGAGATTTTCGCCCGCGAATTCCGCGATGAAATCCGCGTTGTCCGTGCGCAGGCGGCCGGTGGAAACGAGATGGCCGGTCGGCTCGCAGACGAAGGCGCTGCGATTCCGCCAGCTTTCCGGAAAGGCCCGGGCGGTGTAGAGACCGTGGCCCGCCGCGGCCGTGTAGTGCCGCGACTTTGCCCGGATACGTCCATCACCGAGGACTTCCACCGGGGGATCCCACCCGTCCGAGCCCTGCACATCGAGCGTGATCGGGAAGATCCGCGTACCCCGGTCCGACCGGTGCACCGGCCCGCCATCGCCGACGACTTGCCAGCTCGGTTGGCGATTCGCGGTCGAGCCGAGGACATCGAATTGCTCGGTGAAGCCGAGGCCCCAGGTGTTGTTCGAGGTTTTCCCGACGAACTCCAACTGCGAGCCATCCGGCAGGAAACGGAAGACGCCGGTGTCGAACTTCACCGTACGGCCGCCCACGGTGCCCTCGAAGCCCGCGTAGCCGACCGTGCCGTAGATCCAGCCGTCGAAGCCGTAGCGGAGATTCGAGACACCCGCGTGGGTGTCGTGCATCTTGAAGCCCTCGAAGAGCACCTTCCGCTCGTCCGCCCTGTCATCGCCGTCCGTATCTGTTAGGAAAAGCATGCGCGGGCCGTCGCTGACGATCACGCCGCCCTTCACATGCACCGCGGAGGTCGCCAGCGAGAGACCGGTGGCAAAGACCGTGAACTTGTCCGCCCTGCCATCGCCATCCGTATCCTCGCAGATCTTCAGGCGGTCCCGGCCCCTGTCGCCGGTCGTGAGGCCGTTCGGATAGTCGAGCGTTTCCACCACCCACAGGCGCCCCTTGTGGTCCCAGGTGATCGCGATCGGGTGCTCGATGTCCGGTTCCGCGGCGAAGAGGGAGAGCTCGAAACCGGCGGGGACCTGCGCGCGCTTCATCGAGTCCTCCGGCGAAAGCGGCTGCTGGACCTTGGGCACCGGCAGCTTCGTCTCGTAGCGGCCGGGCAGCATCGGCACCTTGTATTCCAGCTCGGGCAGATCGATCAGCGACACGTTCTCCCCTGCCGCCCAGCGGAGGCCCCGCTCCAGCAGCTCGTGGAAGCCTTCCTGGATCCAGCAGCGCTCGTCGTGGCCGTGGGCGGTGTAGAAGACCCGCCCTTTCCCCTGCGTACGCACCCAGGTCCACGGCTCTTCGCCGTTCCGCTGGAGCACGGTGATGTCCTTTGACAGGCGGTGATGACGGTAAGTCTCGTCCCAGGTCTCAAAGGGCTGGTACCCTTTCATCGCCGGGTGCTCCGGCTCCACCACGCGGGCGGTAAAGGTGCCCTCCCCGTGACCTTCGATCTGGCCGCCGACCAAATCCACATAGGCGTCCGTCTTCTTGAAGCAGGCCGACCCGCAATGCACCGGCACGAGCCCCCCGCCCTGCTCGACGAAGCCCTTCAGGGCAGCCATCTGTGCCGTGGTGATCTCCTGATGATTCGCGTAAACCAGGAGCAGGTCGTACTTTGCCAGATTCTCCGGCGTCAGCGCGGCCATGCTCTTTTCGTAGCTGAGATTGATGCCCCGGTTTCCGCTGACCTCCTTGAAGATCCGGTAACGCTCCAGGGGGTGGTGGTAGGCATCATCCCCGAAGAAAAGCACCTCCAGCCGCCGGGGCTCGCGCCTGGTTCCCTGCTGGGCCAAAACTGCGAGCGCTCCGAGCAACAGGAGCGGGAGAATCAGGCGGAAAAGGCGCATGCAATTAGCCGATACGCGTTTTACCCGCCAAATCCCACGGTTTTTTCGCGGTGGCCGGTTAGAGGCGCAGCAGCAGCCGTAGCGGGCTTTTTCCCCTCGACAGCGGTGGGTCCCGGCGACAATTTCGCGGCGTGACGACGAATCTCCGCGGGCTTCTTGAGCTGCGGCCGCTCCTTCTAGGGCTGGCCACCCGCTGAGCATTTTCTTTTCCTACCGCCGTCTCCGGACCGCCGCATTTTTCCGCGGCACCTTTCCCGTCTGTTTTCCAATTTCTCATTTCTATACCCGTGAATTCCGCCTCGATTTCCAAATACCGGCCCTTTCCGCCGGTGCATCTGCCCGACCGCACCTGGCCGGACCAAACCATCACAAGCGCCCCGATCTGGTGCTCGGTCGATCTCCGCGATGGCAACCAAGCCCTCCCTCAGCCGATGTCGGTGGAAGAGAAACTCGAGTTCTTCGACCTGCTCTGCCGGGTTGGCTTCAAGCAGATCGAGGTGGGTTTCCCCTCGGCCGCGGACACGGAGTTCAATTTCCTGCGCCGCCTCATCGATGAGAACCGCATCCCGGACGATGTGATCATCCAGGTGCTGGTTCAGACCCGCGAGCACCTGATCCGCCGCACTTTCGAAGCGATCGACGGCGCGAAGCGGGCGATCGTGCACATCTACAACTCCACCTCGCCGCTCCAGCGCCGCGTAACCTTCGGCGACGCGACGCGCGAGCAGATCCGCGACCTCGCCATCGAAGGTGCGAAGCTGGTGAAGGAACTGGTGCCGACGATTCCGAACACGGAAGTCATCCTGCAGTATTCGCCCGAATCCTTTTCTGATACCGAACTCGATTTCGCGCTGGAATGCTGCAACGGGGTCATCGACGTCTGGCAGCCGACGCGGGAGAAGAAGATGATCATCAATCTGCCCGATACGGTGCAGTGGACAACGCCGAACATCCACGCGGACATGATCGAGTGGATGTGCCGTCACCTGGACCGGCGGGATTCCCTCATCGTCTCCCTGCACACGCACAACGACCGGGGCACCGGAACCGCCGCCACCGAACTGGGCCTGATGGCCGGCGCGGACCGCGTGGAGGGCACGCTCTTCGGCAACGGCGAGCGCACCGGCAATCTGGACATCGTGAACGTGGCGCTGAACATGAACAGCCACGGCATTCCGACCGGCCTCGATTTCTCCGACCTGCCCGCCCTGCGCGCCGTCTATGAACGGGTGACGCGCATGACCGTGGGCGAGCGCCACCCCTATGCAGGGGAGCTCGTTTTCACGGCCTTTTCCGGCTCTCACCAGGACGCCATCAAGAAGGGGCTGGACCGGCGGGCAAAGGAAACGAAGGCGAATCCCGAGATTCCTTGGGGCGTGCCCTATCTCACGATCGACCCGCAGGACATCGGGCGCTCCTACGAGGCGATCATCCGGATCAACTCGCAGTCCGGCAAGGGCGGCATCGCCTACATCCTGGACCGCGAGCACGGCCTCGATCTGCCGAAGACCATGCACCCGCAGGTCGGCAAACGCATCTACGATCTGGCGGACGAGCTCGGCCGGGAACTGACCGCGGACGAGATCCGCGATGCTTTCCACCGGCTTTTCGCGAATCTGGAACTGCCGCTGGCCGTGAAGGACTACGAGCTGGTGCACCACACGACCGAGCGCGGCCAAGTGGCGTGCACCGCCACCATCGTCCTGCACGGCGAGGAAAAACAGATCCGCGGCACGGGGAACGGGCCGATCAATTCCTTCGTCCACGCGATGGAGAGCATCGGCCTGAAGGACTTCAAGCTGACGGACTACCGCTCCCATGCCGTGCGCGGCGGGTCGGACGCGAACGCCGCCGCTTACGTCCAGGTCCAGCATGAAGACGGCCGCATCCTCTGGGGCTGCGGCATCGATCCCTCCATCGAGATGGCCGGTCTCAAAGCGCTCGTAACCGCTTGGAACCTCCTGCGGGCCTGAGTCCCGAAACCTCTAGCCGGGTGCGGCCGATGTCGCGCCCGGCATGTTCAGGCCGCGGCTGAAAAAATCCGGGAAAACCCGTTGCGCGGATCCGAATCAAGGCGATCAGTGATTCCAGAGCCGGACGAACTCGAATCCATCAAACCGTGAAGTCTGTCGAAGATCAGCGGTGATTCGGAAATCGCCCGGCTCGCTTCTTTTTCCAGCGCCCGTTCCGGATCCCCGGAACGGGCGTTTTGGTTTCACCAGCCGAGCATTTGCCCGCCAGCGTTCTAAAATGTGAAAATATCGGTTGCACGGATCCAAATCGGGACGACGGGTTATCCCAGAGCCGGACGAAGCCGAATCCATCAAATCGTGAAGTCTGTTGAGGACCAGCGGTGATTCGGAAAATCGCCCGGCTCGCTTTTTTCCCAAGGCCCGCCCCGGACTTCCGGACGGGCTTTTTTGTTTCTCCAAGCCCCGGCATTTGACCCGCCCCGCCGCCGGGCGTACCGGTTAGCTTGGATTTGTGGAAAATTAACCGCCGGTGTCCTGCCGGCCAATGGAAGGAGGGTATTCCGATGCTAGCGAAATCACTCAGAAACTACCTCGACCAATGGAAGGTGAAGTACATCACCATCACCCATTCGCGCGCATATACCGCCACCGAGGTGGCGCAATCGGCCCACATCCCGGGAAGCATGCTGGCGAAGACCGTGATGGTCGTGATCGATGGAGCCATGGCCATGGCCGTGCTCCCGGCAAATCACCGGGTGCGGCTGGATGACCTGCGCGAGCTGGCCCACACCGACGACGTGCGCTTGGCGCAGGAAGACGAGTTCAAGGGCTATTTCCCGGATTGCGAAGCCGGGGCGATGCCGCCCTTCGGCAACCTCTACGACATGTCCGTGTATGTTTCTCCCGATCTGGCGGACGAAGGGGAAATCGCCTTCAACGCCGGCTCCCACACCGAAGTCATCAAAATGGCTTGGGCCGACTACAACCGCCTGGTGAGGCCGCGCGTGGCGAAATTCACCATCTGAGGAAATCCTTTCACCGTCCCGCCCGCGATGCCCTGACGTCCTGCAGGATGATCTGGAGGGTCGTGCGGCCGCGGAAGCAATTGCGGTCGATGGTGAAGGCGATGTCCCACGGCGGGTCAGGCAGGGCGACCTCCCCGCCGCCGAAGAAAACCGCATCCTGCTCGTGGTAGCCTTGGCGGAGATTCAGGCGCAGGTGCTGGTTTTTCATGTGCACCGGCGGACGGCTCAGATGGACGCCGCGGGCCATGAAAATCGGCTGCGGGTTGCCATTGCCGAAAGGCTGGAGCAGCTCGTAGTCCGCGAGGAATTCCAGCGAAAGCTGGTCGAAGGTGATTTCCGCATCCACCCGCAACTTCGGCTGGCGCTGCTCGGGAATGGTGTTCCGGAGAACGTACTCCGCGAAATCGACGCGGAAGGCATCCATGCGGTCCTCCACGATGGAGAGACCGGCCGCCATGTCATGACCGCCGCCCGCCAGCAGATGGCCGCGACAGGCTTGGATGGCTTGGACCAGCGAGACGCCCTCGATGCTGCGCCCGCTCCCCTTTCCGACGCCCTCGGCATCGATGGCGACGACGAAGGTCGGCTTGTGGAACTGCCGCATCAGGCGGGAAGCCACGATGCCCACGACCCCGGGGTGCCAGGCCCGCGAGCCGAGCACGATCACCGGATCCCGCACCGGATCGAAGGAGCTGGAAAGCATTTCCATGGCTTCCCGGCGGATCTGGTTTTCGTGGGTTTGGCGGCGCTTGTTGTAGTCATCCAGCTTCTCCGCGAGACTGCGGGCAAGGCGTTTGCAATCGGTCAACAGGGTGGCCAGCGCGTCTTCGGGCATGTCCATGCGCCCGGCGGCATTCAGGCGGGGCCCGATCCGGAAGCCAACGTCCATGGAGGTCGCCTTGCCATTCATGCCGGAAACTTCCTGGAGCGCCTGCAAGCCGGGATTCAGCGTCAGCGGCAGGCGCTTGAGGCCGTGGCGCACGAGGATGCGGTTTTCCCCGATCATCGGCACGATGTCCGCGATGGTGGCCACCGCCACGAGCTCCAGCAATTCCTTGAGATCGAAGCCCGGTGCGGGCCGCTCCTTCACCATCGCGTGGGCCAGCTTGAAACATACCCCGGCAGCACAGAGATAGGTAGGGCCGCCGCCGAACTTCGGATTCACCAGCGCGTTGACGTCAGGCCTGCCCCGCGGGCTAGGCTCATGGTGATCCACCACGATCACATCGACCCCGTCCGCGCGGAGGGCCGCGATTTCATCGACGGAGACGGTACCGCAATCGACGGCGATCAGCAGGTCGGGCTTCGGGCCCTCCTGCATGCAGCGCTCGAGGGCGGCGATGCTGAGGCCGTAGCCTTCATTGCTACGGCGGGGGATGAAGTGGCGCGGCTCCAGGCCGTAGGCATGCAGCAGGCGCCGCATGACGGCAATGGAAGTCACCCCGTCCACGTCGTAGTCCCCGTAAAGGCAGACCTTCTCGCGGCGGTCGATGGCCTCCAGGATCCGGGCCACGGCGGCGTGCATCTCGGCGATCTCGAAGGGGTCGCTCAGATCACGCAGCTTCGGCCGCAGGAATGCCTCCAGATCGTCCCCGCCCGGCAGGCCGCGCTGGCGGAGGAGATGTTCCAGGATCGCGGGAAAGGCGTGGCCCCGACCGTTTCCATTCGTGTGGAAAGGGTCGCCCTGGAGGATCCAGTCGGCGGGAGGAGCGCGCATCTCGGTAGCGCAGGATAGGCAGCGTTCCACGTGCCACTCAAGCCCGTAACGCTTTCAGTCGAACAAGGTTGGGAGTCCGGGCTCCGCCAGATGGACAAAAGCAAGCTGCACGTAGTGCGGCGCGTTGCGGTAGGGGCAAAGCGGGGGAAGCTCGCCGGGCGGGAAATAGGCGGCCCCGTCGGTTTCGTGGGAAATTGCAAGGGCTCCGCCTACAGGCCGGCAGAGGAAGACGAGCTTGTACACATGCTCCGGCTGCCGCGGGTGGCCCTGCTTGTCCTTGTCCCAGCAGGCGATCAGCTTCAGCACTTCGACCTCGATCCCGGCCTCCTCCCGCACCTCGCGGGCGGCGTTTTCCGCCGGGCTGGCGTTCAGATCGGCCCAGCCGCCCGGGAGCGCCCAGGTGCCGGTGCCCGCCTCCCGCACGAGCAGGATCTTCCCGTCCTCGATCACCGCGGCGCGGATATCCACCTTCGGCGTGGCGTAGCCGAATTCCACCGGCCAGCAGAACTCGCGGTCTTCCGCAGCCAGCAGTTCGGAGGCGATTTCGTGGAGACGCCGGTAGCGTTCCAGATCGTAGGAGCCCGTGGAGTAGCGCAGGCCCGCCTCGGCCATCGACTTCAGTTCACGGCTGACGGACAGGAGATCGCGCGGCATCCGGGAAATCAGGAACGCCGGATTTCGAAATGTCGAACGCCTTGTTGGAAGAAGGAGAATGCTCTCGGAAAGTGGCCGGTCCTCATTCCGCCACGAAACTTCCGTTTCCCATTTCCGCACTTGTGCCCTAGGAAACCGCGCATGAATCCCTTCCTCGCCGGTAATTTCCACGTGAAATGGTCCACCCTCGTCCCCGAGGCGGTGGAGCCCGATATCCGGAAGGCGCTGGAGATCGCGGCGACCAATCTGGAGGCGATCCGGCGGGTCCGCCCGGAGGAGGCCACCTATTCGAATACCTATGGTGCCTTGGAGCACGCCACCGAGCAATTGGACCGCGGCTGGGGCCTGCTGCAGCACCTCGACTCCGTTTGCGACGAGCCGGCCCAGCGCGCGGCCCTGAACGCGATGCTGCCGGAAGTGTCCGATTTCTACGCGTCGATTCCGCTCAACGAGGAGCTCTGGAAGATCTTGAAGGCTTTCGGCACCTCCGGGGCAGTGGCCGGACTGGATCCGGTGCGCCGCCGCTTCGTGGAGGAGACGATGCACGAGTTCGCCCAATCCGGGGCCGATCTGCCGCCGGACCGGAAGGCCCGCATCGCTGCGATCGAGGCGGAGCTTTCAAAGCTCACGAAGCAATACTCGGAGAACGTCTTGGACTCCACCAACGCTTGGGAACTGGTGATCCGGGACGAGGCGAAGCTGGCGGGCCTGCCCGCCTCCGCGAAAGCCGCCGCGCTGGCAAACGCGAAGGCGAAAAACCTGGCGACCGACGAGGCTCCCGCGTGGCGCTTCACGCTCCAGATGCCGTCGATGTTTCCGGTGATGCAGCACCTCGACGACGACGCGATCCGGCACCAGGTGTGGAAGGCTTCGGTCGGCGTAGCGGGCAGCGGCGAGCACGACAACACCGCGCTGGTCTGGCAGATCCTGGCGCTGCGCAATGAAAAGGCCGCCATCCTGGGCCACGGACACTTCGCCGACCTGACCCTGCAACGCCGCATGGCGCGCGACGGGCAGACGGCGCTGCGATTCGTGGAAGACCTCCACGACCGGGTGGAGCCCGCCCTGCGCTCGGAATACCGCGCCCTCTGCGACTACAAGGCCGCCAAGACCGGCGAAGCCGTGGACGGCTTGCAACCTTGGGAATTCGCCTACTGGGCGGAGAAGCGCCGTCAGGAGGAATACGATCTGGATGACGAGCTGCTGCGCCCGTATTTCCCCGTGGACCGGGTGATGGCGGGAATGTTCGAGCTGTGCTCGCGGCTCTTCGGGATTTCGATTTCGCCGCGCCCGGCTGTCTTCCACGAACGCGGCAAGCGCCCCGCGGACGCCCCGGCGGATGAAATCGAGGTCTGGCACCCGGAGGTGCAATTCTACGACCTGAAGGATACCGCCACCGGCGCTCACCTCGGCTCCTTCTATGCCGACTGGCACCCGCGCGAATCGAAACGCGGCGGCGCCTGGATGAACAGCCTGCACACCGGCCACCCGGG
>CBIHMP010000078.1:0-13457 GCA_966211015.1 uncultured Luteolibacter sp. | reverse complement strand
AAAGCGTCCGGCTCCACGTTCGGCGGGGTGGGGACACGGAACGCGTCGAACGCCTTCTGCATCTCCCCCACTGCCTTCTCGTATTCATCGACCGCGGCTTTCTTGGCAATGCGGAGCTCGTCTTTCGGATAGAGCTTCGCATTCTCCATGTTGTCCACGGCGGCGACGGCAGCATCGTATTCTTCTTTCGCCTTGTTGTATTTGGAGCTTCCGGACATGGCCCAGAAGATCAAGCCGGCGGCGGCGACGGCGGTGGCGCCGCCCAGACCGGCGGCAAAACGGTTTTCCTGAATCCAGCTCATGGTCGAGGCTTGATGAAAGGGTTTTGAATCACTTGATGGGGACCTCGCGGGACAGCGGGATGATCAGCTCGAAAGGAGCGGCGAAATCGGATTCGGCCGGGGCGGTCTGCAAATCCAGAACGATATCCTCGTCCTTCAAGGTGACGAGTTCGGCCTTACCCTTGGGGTTACCCTTGGCGTCCTTCGGCGGCACGGTCATCGCCTCGAACTTGAAATGCTGGGGCCGCTCGCGCAGCCGCTTCAAGAGGTCATACACGAGGTTGCCCGCGCGCGGGTTGTCGCGCCAGAAGCCCTTTATCCGGACGGCATTGGCGGTCGGAATCTGCTCCGGAGCGCCCGGAGCGGGTTTCTGACCCCTTCCTACCGGGACGTCCACCTTCACGTTCTCCAGAACGGAAACGCCGTAATTGGCAGCGGCAAACTCACCCTTCACGATCGGCTTGCCTTTCTTGGCGTCGTCGAGGGGTTGGTAATCGAAGAGCGGCTCGAGATCGGTGATCCAAGCGGCGTCGCTCGCGAAACCGGCCCGGAGCTCCTGAAGGAGATCGAGCCAAAAGGTGCGGTCCGCCTCAGCCTTGGTGTACTGGTTGGCCAGCGCCACCAAGGCGTCCTGCTTTTTGAACTGGGCGTTGATCGGATTGGCGATGCTTTCCAGCTTCTCCTTCTGATCCACCAGGCTCTTCGTCTTGTCCTCCGCCTTGCTGGCGGCGAGCATGTTAAGAACTCCCCAGACGGCCAGGCCGCCGAGGAATAGCGCGGCAGCCCCGATGAAGAAGGGCTTCTGCTTGTCCGCGGTACGGGCGGCTTGGACCTTGGTCGGAACCAGGTCGATATTGATCGAGGATTTGCCGGTGCTGCGCAGGCCGAGACCGACCAGCTCACCCATCAGGTGCGCTTCGCGGCCCAGCTTGTCCGTATCGACATTCTTGCCGACGGAAATGGCACCGACGGGATTGAAGAACTCCACGGGAAGGTGAAGCTTCTCTTCAAAGAACTCCTTCGTGTAGGGAAGATTGGCACCGCCGCCCGCCAGGATCACCATTTTCGGCGCATTGCCGCCGTGCTGGCTCCGGTAGTAATTGGTCGTGCGGGCGATTTCCGCGGGCAAACGGCCGAGCGTGTTGCGGATCGTCATCGCCAGCGCGGCGGTGGTCTCGTCAAGCTGCTCGGTGTGGCCGCCGCCGAGGGCGACCAGGCCGCTCTGCGTCTTGTGTGCCTCCGCTTCGGCGAAGGGCACCCCGTATTCCTTCGAGATCGCCGTGCTGACCGCCACGCCGCCCATCGCGACACTGCGGGTGAAGAAGCGCTTGCCCTCGATGTAGAGCAGATCGCTCGTCTTCGCGCCGATGTCGATCAGGAGCACCGGATCGGAAACGTTCGCATAAGCCGCGCGGAAGGCATTGTACAGCGCCATCGGAGCCACATCCACCTCGGCAGTGCTCAGGCCGGTGGCGGTCACGGACTCGTTGAGCTCATCCAGGGAATCCGCCTTGATGGCTACGATGACCACTTCTTTTTCGCCCGCGCTTTCGAGCACCTCGTAGTCCCATGCGACTTCTTCGAGCGGGAAAGGCACGTGCTGCTGCGCCTCAAAAGTAACGAGCTGCTCGATGTTGTCGTCGTCGAGCGGCGGCAGCTTGACGAAGCGGGTGAAGACCGAGCTCCCGGCAACCGCATAGCGGACCTTCGAGCGGCCGACCTTGAGTCTTTGGGCAAGCTGGGTGATCGCGAACCCCACTTGGGCGGGCCGGGATGCTTCCGTGGCGGGATCGGCCAGGATCGTTTCGCTGTCGTAGGCCTTGAGAACGAGACCGCCGGATTTGGACGGTTCGAACACGGCCATGCTCACGCGCTGGGAGCCGATGTTGAGGGCAATTGAGGACTGTGTGTCAGCCATGACGGGCTTTGGGAAAAAACGGGGTTTGACGCTGGGATGCCGGGGGAGGAAAAATCAGTTTTCCTTCTGAATCTCGGCATAGCGGTCCCACCAGAGCATCTGGAAGGGAGTCTCGTCCTTGCTAAGAAGAGGGAATTTGTCGCTCTGGTCGGAAAGGCTGCCGGCATTCCACCAGCCCTCTTTCTGCTTCACGGCCGCTTGGGCGACCTTCTCGCCATCCACCAGGACCTCGATGCCGACGGCTTCGACGGCACCCTTGCTCGCGCGGTCGGCACCGGTCAGGCGCTTGAGCGCGCTGGGGGACATGTAAACGGAGCTGAAGACCTCCTCGTCCACCGGGACATTGATATGATTGATCGTCTTGCTGAGCTTGATGACGCCCTTGCCCTCCGGATTCTTCACGGCCACATACCACTTCACGGTGACCTGATTGATGAAGCCGGCCTTCTTCTGCTCGGCATTCGCGGCGGGGATCTTGATGCCGGCTTCGACCTCCAGCCAATCCTTCGGCTTGAAGGTCTTGCTCTTTCCCGTCTGAACCTCCGGGGACGGCAGATTATCGAAAACCGGCGGGCTGATCTCTCCCTTGCCCTGCGCATTCACCGTTGCGGAAAACGACAAAGCGGCGGCGGAAGCGGTGAAAACGGCGAGTGCCGACCTACGTGCGATTGCGAAACGATGTTTCATGGTGGGCTTTTGGTTTTTGGAGAACTAGGGAATGGCTCCCGGGATTGACCAGAGAAATCCTCACGTTAGCGGAGAAAAATCCGTCAGGTATTTACAACGAAACTGCGGAGCATCGACCGATGCGGTTGACAGTTCGTCGTACCGGCGTTTCTGCTGCGCGCATGAGCCGCATGCACGCCCTGCTAGACCCCGCGAAACCCTTGGCGGTGGGAAGCTTCGGCAATGCGAAGAGCTTGGCGGAGGCCCGCGCGGAGGAGTTGCGGGATGCCTGCGATCTGGTGGAGCTCCGCTTGGACCTGCTGGAGGCCGAAGGTGTGCTAACATCATCCCGTCCTTGGTCGCATCTGAGCGGCCTGCCCCTGCTCTTCACCGCGCGCCGCGGCGATGAGGGCGGAGCCGGGGATTTCTCTCCCGATCAACGCCGGTCGATGCTTTCCCGGATCCTTGAGGAGGCGACGCTCGTCGATCTCGAGCTCGCCTCGGCGGATGCCATGGCGGGTTTGCTGGAAAATCTCCGGGAGCGGGGGCTCCCCTGGGTGGCCTCATGGCACGATTTCGAGGGCCGGGCCGATTCTTTCGACCGGATCCCAGCCATGGCCGAGGAAGCGGCGGAAGCCGGCGCGGCGTGCTTCAAAGCCGCCATCCGCCTCCACTCGGCAAGCGATCTCGCGCGCCTCGCGGAGCTCCTGAAGACCGTGGACGTGTTGCCCCTTTCGCTCATGGGGATGGGACCCCTCGCGCCGGTCTCGCGCCTGCTGTGTGCCCAGTACGGTTCCGTCCTCAACTACGGCTACATCGGGGATGCCCCGACCGCCCCCGGGCAGTGGAGCGCCCGCCAATTGAAAAGCGCCATACAAGCACTGGAACCCTTGGCGCGCCGGCGCTAGCTCACCCTTGCACGATCTCCACCGGCGCGGCTGGCAAGGCGTCCAGGAACAGCCTGCCGTAGCGTTTGGTAAGGATCCGGTTGTCGAGGATGCATACCAGACCGTGGTCCTTGGCCGTCCGGATCAATCTCCCCACGCCCTGGCGCAGCTTCAGGATCGCCTCCGGGACTGAATACTCCATAAAGGGATTTCCCCCTTCCGCTTCCACCGCTTCCAGCCGCGATTGCGTGAGCGGGTGATCCGGCACCGCGAAGGGCAGCCGCGTCACCACCACGTTCGAAAGCGTCTCCCCCGGCACATCCACTCCCGTCCAGAAGCTGTCCGTCCCGAAGAGCACGCTATCGGTATCCCGGCGGAATTCCTCCACCATCCGGTGGCGGGGCATGCCGTCGCCCTGCACGAGCAGGCGCCACCCTTTCCCCTCGAAATGGCTGCGCAATTTCTCGGCCGCATCCCGCATCGTGCGGTAGCTGGTGAAGAGGACGAAGGCCTTGCCCTCGCTGAATTCCACGGCCGTCCGGATCGCCTCCACGAGCGCCTTTCCATACTGCGGCGACGAGGGTTCCGGCATGGTTTTCCAAATGCAGACCTTCATCTGCTTCTCGAAATCAAAAGGGCTGCCAATGCACAACGCGGGCACGTCTTCGGCCCCCACGCGGCCGCGGAACCAGCTCAGATCCGGATCTCCCACGCCCAGGGTGGCGCTGGTCATCACGCAGGTCTTCCCCGGCGCGAAAAGGAGCGTCCGCAGCTTGTCCGCCACACGCACGGGCGCGGCATGCAGCGAAAAGAGGCTTTCGTCGCGGCCGGAGCGCTCGATCCAGTGGACGTTGTCCTCCCCGCTCTGATCCAGAAAGCAGCCGATAGCCCCGTGGGCCTCGCGCAGCTTCCTGGATGCGTCCTGGAGCTCCGCACGGGTGGTCTCGCTCTCCACGTCGGCGGCAAGGGCGTCGATCTCCTGCCAGAGCCGGCGGAGCGGCTCCGCGACGGAATTCGGTACCAACTCCGGCTCGCGGACGCGCCATTCCTTCGAATACTCGCCGAAGCGGGCGGCATTCCCGAGATTGCCGAAGAAATCGTCGGCCGCTTTCAGCGCCTCATCCACCGCCAGCAGGGCGGATGCCTTCCGGAAGGATCTCAGCAAGCCCTTCCGTGTCCGGGGGTTATAGAGACGCTGGAGATCGAAGCGCATGCCCGCTTGGCTGAGGCGCAGCCCGAGTTGGATCGCGGCAACCTGCTCCAGCGTGTGGGCTTCGTCCAAAATCGCGAAATCATTGGGAAAGAGAAAGCCGGACGGCTTCTCCTCCTCGAAGGCATCCCCCGTATCGAGGAGGGCGAAGAATAGCGTGTGGTTGACCACGATGAGGTTAGCTTCCCCCGCCGCCTTCCGCGCCTCTTGAAAGAAGCAATTGCCCCGCGGTCCGCAGTGGCGCGCGGTACACACGTGCGCCTCCGAGCACACCTGCAGCCAGACCTTCATGGATGGCTGGAAGTCGAGGTCGCTCAGCGTGCCGTCCTTGGTCCCCTCCGCCCAGCGGCGGATCTGTTCCAGTTCGTCGTTCTCCGTGGAGGTGAACAAGTCGCCCGCCTGCTCGAAGGCTCGCTTCAGGCGCATCGGGCAAAGGTAGTTCTGGCGGCCCTTGAGCAAGACCGCGGGCAGCTCCTCGCCCAGCAGCTTCCGCACGATCGGGATATCCTTCCGGACCAATTGTTCCTGAAGGTTGATCGTGTGGGTGGAAATAATCGCTTTCCGCCCCGTTTGCAGGGAGTAGCGGGCCGTCGGCAGCAAATAAGCCAGCGATTTCCCGACGCCGGTTCCGGCCTCCGCGACGAGGCAGCGCTTCCCGACCAGCGCCTCCGCGACGGCCACCGCAAGCTGCTGCTGCTCCGCCCGGAACTCGAAATCCCGCGAGCGCGCGAGGCTGCCCGCGTTCGAGAATGCCAGTCCGATCTCCTCGACGAACGCGTCGGGAAGCGGCTGTCCCTCAAGGGCGGAAATCATGCGGCATTTGCACCGGGGAGCCGGGCCGCTGCCAAGCACCAAACGGGCGATCTTTACAAACCGGGCGGGGATCGCATGCTTCCGGCCAACTCCTGCCATGCCGCGTGTCCTCGTTCCCTTGCTGCTCGCCCTCGGCGGTGCCCTGCTCGCCCTGAAAATCGGGCCCGTCGAGCAGGAGAATGTCCGGCAGCAATTGAGCAATTTCCCGAACGTTCAGGAGCGGGCCCACTCCCTGCGCCCGGTGATCGCCGTCGCCCTCTGTTTCCTGCCCGCCTTGGCAGGCCTCTTCTACTGGATGGGCGACACCCTGGCCCGCTACGTCACCCGCCAGTTTCTCTCCATTTTCTTCATCTGCCTGGGCGGCCTCTTCATCATCTGGATCGTCTCCGATCTGGGCGACAACCTCGATGATCTGAAGGGAAGCTCGAATGCCGCCCGATTCGCCCTGAAGCTCTACACCGCCCGGCTGCCGGAGATCGTAGTGATGCTTCTCCCTTATAGCCTGCTTCTCTCGGTGCTCTATTGCCTGGGGAAACTTTCCCGCTCGCGGGAAATCGTCGCCATGATCCAAACCGGCCGGGGGCTCGCCCGCCTCACCGCACCCTTCATGGTCGCGGGTGCCCTCGCCGCGATCCTCTGCGCCGGCCTGAACTACCAGTGGGCTCCCGCCGCCGTGGCCGCTGAAAATGCTATCCTCCGGAAAGCGAAGGGGCAGGACGGGGTCGCCGAACCGAACATCCGCTACCGGAATATCGTCGCCCGCCGCCTGTGGATGGTGGGAGCGTTCCCGCCGGACTATCAGAAAGGGGCTCCTTTGGAGGACGTGACCGTCATCCAGGAACGGCAGGATGGCACGCTGAAGACCATCATCACCGCGAAGCACGCCGCGTGGTCCCCGATGACCCACGACTGGATCCTCACGGACGTCCGCAAGCAGCTCTGCAAACCCGGCTCACCCCCCGTTTTCGAGAAAAACCTCCCGGATCCTTTGACGATCGCGGATTGGGACGAAGTTCCCACCCAGATCATCCGGCCCGGTTTGCCTGCGGAGCAACTCGGGATCCCCGACCTCAACGACTGGCTGGAAGAAAATCCCGAGGGTGCCTGGGCGAATCGTGGCGGCCACCTGACCCAGTGGCACTACCGCTGGGCGCAGCCCCTGAATTGCCTCATCGTCGTCCTCCTGGCGACCCCGCTTGGCGTCGTCTTCTCCCGGCGGGGTACCAGCGGCGGCGTGGCGATGGCGGTATTTCTCTGCGCCGGCATGCTGTTTGTATCCAGTGTTTTCCTCAGCTTCGGCGATTCCGGCCACCTCCCTCCGGCTTGGGCCGCTTGGCTGCCGAACCTGATCTTCGGATCGATCGCGATTTATCTCTTCCAGCGACGCTTGGCAGGCAGGCCGATCTACCAGACCTTGCGGAAGCTCCTGCCCACCGAGGCATGAGGTGCCGCAGTTTTCCCCGACCGATTTCCGAGACCCGATTCCCCAATGGCCCTTCCCGAATCCTGGCACATCCGCTCGCGCGGCCGGTCCTGTGCCGCCACCGATCGTCACTTTGAAGACGGCGAGACGATCATGACGGCGCTTTTTCCCGATCCGGAATCCTCGGGATATCTGCGGAAGGACTTCTGCATCGACGCTTGGAAAGCGCGCGCCGACACCGATGAGCGGCCCTTCTCCTTCTGGAAAGCCGTCTATCACGCCCCCGTCGCGGGGGAAAAGCCGGATGCCTTCAAGAAGGAAAGCCCGGAAGACCTGCTTCGCCGGTTGGTAGAAGAGGAGGAAGACCACACCGAAAACGTCCGCTACATCCTGGCCGTCATGCTCGAGCGCCAGAAGGTGCTCCGGGAGACCGACACCCAGCGGACACCATCCGGAATCCTGCGCGTCTATGAACACCGGAAACTCGGCGATCTTTTCATCGTGCGGGACCCGGATATTCCGCTCGATCAGGTGGAAAGGGTTCAGGAGGAGGTGCTTATGCTGCTTGAAAGCGGCGGCCGGATGCCTGAACCGGAGACTGAAAGCGAAGCGGCGGCAGTTGAAGGATCTGGCGGTGAAGCGGACGAAACGCAGGTCGAAGCCGACGGCGCGTCCGGTGAGGAAGAGTAACGTGCCTTCTGCACGGCAGGGCCATGCGCGTCGCGCGGTAGATTCCCCTATTTCGGTCCGGTCCGCGGTTGTCGGGAAAAGCTAACCATCTGAGCCTGAGCGGGCATATCCGCGTGGCACGGGCCTTGCGAGAGATCAAGGGAATCAGCGGGCGCCCCTCGCCCGCCTACCTTCGCAAAGCCATGAAAGCTTCGATCTTTTTCCGCTCCACCCGCTGGACGATGCTCGCCATGGCGCTCGCAACGGCGAACGCCACCCCGGAAGCCGGTCCTGCCGACGATACCGATACCGCCGGTTTCATCGAGATGGATGTCCAGGCCGACAACATCATGATCGGCATCAAAGTGGACGTCTCCGTTGTCAATGGGATCGCCATCCTCACCGGTACCACCCTGTCCCTCGAGCAGGCCGAACGTGCGGCCGCCCGCGCCATGGCCACCGCGGATGTACGGGCGGTGGTGAATCAGCTCAAGATCCGCGACCCCCTCGCAAAGGACTCCACCCTGGCGGAGCGTCTCCGTCAGCGTCTGGCGAATCATCCCGCGCTGGACGCCTCCCGGGTGAAGGTCGTCGTGGACCGCCGCATCGCGACTCTGGGCGGTCAGATCGGGAGCTGGGATGAACAGGAACTCGCCCGGGAAATCGCCACCGAAGTCCCGGGAATCAAGGAGATCGAGAACCGCCTTGAAGTCACTTTCGACACCGTGCGGACCGACGAGGGGATCCGTGCGCAGATCCTCCACATGGTCGCCGATGATCCGCTCTGCGCCGGCATCACCATCGACGTGGCGGTGAAGGATGGTGTCGTCAGCCTCGGCGGCGAATTGGGAAGCACGAGCGAGAAAGATCAGCTCGTCCACCGTGCGCACGTGACCGGGGTGACGGAAGTGTGGGCGGACGACGTGATGATCAACAGCGATCTGGCCATGGAAGGCCTGCGCGGGAAAATCGCCAAGCCTGCTTCTACCCTGAAGGCCTTGGACGACGCCTATGCCGCAGATCCCCGCCTGAAGGGGGCAGATGTCAGCGCGACCGTGGCGGGCAGCCAGATGACCCTTACAGGCACCGCTCCCACCCCGGAGGCCCGTCTCGCCGCGGAATCCACCGCGCGCGGTCTGCCGGGCATCTTGATCGTTGCCAACGAGATCCGCGTGACCGGAACGGATGGAACGAGCGCTGCGGTCGGGAAGGATCAACGGGTGGCTGCCGTGGGCGAGTAATCCCGGCCGGCTCCGACCGGAAAGGGCGGAGGGCCCGGCTTCACGGAATATTCGGGTATCTCCATCGTCTCCAACGGCCCGAGCCACCCTGCCGCCGACAAGCTCGCCGTTTCGTGCCCGGCCTCCTCGGCCAAAAGCGACGCAAGCTCTTCCCCTTCCGCAACCGGTCTCAAAGCCCGCTCACCCGCGTGCGCGCGATGCCCGGCCAGCAGACGGGGCAAGTTCCCCTTCATCTTCCGCCGGTCGATCTGCGGCGGACAAACGGGCAGGCAGGGAGGCGTGCAGGTTTGGATGCACTGGCCCTCCGTCCAGGAGCGGATGACGGCCTGCCGGATTTCCCTGAAAAGCGCCCGGTTTGAAACGCGGTTCACCATCAGCGTCGCGAAAAGCTTCCTGTCCGGAGAGGCGTAGGTCAGGAGCTCCAACTTCGAGAAACCGCTGGGCGGACAAATCGCGGCGGCACCAACCCCTGTCCAGGATTCCATCTCGGTGCCGCGGGTCTCCGATTCCCACTGCTCCATCAGTTGCGGATCTCCTTGGCTCCACGGCTTGCCGGTGGCTTCGCCGTGGTGGAGCAAAAGGCTCTCCAGCGCGGAGGAGCGGCGTGCCTTTAACACGGCAAGGAAGATGACTGCCCAAGGATTGTACCAGTAGTTCCGGAGCAGGACTGTCAGAGGCAACCTATGCTCGTAGAATCTATAGACCTTCCGTAACCGGGGCACGGGGGCCTCTTCCGATCTTGCAGCAAATTGCGCCAGCGAAGCGGGAGAAATCCCTTTGAGGTAAAACCAGCCATCCCTTGTGCCCCTGCAACGCACGCCGGAATCAAGCATCTGCCAAACCGACGAACCGAAGATCAAGGCGATGCTCAGGCCATCGACTGCGAAAGCCTCTCCCAGGATCGCCTCGGATCCGGCGTTGTTCAAAAAGATACCTCCGATCAAGCCGAACAACCCGATGCCGGACATCCAATTCCTCACCTTGGTCCGGGTGCCCCGCCCCCTGAAAGAAGCCACCGACGTATAGCCGCGGAAGCGCACGGCGGCGGGTGTTCCCGAGACGCGCCGGAAGCTCACCGAGCATTGCCTCACCACCGGCGTCAGGTGATCGCCCCTGCCATCCCCCTCCAAGTCCACGGGAGGCAAAAACGCTCCGTCCCGCACGGCCAGATAGCCATCCACCACGCACCACAAGCGCGCCTCCGCCGGCACTCCGCTCACGTCCTGGGTAGGCGGAGCATAAGGATTGACCGTTTCTTCCGGCATGGTTCAAGGCTTCCAGCCCGCGAGCTTGCAGACGTGCCGGAAGTGTTTCGCCTCCACCGGAGTGATGGAAAGCCTCGTGCCCTTCTGCAGCACCATCATTCCTTCCAGAGCCGGGTCGTCCTTCATCTGCTGGAGCGTCACCGCCTCGCCGAACTTCGCGACGAAGTCGAAATCGACCAACATCCAGCGCGGGTTCTCCTTTGAGGACTTCGGATCATGATATTCCGACTTCGCATCGAACTGCGTAGGATCAGGATAAGGTTCGCCCGCTACCCTCGCGATCCCGGCCACTCCCGGCGGCGTGGTGCTGGAGTGATAGAAAAGCGCCAGATCCCCCGGGCTCATGTCGTCCCGCATGTAGTTCCTGGCCTGGTAGTTGCGCACGCCGCTCCACGGCTCGCGCTTCGCCTTCCGCAAGTGATCGATGGAGAAAACGTCAGGCTCGGATTTGATCAGCCAGTAGCGCATGAGCGCGAAGACTGACAGTTCCGCCCGCACAAGCAAGAGGCAGCGCCTCCCCCGCTCCCCGACCGGGCGGGCCGGATCACCGCTTCGCCGGGTCCACCGGCTCCCTTTGCACCACCGCCTTGAGCGCCCGGCGGGGATCCACTCCGTCCGCGCGATACACCGTCACCAGGGTGCGTTCCCCGGGGTTCTGGAAAACGCTTCCCGCGTGGATGCGGCGGAGATTTCCCGAGGCATCGACCGCACCGATTTGGATCGAGGCCTCCTTGCCGCTCTCCACCGCCCTCTGCCAGGTCTTCCCCGGGGGCAGGGCAATCCTCGATCCTTCGAATATGATCGCGATGCTGACAGGCGTGACGTTGACCACCCTCACCGATCCCGCCGGAGCCACCCCGGGTCCGTCCGGGAGAACCAGCGCACGCGGAGCTTCCCAACTTTTGGTTTTCGCATCGCGCCATAGGATGACCAGGAAGTCCCCTTCCTCCGGCCGCTCGAGATCGAGCCACGGCGCGCCCTCCTCGCCTGCGCCCTTTTTCCGCAGGACGAGCGGCCCCTTGCCCCCCGGAACCTTCCGCGCTTCGCTGACCCGGCCGAGCGACAAAGGCATCTCCCGCGCGTCGGGTCCCGAGCCCATCACCAGCTCGCGAGGCGGGATGCTGCCCGGAGGCGGCTCCTGCTCATAGGCGACGCCGTCCCGGATCTCCTGCCGGAAAGGGGGAATGTCCCCTACCGGAAGGAACCGGACCTCGCGCGCGCCTCCCTGCCCGTATAGGGGGGACAGGCCCGACAACCATCCTAGAACGAGTATCAGAAACCGGAACTTCATGCGGCGCACGGGATCAAATCTCGGCGGGCGGGAGCCAGCGGAAGGAGGAAATGACGAAGCGCCTGCCGAAGTCGCCGGGTTTGCCGGAATTGACCGGATTGATGCCGCTTTCATCGGCGCTCACCGGCTCGGGCGTACGCTGGATCACGGCCTCGCACCAAGCCCGAGCCTGCAGGACACCGCCGCCGTCCACCGCATCCCCGTAGGCGCGGATCACGAACGTATCCGAACGGGCGGAAAGCGCCGGGCCGAGCACCTGGAGGACATCCGCCTGCGTGAGATAGGCAGGGGCACCCCATGCCTTCGATGCGGGCTTGAGCGTCTGCTCCAGGCGGCTCGCATCCCCGATGTGATCCGGATGCCCGTAATCGGGGAGCGAGTCCTTGTTGTCCAAGGGATAGGCCGAAACCATGCCGCGGTTCAGGTTCGCGCGTTCGATCGCCGCCTGCAGCGCCCCCATCCGGCCCGTCTCGTCCTCCGCGAGCCGGCGGTTTACAAAGTCGGCCATCGAGAGGAAGGGGCCGCGCAATTTCACCTCCTGCACGATCGCTTCGGCGAGCGCGTCCACCTCTCCCTCCGTAAGCTCGCGGTGCCCCGCCCAAGCCGCGTCGCCATCGACCATGTCTCCCGTCTTCCATGCTCCGCCCGGCGCGCCGAGCACCCGGGGAAAGGGAACACCGCCTCCGCTGCCGTAGCCGGTGCGGCGGGAGGAAGAGAGCAGGGCCTTCCATGCTTCCACCCGGGTCGAGTTCACATTGAAAGCTCCATCGACCATCAGGTGGTAGGCGGCCCGGTGGAAATCCGCGAGGTTTCCGGGAGTCGCCGTGCCGCGGGTGGCAGATGCCAGGCGCATGCGGCCGTTCGGCAGCGGATGCTGCTCCGGATCCTCCAGGAACCTCGATTTTTCCTCCGGCCCGCCGCTGGAGAGGTAGTAGCGGTCCCAGAGCGTGCGGTTCACTTCAAAGGAGAGGTCATAGACCAGATTGTCCTGCGCCGGCACCCCGCCCAGGATCGCCCGGGCATTCGCCGCCCAGCCACCACCCCCGCGCTGATCGTCGGCAGACCAGCCGAGATCCTCTTCGTGGAACCCGCCGAATCCCGCGGAGACGGTGTTCGTGGCAATGGCCGCCGTGTGATCCAGGCCCTTGTTCCCCCCGCTCCCCAGCCGCGGATCGGCCAAGGAATTGCCGATGGCATTCGAAGGGTGCCAGATCAGGTCGGAAATCTTGGCGTGTTGGAACTGAGCCAGCGAGATGACGCCGGTTTCGTGGCGCGGGACGTCGAAGAGGACGTAGCGTCCCGTGCCTTCCTGAGGGGGACCGAAAGGATTCCCATAATGGCGGCCCCCCTGCGGAACGGGAACCTGCTCTTCCCAGCTCACGGCCTGATCGAAGAGATCCCGCGTGTAGGCACCGAAAAACCACGGGCCGCCCCCGGGACCGGAGACAGGGATGGTTCCGGCAATATTTTCCCAAGGAGACCGCACGGCGAAAGAAGCCCGCGGGTTCCAGTTCGCAAGCAAGGCTTCTTCGAAATGGGGCGTCCCCGCGAGGCGGCCGGAGCCGAAGAGATTCGAGGGATGCTCGTCGAACCAGCGCAGGCGGATGCCCTCGCGCGTGCGGACATTGGGAATGATGGTGGGCCGCGGGGAATCGCGATCGAGCAATTGCATCGGCATCCGCTCGTGGTTGCTCCAGGCGATCCGCGGCTCGCGGCCCGCGCCGAACTGGAGCGATGCCGAGACCACGGCCACCTGGGGAAGCGCGTCGAAGTCCTCGAAAGTCACCGAAGTC
>CBIHMP010000077.1:0-13783 GCA_966211015.1 uncultured Luteolibacter sp. | reverse complement strand
ATTCTCGACCGCGCTTCCCGCGGGCTGGGTGAAAAGCGACATCGCGAAGCACCCCGATGCCGAAGGGCTGTTCATCCTCAAGTGGCCGTCGGTCCAGGGTAAAGTGTACAAGCTCGCCATGTCGCCGGATCTCGTCGCCTGGACGGACTTCGGCGAGCTGATGCCCGGCACCGGCCAGAACATCAGCCTGGCGGTCGATGCGATTCATGAGGACGGCACGATTCCCGACCGGCTCTTCTGGCGCGTGAAGATCGAGGACGATGATCCCGACGGCGATACCCTGACCACCTGGGAAGAACTGGCTCTGGGCTACAACCCTTACAGCTCCGACACCGATCTCGACGGGATCCCCGACAACACGGACACGACGCCGCTTTCCAACAATGCTGTCGCCGATCCCGACGGGGCAGGCTTGGTTGGGACCACCCTGTCCACCAACATGATCGGTCGCTGGGACTTCGAATCCTACGACACGATCACGAGCCCGCCCACGGGCCACACGCCCTGGCGGTTCCCGGACAAAACCACCGGCGGGCGGCATGCCACCTCCTTTTCGGTGTTCACGCATGGTTTGGGGATGCCCTCGAAGGCGACCAGCCACGCCGGAGGATTCGTCACCATCCCGCCGTCCCTTCTCAACAACCGCACCACCTGGTCGGTATCCTTCTGGGCGGCCTTGGACGAGGGGTCCGTCGAGAATTCCGACGGTCGGCCGGTCGGCCTCTTCACCCATCACTACTACCTGCCGCACATCACCAACGGTTCTCCCAACTGGGGACTGGTCACCGCCAAGGTCAACGGCATCTGGGTCCAGAAAATCGGCGGACGGGAAATCCTCCGCGCGGGCACCTATTCCTACACCAACCACAACGGCGGCACGCTCATCAGCCCGCCGACCACCGTGGTTTCGGGCGTGATGCTGGACCGCGACCTCGGTACCATCGACGACGGCAAGTGGCACCACTACGTCATGACCCGCGCGGGGGGGAAAACCACCCTCTACATCGACGGGCAGAAGGCAGGGGAGAAATCGCATACCTTCGAGACAATCACCGCCAACCAATACGCGGGCATCAGCCTGGGCCGCGTTTACGGTCCGTCTCCCGACAGCATCGTCGCCCAACCCGGCAACCAGGCCGTGGCCCGCGGTCGTTTCGACCGGCTCCGGGCTTGGTCGGACGCCGTTACCACCACCGAAATCGCCGCCCTCCACCACGAGGACATCGACCGCGACGGCCTGTGGGACATCACCGAGACCAAAACCCGCCTGTGGCGGGACGCGAACTCCGACGCCACGGCGACGCCCGCGGAGTTCGATTTCGTGGTCTCCCCGTTCGAGTGGCAGCCCGCCGAACATGACACCGACCGGGACGAGGCCAGCGACCTTGCCGAGCAAATTGCCGGGACCGACATCGCGCAGGCCGACACCGACGGCGATCTCATCCCCGACGGATGGGAGCTGAAATATCCGGCGATTCTCGACCCCCTCGATCCCTCAGACGGTTTGCTCGATCCCGACGGAGACGGCCTGACCAACCGTGAGGAGTGGCAGTATAACACCAATCCCACCAACCCCAACTCCGACGGCGGAGACCCCGATAACCCCGATACCGTTAACGACGGGGACGAGGTCGATGGAGGTTCCAATCCCAACGATCCGGGCGACGTCGGGCAATCTCCTTCGCCGGAAGAGAAGGTCTCCATTCTCCTTGGAGTGGGCGACCAAAGCGGCAGCGAAAGTGAGGACTATGTTCTCAACTGCTATCGAATCGACCGCGAGACGGGCGAAGAGGAGCGCATTTACACGGTCCGCTCCGGCGGCTTCGGCCAGTACAAGCAAGAGACCAAGGATATCTTCCGCAAGGGCGAGTCCTATTCGTTCCAAATCCAGTGGCAGGGCTCCAACCTTGCGAGCCGACCCGCCAATCCTAGCCTTGGGATCTCGGCCGAGGGCCCGGACTTCGATTACACCTTCAAGGTCCAGTCCCAAGGAGACCATGGCGGCATGCTGATCGACTCCTGGAATCCCTCGGACGGAACGCTAGATCCCACCCGCCGTCTGTTGAATGACGAAGCCAACGACGTTGCGGCGGATGCCTCGGAATTCAAACGGAACTACTCCGACCGCCGCGTCGTCCTCTACTCGGTCCAGACCCACACGATAGACCGCATGTTCGCGGGTGCGGTGACCATCCTTCCGGGCTTCGAGCAGATGGAACTGACCATCACCAGCCCGGATACCGGACGGGACTTCGGCACCCATGGCTATCTCGTGGGCGGAGGCGACACCCGCGTTTACGAATCCGTCAAAGGGATGCTCGGCTACGAGGACCGTTGGGGAACCCTCGTCAGCGATCCGAGCGTCTGGTTCCTGCGCGATCCTCTTTCGTTCAACCGGGTGGAATTCTACCTCGTGTCCGGTGCGCCGGGAGAGGCCTACGGCAAGATCAAGGTTGAGGCGAAGGTGCAGGGGCAAAGCCTCGGCAGCATCGAACGAACGCTCCAGGCAGACGCGCAGTTCGCCCAAACCATCGATCTGGTGACCGGTTGGGCCGCAGGCAGGGGCTTCGGCTTCAACACCGGCGGCGGCGGCGGTGTCACGGTGATGAACAACCTCCTCGACGGGGAAGGTCTCGACGACCCTCACCATTGGTCAACGCCCACCCTCATTCCCTTCATGCTCATCGGCCACCAGGTCGAGGGCGTGACGATCGTCGTCCGCGGTTTGGGCGAGGGCGTGGTGGCCGGTCTCAAGGACGATCTCGAATTCGTCGGGCTCATCTTGAGCGGGGCCGTCATCGTCGCCGACTGGTCTGCCCAGGCCCTGCTGAACGAAATCGAGAAATGGCAGAACGACCCGCGCGCCCGGATGTCCGAGCTTCACGCGATGGTCACCGACTTCTTCGACAAGCAGGTCTTCCAACCGTTGGCCACGGTTGCCGCGGATCTGACCACCTTCGAAGGCTTCAAGAAGCGGTTCTGGCAGGCCGTGGCGAAGGGCATCACGGTCTCCATCGCCGTCAACACCAACCTCTGGTACAGCACGGTCAACGCGCTGGAAGAGTGGTTCGACGACTTCGGCAACCGGATGGCCGACGGTGCCGAGCGCGCCGCCTGGCTGGACACGCCGCTCGACAAGACGGGGCTCTTCGCCGAAGGCACCCAACTCATGCGCGAGCAGTGTTATACCTTCGGCTATACGTTCGGCTACTTGTGCGAACAGGTCGCCATCGGGGCCCTGACCGGAGGCACGGTCAAAATCGCCCAGGTTGCGGCCAAGGGCGGCATTTCGCTCGCCGCCAATGTGGCCAAGCGCACCGCCGCCACCGTGGCAATCCGCGGTCACTGGATGAAGAAAATCATGGCCGATTCCGGCCTCGGCGACGCCATCATCCGCGCGATGTACGAGCGCGGCATGCTCGCCGCCGCCGTCGAACCGACCGGCCCGACCATCAAGAAGTGCGCGTTCGACATCCTTGAATCGCTCTTCTCCCGGCAAGGGTTCAACCGCGCCACTTACAACTTCAAGGAATTCCTCGATGACCTGGTCCCCGACGGAAATATCCGGAAACTAATGGCCAAAGAGGGCAGTGAGGCCGTCATTCACAAACGGGCCGCCCAAATCGCCCACCTGCTCGGAGACGAGTGCGACGAGACCGTTATGAAAAACTTCATGGACGTGGTCGAACAGCGGTTGATTCTGGAGCGATCGGGAGGCGAGATCGACGAATGGATCGAGGACTTCCTGCGGGCTTTCAAAGGCAATGCGGCCGAGTTCGTGAATCGTCCTCCATTGGACGACTTGAGCTCCAACGGCGTTCAGCGGCTCAAGAACTTCCTCAGCGAACCTCTCCCCGGGTATGCTTGGAAATTCGAGGAGGGATTGGAGACGAACTGGAAGGCCCCGATCGTCCGCGGCTTGTTGGTCGAGTTGGAACTTTGGTACCGGGTGTACAAGCCCGCCGGATGGGCTCACCTCCCCACCTCGGAAGCGGTGGACTTCATCAAAGGTGTCCAAGCTCTCCAGTTGAAAAGCATCGGGACCGTCAATTCCAATACCATCACCCGAATGAAGGAGGCCGTTCTAGCCATGCGGGACTATGGGGTGAGCAATGGCAAGACCGACTTAATTTTAGACATCAGGAAGAAGCCGGGATTGGACACGTCAGCCCTCCAGCAGCAGCTCGATGACTACATCGCCACACTGAATCCATCAAACAACGGCCTTACGATCACATTCAATATCCATGAGTATGATTTTCTGCCAGCACCGTGATCTGCGCCCCTCTCTCCATTGCAGTTTCTGGGGCGAGGACATGGACGCCGCCCAGATTTGGCGGAAAGCCCATGAATTCCTTCATAACCAAGGCGCCGCGTCAGAAGCCTATCGTATCAACCCTGGGATTGGCTCTCGTCGAAATTTCCGGGATTTCCTCAAGGAGATGTCGCCGCAAGACATCGAGCATGAGATTTCCTTGGATCCCGCTTCTGGATTCACCGTTCAAAGCGGTGGCGACAGAACCCCTCAAATCATCACCTATCATCCAACACCGCTTGATGGAGGACTTCAGGGATTCTCAATCGCCTCCCTCGATGCGGGAAATCTGCCAATCGATTGGAGCGATCTCGTGGAGCTTCTTTCCTCGATGGCACCACTGGTGGTGGCCAAGTCCACCCTGTCGTTGTATTCCGCTTGGCAGAACTGCGAGGACATCGGACGCTATACGAGGCAATTCGGCTCAGCGGTGAATTTCAAACAGTATGAGAAAGGCGATCCTCCTGTGAATCGGATGGTCTTGGATACATCCAGAAATCCAGGTCGAAATCACGTCAGAGATGCACTCTCGCTGGGGGTCTCCGCAGAAATGTGGCTCGGCCCCGCGTTCTGGCAGTTCGCTCCGTGCAGGAAGGAGGAGGTATTAGCCGCCGACTTTTTCCTCGAAGTCCGCGACACGCCGCAATTCCTCTACCTCAAAAGCTGGCCGCATCCCTTCACCCGGCCCGACGGCGAACAAGGTCGCATCCAACAAATGCTGTGGCGGCTCCTCTTCCACGAGGATTGCGAATGGCCGCCCGGCTCCGGCGGGATTTCGGATGAACCGGCTGGCGGGCCGCCCGAGTTAATGCCGGGCTATCCTCCCGTCTCCTGACCTATTACACCCCGCACCGATTTTCATTTCACCTTTTAGAAGCACCCCTAAAATGCCGAAATTCGCATTCTATAAATACTTCCGATTCGCTTTCGCGATCTTCCTCATCTGCCGTTCTGCTTGTTCGGCCGCCGTTGTTTATTCAAGCGGAAGCCCTGCCCCGATGGAGCCGCCGCCCGAGGGCAGCCTGTCGGATCGGCAGTTCATCCAAGCAACCAAATTCAACCTGACGTCAGGGACAACGCTCCTCTCGGCTACCGTCGAAGGCATGTACGCCAGCGGAAACACGCCCCCGGTTGCGGATGCATTTTCGATAGCCTTTTACCACGATAACGGTGACGGCTGGACCCCCGGGGCGATCATCGGAAGCTCTCAGTCTGTAGCGAGCTATAGCGTTGACACCGGTGTTGATTCCATGGGATTTGATATATACCGGATCTCTTTAAACTTCTCTGCCCCTGTCGAATTGCTCACAGGAACTTACTGGGTCAGCATCTACAACGATACGCCCGGCGACGTTGACACAAGCGATCCCGAAGATTCGGCTTGGTTCTGGAGCCACCGGCAAGGCACGGGGACCACTGGAGCCTCCCTGAACTTGCAGACCGACCAATGGGTTTCTACAGGTGCAAGTTCCTTTGTCTTCACCTTGGATGATGCTCCTGTTTCTGTCCCGGAGCCCACCTTGATGTATCTGGGGCCCTTGGCTGCCATCGGCTTGCTCCGCCGCCGCCGAGCTCGCTAACAAAAAATGCGAGTTCGGCATCCACGAGCCTATCTTCTCCCAGAGGGGCCTGAAACGGCCATCTTGCTCGAAGAAGGGAACAATCCCTCGCGGCGACACTTTACTTCATTTGTCCGCGGATGATTCGCGGATGCCCGTAACGAGGAAAGTTTCTTGTACACCTGTCGGCCGGAGGGCGGAACCCCCGAAAGGGGTGATTGAACCACCGGAGGAAGTCCCGCCGTTCGGCTCCGTCTTCCCAAGCCTTGGCGAATTGTTCCCCGAAGTCCGGATCGGACGCAAGCCAGCGGTAGAGGGTTGCCCGGTGAATGCCGACGGTCGCAGCCACCCTGCGATGATGATAGCCGCAACGAACCACACGGAGGATCATCTCCCGGAGGATGGCCTTTTCGTGAGGCGGGATGCTTCGTTTCAAAGGAGAAGGGAGGGGGAGGATTGTAGCCAAAGCACCCTTGATATCCTATGCGTCATGCGGTGAACCTGTCCCGGAAGGCGGCAAGGATGCTCCGGGCGACCGATGAGCCCGGAGTCCATCCCGAATGATTTGGCGACAGGATGCAGGCTTCCGAGCACGGCCGGCGGGGGTGTATGGAACCATGCGTGAAGGCTCTTGCCGCCGGTCCAGAGGATCGCGGCAAGATGCCAGCCCATGCCCTCCCGAAGCCAGCGGACGAGGGCGAGCGAGTCGTGCACGTGCCGGGAAAGAGCGTCCCGCGAGGCGGGCTTGATCCCGTCGAAGCCGTCGAAGTCGAGGACGGTGTAGGGTGCGGAAAGGACATTGCCGGAGGCGCGGGAATGGGTTTCGGGCTTCCAGACGGCCGGCGTGGTCATGGGGCCGATGGGACCGGCGGCCCTGTACCAGTCCCGGCAGGGCCTCCACCGTTCCGCGTGGATAATGCTGCCGCTGTGGTGGACTTCGCCGGTCCAGAGGACATCGGAGGGGCGGAACAGGCTGGCGAGGAAATGCGTGGGCTCGGTTGCGACAAGGTCGCCGTCGATCCGTTGCGGGGAGTCATGCCACACGTCGGTCGGGTACCATGTGAAGCGGCGGATGAGATCGCGCCGGTGAGCCCGGGCTGACTCGGCAAGGCGGAGGGCCTCAGTTCTCCGGCGTTGTTCGATGGCGCTGCGTTCGCGCCATTGCCGCCGTTGCTCGGGATCGGGCTGGATACCGCTGCGGACGCCGATGAGCGCCATGATGCGCTTTCGATGTTCCCCGTCTCCCCCGTGCGCAGCGCAGGCAAAGCGGTCATCGGGGAATATCACGAGGTGATTGCCTTTTCGGTCACCACCCTCTTCCGCGCAAGCGGGGCACCGGGCGGTGATCTTGCCGGAGATGTGGAGCCGGACCTTTTCGAGGAGGTCGAAGTGGAGCGTTCGCGATGCCGGTGTCATTGATGGGGAATGTTGAGCTTTTCCATTCCATCCATTTTCCCGGAGGCCGTGGATGGAATGGAAGCAATCGACCGTCTTCCACAGGACTTCCGCATGGAAATTCCGTGGAATCGGGTGTGGAAATAATGGCCGACGCGCTTCATCCAGCCTGCTCCTTCCACCATAGCTTGCCCGAAGAATCCTCCTCGACGTTTGGATGATCCGCGAGGATCTGGTAAGCCTTGGACTTCGCGCAAACACCGGCTGAAACGAGCCGCCCGACGGCCTTGGGCTTTGCTTCTCCCGCCATGCCGCGAAGAACTTTAGCCACGGCATCGGGGGAAGTGGATCGGCCCCGTGCCGGCGCTTCGGATGAGAGAAAGGCTTCCATGTCGAAATCCTCGGCGGAGGAGAAAAGGCCGTTGCAGCGCGTCCAGGCGCTCGGCTCGCCTTCTCGTCCATCGTTGTTCTTGCAGCAGGTGAGGACGACGGTCGGGTCCGTGGTCTCGTTGCTGCCGGGTTCGAGCACGAAGACACACCGCGCCGCGCTGCCGATTTGGTAGCTACCGGCCAATTCGTGCAGGAGGTCCCGGCCCTGCTTGCGGGTGGAGTCGCTGCCCTTCTTCCTCATGTGATGGATGATGAGCACCGCAGGCTTCTCGCTAGGATCGGCAGGCAGGCACTCCAGGATCGCTTCCAGGGCCTGACGGTAGTCGCCTTGCTTGTCTCCCTCTGCGACCCGGTTCCAAGGATCGATGATGACGAGTCCGGGCCGAAATTCCCGGATGATCTCGCTGACCCGCTCGCGAAAGCCCGCCTCATGAAACGCGAGACCGTATGTCGGTGGCGGAGTGATCCGCAGCCAGTCGTCGAGGCCGCCATCGGGAACGGCATCTGCCAGTTCGTGCTTCAAGCGCCACTGTCCATTCTCGATCTGGATGATGAGAGTCCGGAACCGGGCGTGAACTTGATGTCCGAGCCACGCCTTGCCGGTCGCTCCGGCGATGGCGAGCCCGAGCGCAGCGCGGCTCTTGCCGACCCCCGGCCAGCCGCCGAGAACGGTGATGCCTCCGCGGGTGAGGTGGCAGTCCCCCATGAGGACGAAGTCCGCGGGCGGTTGAAAGGCGGCGAAGTCGGAGGGTTTCCAGATTTCAAGCCACTGTCGCTTTGGGGCTCCACCTGCGGATGCGGCGAGCGCCTCCGCGGTGATGGATTGCGGGGATTGAGGCATGGCCTGCGATGATGGATTGCGGCCTCGCTCGCGAAGGGATAGCGTTCTGGCAGCTTCTCACTTCCGCCGGGTCGATCTCCACGAGGTCGGCCCGGTTTGGTCAGCGGACTTCGGTGGGATGGATGCGGAAACGGCGCTCAAGCGCGGCGCGGACCTGCTCCGGGTCGAAGTAGGTACGTCGGCCGATTTTATGGACGGGGATGTAGCCCTTCGCCTGCCAGTCGCGGAAGGTGCGGAGGCCGGGCCGGGAGTTCTCGCAGGGAAAGACGATCCGGATGCAGTCCTCTGCGCCGACAAGTTGCGGGTGGTTTGGTGATGCGTTCATCGGCACCACCATGCCATGGGGGCATCCCTGCAATCGACCGTCCCGAGTGGCCCCCTTCGCGGATTCGCCCGGAAATCTCACGGATTCGGCCGATTTGCTCCCCGGAATCCGGGAGAATCTCAAGCTCCCGGCAGGTTTTTTCAGGATTCGGCAGCATTCTCCGCCTCCAAGCCATTTCTAACGGCGTCCTCCAATGAAACCGGGGAATCGGCCTTTTTCGTGGGAGTCTTCATTCCCAAACGCCACGTCCGGAATTCTTCGAGGAAGTAGCTTGCGGTGAATCCAATATCGAATCCGCGGGTGCGTTGGTGTTCGATGGCTTCCGGGACGGCGTTATCATCAATGGGAAAGTCCTCGGGCTCGCACCATTCCGGAGATTCCCGGTGCTCGTCCTTGTCTCGATATCCCCATCGCTCGGCGTGAGTGTCCATCCGGATCTTCGCCGTAATATATGCCCGCCACCACCGCGCTCGGTCCTCCTCCCTGGCCATCCCGATGACTTGTTCCAGGTAGCGCTTGAAGGGAACCTTGCCGTCCACTTCATCCCATTGGGTAATCCGTGGAAGAAAGTGACTGCCGATTTTGAGCGGTCCGTAGAATGGCATTCTCGCGTCGAAGTCTTTCCGAACCTTGTCCAGCCGCTTCTGCATTTCCTTCCTCACCCTTCCAGCCGAGTCCCAGATATCGCGCGCAAGCTCCACACTCCTCTCGGCCTCGTCTGCTGACTGACCCGGGCGATTCGCGGGAATCTTCCCTCCGATCATCGCTGCCAATTGCGCAAGCTCCCAGACGCTCGGCGGATCGGCATAGCCAAAGACGTTCACCAGGAACTGTCGGCGGGCTTCCTCCAGGTCGGGTTGCTTCTCATTATCTCCTTCCCCGGCAGGTTTTCCGGCTCGATCACCTTTGGCCTTCTTCATGAGACCTCCTCTACCCGGATGCCTGATTGGGGAAAGCGGTCAAAAATCTTCTTCATAATTTCCCTCGTCTTTGATCCCCATTGATGGCTGAAGACATACGTCTTGCTTCCGATGTGGAGCAATTCGTCTTCCGCCGTGAAGTAGCGCTGGGAATTGAAGTCAACCGGCGACTGGTCCCGGACTGTGACCACCGGCTGTCCCGCAAACTCCTCCTCTGAACGTAGTATCCCGTGGGCCACGAGGAAGCGATTCGCCGAGAATACCTCCTGAATCTCCTCCGGGGTGTGACCTTTGCTGATCAGTGCCCGAATGATTTCCAGCATCGCCCGTCTCTTTGGCAGAGGGACCGTGCGATGGCCGGCGTAGCTCACGATGAAGCGGGTGAAGTCCCGCTCTCCCTGCCGTGCGACCTCCTTCCGTTCTTCCCGCTCCCGCAGTTTTAACAGGTAGTCCGCAGCCTCCGGGATGGGGATGATCTGCTGGACATCCAGGTAGATCGCTTCCGCATCCTCATACGGCACTAGCCGGACGCAGCGGATATCCAGTCCCTGACCCCTCAGCCACAGCACGGTGGTGGTAATCTCCGGGCCGAAGTCCCCGGAGACCAGCACGATCCGCACCTTGGCCGCCACCTCTACGTCGCTTCCGGGTTCCAAGTGTTCCCCTAGCAGGGCCTCCGCATCCTCCCCCGGCTGATGCTTGGCAAGATGTGCGGCATAGATCCCCACGACCTCTTTGAAGGAAAGTAGGGAGGCCATTGCGGCATAGCGAATGCCTTGGAGATCCATGTGACCTCCATCTTCAGTGCGCTTTAGTTCGAAAACGACGAGGGTGCCGTCGGGGTCGATTCCCAGCAGGTCGATGCGGCGCAGACTACCCACCCAGCCGCTGAATTCCTCGGAAATCACCAAAGTCCCCGGAGAAACTGCATCGATCTTGTCCCGGAGGAGACGTTGAAGGTCGCCGCGCTCCCTGATCTTGAGGTCGGTCATCGTCTTCTGCTTCACCTGCCGGAGTTCGCCGGCACCGAATTTGTAGAGAGCCATCGTGCGTGTCTTAGATGTCGAGGGGAGGGAGGGAGGTCACGATCTTCATCGTCTCCAGGCTTACGGTGATGACCCGCAGGAAGAGTTCCAGCGGGTACTTCGCGTCGCCCATGGTTTCGGTGGCCCAGAGGTTGGCGTCGTTGACGATGCCGCTGGCCTTGTCCGTGGTGACGGCCTGGCGCTCCATCACCCATTCCAGCGCGGGCTTGCCATTGACCACGTAGTCGTAGGCTTCCAGCGGGATGTTCCGGATGGTGATCCGCTCGTTGTAGATCACCGTGCTCTTGTCGTTCACGCTCTTGCCGGTCGCCGGGTCCTTGGCCTTAGCGAATTTCATCTTGGTCACCCGGTAATCCTCCGGCTGGAGCCGGGAGAGGGGGACCTTGCCGGTGTCCAGCGTCGCGCCGGAATGGATGGCGACGGTCTCGTAGTTCAGGTGCCAATGCGCGAGGTCCCGCCCGGCTCGGGAAAAGGCGATGAAATCCGAGAAGGTCTTCACCGCGGGGATGCGCGGCAGCTCCTTGCCCAAGTTGTCGGCGTAGCGGCTGCGGTAGTCGGGAGAATGCAGCAGGCCATACACGTAGTAGAACAGGTCTTCCTTCCTCAACGTCTCGCCCTCGCCCGCTGCGGGATATTTTTCCCGGAAGTGCGCCAAGCCGCCGTCGGTGATGGCGTCGCGCCGAGTGGAGCCGGAGTGCTTCTTGGCATTGAACAGTTCTTCGCTGGACCCTTCATCGCTTTCCGTTGCGAAGTAGAGGTAGAGCGGGAAATATTGCCCGCCAACCATGTCAGCGGCATGAAGGCTAACCATGCAGTCCGCGATGAGCACGGAGAAGCCGCTTCGAGACTCGGAAGCGGAAACGCCGATCACGCGATTCTTCGCCGCCCCGTTAGGAAAGATCACGGGCATCTTGTAGCGGCTCCAATTCAAATGCTTGCCGTCGTAGAACCATTGCTTCGTGAATGGACGGTAAAGAGCGGACACCACGTGCGATTCGCTGTAATTCAACGTCAGTCCGCGGGAAAGATACTTTTTCAGATCGTCAGCCCAAGCGATCCGGGTTGGATCAATGGTAATAAACTCGTCAACGCTTTTGGCTGACTTCGGAGCCTCAAGCTCTTGGAATCTCTTCGACTCCTCGTTGAAAAACGCGATGCACCCTTTAATTCCTTCGATGAGGAGGCCTCGGGACTGATTATAAACCCACGCATCTCGGTTCGACTTCACGCCGCAGGAGTAGGTTTCGAAGAGCGTCGGTGCTGATCCATCCTTCTTGGTCCCCATGGCTAAGTGGTTCAAGAACGAGGCATCACGTTGATTCACCCAGTCTCCGTGGGAGTCTGGCGTAATCTTCTTCCATTCGCCCGCCTTTAGAATCCCTGACGTTCCCTCGAAGCGGGCGATGATTTCCAGCTTTTGAGCCTGAGTGAGATAGTCTCCAATATCGTGCCAAAAGATCTCGCCGGTTCGCTCTGAGCCGGGATTTTTGACAAGAATAGTAATGGCGATCGGTGTCCGCGTTCCTTGGCCAAAAACGCTGTCTTTCTCCTTGCGACGCTGTTCCCCAGCAGTGCGCGCGTTCCCCCGCAAATGGAATACGTAAATGCTACTAAAATCGTCTGCGAGACACTTCCTTAGGCCATCGCATGAGTTTGCTTCAAGGAAGCTTCCATTGGTGACGAATCCTACGACACCGCTCTTTCCAACCCGATCACTAGCCCAGCGAATTGCGCGAATATAAGAGTCGTAGAGCGCCCGCACCATTTTGATGCCCGAACGCTCCGCGTAGGTTTCCCTGATCCTTTGATCGAGCGACGGATAAATTACATTCTGGGTTCCGTCGGTAGCAATTTCCTGACCTACCGAATACGGCGGGTTCCCGATGATGACCCGAATATCGAGCTTCTTCTGACGCTTGCGGCGGGCGCTGTTGTGCTCCATCAGGTCGCTGACGAGGTCCTCCTTCTCGTACATCTGGAAGGTATCGGTGAGGCAGATGCCTTCGAAGGGGACGTATTTCCCGCCGACGAGGGCGTGATAGACGGCCTCGATGTTGATGGCGGCGATGTAGTATGCGAGCAGGACGATCTCGTTGGCGTGGATCTCGTGCTTGTATTTGTGCGGGAGTTCCTCCGGCTTGATCAGGCCGCTCTGGAGCAGGCGGGTGATGAAGGTGCCGGTGCCGGTGAAGGGGTCGATGATGTGGACGCCCTTGCTGCCGAGGGATTGGCCGAACTCCGACTTCAAGAGGTCGTTCACGCTGTGGATGATGAAATCCACCACTTCCACCGGGGTATAAACGATGCCGAGGCGCTCGGTCATCTTCGGGAAGGCGTTGCGGAAGAACTTGTCGTAGAGTTCCACCACGATCTTCTGCTTGGCGGTGATGTCCTCGATCTGGTCGGCGCGGCGGCGGACGCTGGCGTAGAATCGCTCCAGGGTATCCGCCTCCTTTTCCAGCCGGTGCTCGTGGAGGACCTCCAGCACGTCCTGCATGGCGCGGGAGACGGGATTCTGGCTGGCGAAGGAGTAGTCCTCGAAAAGGGCGTCGAAGACCGGCTTGGTGATCAGGTGCTGGGCCAGCATCTCGATCACCTCGGCATCGGTGATGGAGTCGTTCAGGTCGTCCCGCAGCTCGTGGGCGAAGGCATTGAAGGCGGCGACCGCCTTTTCATTCGCCGGATCGGAGACGATGGCGGTGATGCGGGAAATGTGGGTCCGGGCGATCTTGGCGATGTCGTTCGCCCATTCCTCCCAGTGGTTGCGATTGCCGCATTTCTTCACGACGCGGGCGTAGAGCGCGCGCTCCAGCTCGCCGACCTGGAAGGGGAGTTCGCCCTGGGTTTCCACGGGCCGCTGCTGCTCCGGGGTGCCGATGGTGAACTGATCCTTGCCGCCCGCATCCTTGCCATCCTTGGAAGCGGCGGATTTTTTCCGGATCTTGTCCGTGATGGCGATGACCTCCATCTTCCGGTTGTCCCGGCCGATGAG
>CBIHMP010000076.1:0-14018 GCA_966211015.1 uncultured Luteolibacter sp. | reverse complement strand
CTCCAGGATCCGGTCCAGCAGGGCGGCGGCCTCGTAGCCGCGCCGCTCCATATCCACTTCCACGCTGGAGAGGGTGGGGGAGCACAGCTCGCAGAGTTGCTGGTGGTTCCCAGCTCCCAAGACCGCGATCTCCTCCGGCACCTTGAAGTTCGCCTTCCAGCAGGCCTCCAGCACCATCGCGGCGATGCGGTCGAGCGGCGAGAAGACGCCCAGCGGGCGCGGCAGGGCGGAGAGCTTCGTGATCAGCTCCTCGTCGGAGTGGGTGGCGGAAAGATTGATGACGCCGGCTTTCCATCCCGCCTCTTCGATGCGGTTGTGGAAGCCGGTGCCGCGGTCGGTCGAGTAGCGTGTGCCGTCGCGCCTCCGGACAAAGGCGAAATTCGTGAACCCGCGGTCCAGCAGGTGCTGCGCCGCCATCCGGCCGATCTCGTGATCGTCGCTCAAGACGCTGGCAACCTCCGATTCATCCAGCAGCCCGGCCACGTTTACCACGGGGATGGTGCGGCTTGCGGCCGCCTCGCGGAACCGCTGGTCCACCACCGTGCAGATCAGGCCGTCGCCTTGCCAGGTCTCCACCAGGTCTGCCAATTCGCGCCGTTCCCGGTCGAAGAATGCGATCCGCCAGTTAGGCTTCTGCTGCACATATTTGCTTATCCCGTCCAGGATCTTGTTCCCGTAGCCGCTCAGCGGTTCGACCATGAGACCAACCTGGCGGAATGCGCGCTTCACGGCTGGATCATTGCCGGAAGTTTCGTGATGTAAATGCGTAATAGTGAAGCTCCGTGCGCAGTAATGAAACGTGTTCGACCGGGTGGAAAAACCAGCAATGATTGAATCTTCTTTAGGAAAAGCGCATCGACGGGGCTTCTCTAACAGATACGTGGTCCGGCCGGGCACCATGGGAAACATTGCGGGTGCGTGCATCTTGCTTCTCCTGCACGGCATGAAGGCGAAAGGCGGGCCAGAGCCTGCCTCCTTCCCCGCGCGTGACAGCCATCAGATCGCGCTGAATCAGGCGGGCTTCGAGACGGCGCGCGCGAAACGTTTCACGGCTCCCTTGTCACCGGACGGCACGCGCTTCGTCCTGCACGCTGCGAACGGCGGCAAGGTGCTGTTTCGTTCGGAGCTTCGTGGCAATGTCGGCGATTTCACGGACTTCCGCCCGCAGGACGGGGACATGGAATACGTGATCCAGATCTCCGGCGGCTCGCTGAAGCCGGGGATCAGCGATCCTTTCATGATCCGGCGGGATTTCTGGAAGGAATGCTTTTGGCAGGCGGCGGTCGATTTCCTCGTCGATTCCCGCAGCGTCGTCGGTACCCATCCCAGCGCCTACGGCGGCTGCCCGTGGCGGGATGGCACCTACTACGATGCGATCCTTCCCTCCCTGGTGATGCTCTTCCTTGCGGATCCGCAGCGCATCTCCGCGATGCCCCGCCAGATCGACTGGCCGGCGGACAAGAAGCGCGTGCTCGGCCCCTCCTTCCGCTTCGATGCGCGCAATCCCGGCAGTGAAGGAGTGATGGATGCCGTGAAACGCTACTTCACGGAATTGGAGCCGCCTACCGCCGACGCGCCCGACATCGTGAAGCTCATTCACTGGGGTGCGGGCTACTATCTGATGAATCCGGCTACCAGGGATCCCAGCGGCGACCCCGACCCGCGCATGGTCCACCCGCAGACCGTGGAACAGGTGGCCTACGTGGTGTGGGCGTGGCCGGAATTGCAGCAGTGGCTGCCACGCTCCTTCTACGAGAGATGCCGGGACTTCTGCGAGACCCATTGGCAGCCCTCGCTGGCGGTCGGGAAATGGTGGGCGCCTGCCACGTATCTCCCCGCCGCCGCCCTTGCCGGAGACAACCCCACCGGCGGTCTTCTCCATCCTTACAAGGGCCGCCATGCACCGGGGCACTCCATCGTGCCGAATCTCCTCATGCACGAGGTGGCGAAGCGCGACCGGCGTGCCGCTCCCGATCGCTATCTGGATGCGGCGGTCGCGCAGGCAGAATGGATCGTGTCGAATCTCGATTGGAATGATCCCCGCACCACGAAGGGCCATCGCATGAGCGAGCACCGCACGGTTCCGAATCTCGTGTGGCTGCTCCAGAATTATCCCGCCGTAGCGCCCCGTGGCTTGAAGGCGAAGATCATGGCTTGGGCGCAAGTCGCGGTGGAAAGGTCGGAGAACATGTGGGACTTCCGCCGGTACAGTGCGGAGAAGGAGTGGACCGTGCCCAAGATGAACGATGTAGGCAATTGGGCGGGCGCTCCCGCGATCCTCCTGTCCGCATCGTGGGCGGTCGATGATCCCGCGTTGAAGTCCCGCCTGCGGGAATTGGCGGTCTCCCATGCCGATGCCCTCTTCGGCCGCAATCCCCGTATGGCCGCCTCGGCTCACCGCCCCGATGCTTTCCCGGGCATTGAGAGGGGATGGCCGAAAGGCTTTCCCGCCGGCCATTGCGCCCGTCTGGAGTTGTGCCGCGGCTCCCTTTCGTCGGGACCGGGTACGGAGATGTTCCCCTTCCAGCCGGAGGGAAGCTACCGCCACCCCGAAGGTTGGGTGAATTACGGGGCCGCCTGGTGCATCAGCCTTGCATGGCTTGAGTTCGACCGGAGGTCGGCCAAGGCCCCGTGATGATGATCCGGGGGCTCCGCTGGTGGATCGTGTCGCTGGTGTTTCTCGCCGCGGTGTTGAACTACGTCGATCGCCAGGCGCTGTCCGCCCTCGCCCCTACCATTCAGGCGGATCTCGAGATGGACGATCGCGATTACGCGAACGTGGTGAACGTTTTTCTTTTAGCCTACACCTTCGCCTACCTTGTCTCGGGAAGATTGGTGGATCGCCTCGGAACGCGTGCTGGCATGGCCCTTTTCGTCGTCTGGTGGTCCGTGGCGAACATGTTGACTGCCGGCTCGCAAGGCGTCCGCTCCTTGGGTGCCACCCGCTTCCTGCTGGGTCTCGGGGAGGCGGGTATCTGGCCCGCCGCCTCGAAGGTGGTGTCGGAGTGGTTTTCACCGCGCGAGCGTGCGCTGGCGATCGGCTTCTACACGATGGGCTCCACCGTGGGCGCGACCTTGGCACCCCTCCTTGTGATCCCTTTGGCGGGCGCGGTCGGCGGGGAAGGCTGGCGCGTGGCATTTTTAATCACGGGATTCGTCGGATTCCTCTGGCTGGTTCCGTGGCTGCTGCTCAATCGCGGGCAGGAGGACGAGAAGGGCGGCGCTGCGGAAGGGGTCGCTCCGTCGCTTGGGAAGGCATGGTCGTGGGGGGAGCTCGTCGCTTTCCGTCCCCTGTGGCTGTTGCTCGCGGGGCGGCTGCTCACCGATCCGATCTGGTACTTTTTCCAATTCTGGTTCGCCAAGTATCTCGGGAGCGCGCGCGGCCTGGATCAGGAATCCCTGTCCGTCACCGGCTTCGTTTTCGCCGCCGCTGCGGTCGGGTCCCTCGCCGGAGGCTGGCTGTCCGGCCACCTCGTCAAGCGCGGCATGCGGCCCGTGGCGGCCCGGCTCCGGGTCATGCTGGGCTGCGCGTGCCTGATGCCCCTGGCTCCCCTCATCGCCGCGGCGGGAGGATTGCCGCTCGCGCTGGTCCTCGCCGGATGCACCGTCTTCGCCGCGCTCGCCTGGCTGATCAATCTCACCGCGATCGTGGTGGATGTGGTGCCGGGGCATTCCCTCGGCACCGCCTTCAGCATCGTGGCCGCGGGCAGCACCGTTGGCGGCATGGCGATGAATCTGCTCGTGGCTGCCATGGTGGCCGGCTCGCCCGGAGCCGACGCCGGCTTCCTCGACCGCGCTTTCCACGCCGCCCTCGGTCCCCTTGCTGCTTTGGTCGAGGGCAGGGGCTACGGGGCCTGGTTTCTGGTGATGGCGTTCCTGCACCCCTTCGCGTTTCTCCTGCTTTGGCTCGGGGGGATCCGGCGCGCACGATCTTGAGGAGATCCGGGCGCCGCGGCGGCGGTTTTTCCGGGGTGGCCCCGCCGGTATTCCTCGACCGGACGGAAAGACCGCCGAAGATGGCATCATGTCCCAAGCGATCATCGATCCCGAGGAGGTCCGGCGCTTCGCCGCGGAATTGAAGCGCTTCAACAACGAGGTGAAGGAGCGGACGTCCTCGCTGATGTCCCGCTTCGCCGCACTTGGCGATACCTGGCAAGACCAGGAACAGGAGAAATTTTCGGCCGAGTTCCTCCAGATGATGAAGACGATGAAACGCTTCATCGAGCTTTCCGACCAGCACGCGCCCTATCTGCTGCGGAAGGCCGAGCGCATCCAGCAGTACCTCGACCAACGCTGAACGGAACTTTCCCATCCACATGGACGCGCAGGCACGGGTCGGGTCGATCGACGCCATCGAGGCGTTCCGGGCGGCATTGATCCGATTCACCGGCCGCACGAAGCAGGCCCTCGACGATGTGACGGGAGAGGTGAAGCGCACGCGGGGATGGCTGGAAACCGAGCAGCGGCAGAAATGGGAGGGCGAACTGCGCCGCCGGGCCCGGGCGCTGGAACAGGCCGAACAAGAACTCTACAGCGCGCGCCTGTCCGATATGCGGCGGGACAAGTCCGCCCGGCAGATGGCGGTGAACCGGGCGCGGCGGGCACTGGAAGAAGCGCGGGAGAAGCTCGTGCTTATCAAACGCTGGCGGCAGGCTTACGATTCCCGCGTGGAGACGCTGGCGAAACAACTGGAAGGCTTGCAAGATCTGCTGGCGCGCCAGATGCCGAAGGGAGCCGTGTCCTTGGCAAATACCAACCGGCTGCTCCAGGACTACGCGGGGGTGGAGCGGGCTCCGAAACCCCCGGAGCCGCAGGAGGGAGGCGAGCCATGAGCCTCGGTGCCGGCAAATCCGTGCTCAATGAAGCCACCCGGGAGTTGTTCGCGGGGTGGGAGCAGGCGAGACTATCGTGGCGCGACGTGAAGGCTGCGGAGTTCGAGAAAAACTACCTGGCCTCCCTACCCCAGGCCGTTGCCACTGCCACCCGTATCATCGAAGAACTCGACCAATTGCTCTCCAAGATCCATGCCGACTGTGAATGACCCCCTGCACCCCGAATGGATCCGCCATCTGGTAGAGCGGCTTCAGGAAGCCGTCTCCTCCGTCGCGGGACGCGAGGCGGCATTGTATCGGGATCACGCGGCGAGCCTCTTGGCCGCCAAGCGCCGGTCCACGGCAACCAGGGAAGCGGAGTCCATGGGCAGATCGGCCCGCCAAACCGCTTTGATCGAAGAGTGCGATCAGGAGCAAGCGGCCGCCGCCGCGAAATATCACCAGCGCTGCCAGCGGATCTCCGCGGCCGCTCAGGCGGCGCACGGAAGCTTGGCCCGCCGGGTGCGGGAGGAAAAGGACCGCCAGGTCGGCCGCCGTCAGGCGGAATCGGTGCGCACGCGGAAAGAAGCGAAGGAAACCTGGGAAAGAGCCCGCCAGGATCACCGCGAATTCGCTGAAAAGGTAGCCGCGGACGGGGACGAGATCCGGATACTCGCAGCGGAAGCCCTGAAGGTGCTGCGCAGCTTCCGCCCGTGGTTTTCCGGAATGATCCGGAAAGGCCGCATGACCGCGGTGCCGGAGCCGGATCGCTCGCAATCCCGGGAAGCCTTGCGCGCCCGCGGTCGGGAGGAGATCGAGGCCGCGTACGCGCAATTGGAAGTGCTCAAGGGGAGGTTCCTCGCCCGGGTTTTCCGCATCGCTCCGCCGTCCCTTCTACTGGCTTTGATCGCGGCCGGCTTCGGCATCGCGATTTTTCGTTCGCCTGAACGGGCCGCTGCCTTCGCCGCCATGAAGATCCCCTTGCTCGTGGCGCTGCTGGTCCCGCTCGTGGCGTATCTTCTCACGGCGCTGTCCCTATGGACGGCCGTGCGGAAGATGGCGCGGTTTTTGCAAGCCGCGCGGCGGCATGGTGCGGCAGCGGTTGCCGTATCGGAAGCGCAGGTGGAAGCCTTGGGCGCTTCATTGAAAAAGGACCTCGCCGACCAGAGTTCCGGGATCAGCGAGACCCTTCGCGATAGCGAGGAATTCGCCCAGCACCTGATGCACGAGGGGCGGCAAAAGATCGAAGCCCAGCTTGCCCGTCTTCCCGCGAAGGCGGAGGCGCTCTACAAGCGCGGCCTGACGAAAGTGGCTCGTCGCCTGGAGCAGGGCGTGGCGGGAAACGACCGCACCGGTAACGAAGAGCATGCGCTCCGCGAGGCCGAGCACGTGAAGCGGATCGCTGAAGCCGATGCCGTCCGCGCCGAAGGCCTGAAGCACCTCCTCGCGGAGTGGGACGCGGAGGTGAAACCCTTGCATCGCGAGCTTACCGGCCTCGCTGCCATTGCCGCGGGCCGCTTTCCCGCCTGGGACGAATCGTGGATCGCATCCTGGACGCCGCCATTTTCATCGGAACACGTTGTTCCCTTCGGTCGTCTTGTCGTGTCCTTGGAAACGCTCGCGGGCGGAATTCCGGAGGACGGACAGTTCACCTTGGACGGGCCGCCGGATTGCGAGGTGCCCTTCGCCCTCGGCTTCCCGGACCGCGCGTCCCTCTGGATCGAAGGCGACGCCGCGAAGGCCGCGGAAACCATCAACGAGATCATCCTCCGCCTGCTTTCCTCGCACCCTGCCGGACGGGCCGTCTTTACCCTCATCGATCCCGTCGGCCTCGGCCGGGATTTCGCCGGCTTGATGCATCTGGGTGATTATGAGGAGAGCCTGATCCATGGCCGCATCTGGACCCAGACCACGCAGATCGAGGAGCGCCTGGCCGAGCTGAACGAGCACATCGAGAAGGTGATCCAGATGTACCTCCGGAATGAATTCCCTACCCTCGACGACTACAACGCGCATGCCGGCACCGTCGCGGAAAAGCACCGCTTCGTCGTGATTTCCGGATTTCCCGCCGCCTTCAGCGAGACCGCGGCGAAGCGACTGCTTAGCATCGCCACCAGCGGCGCGCGCTGCGGGGTCTATCTCCTCCTCCATTCCGACGGCCGGCAAGCGGTGCCCGATCCTGCGCTGGCCGAAGCTCTCGACCGGGCTTGCCTGCGCTTGGTAGAGGAAGAAGGCGGCTACCGCGTGGCAGGCATGCCCGCAGGCGCGGATCGGCTGGAGCCGGTCAAGCCTCCGCAGGGACCGCTAGAGACCGCGCTGGTTCACCGGCTGGGCAAAGCGAGCGTGGATTCGAACCGCGTGGAGGTGCCTTTCGCCGGCATCGCCCCGCACCCCGGCGAGTGGTGGACAAGCAGCACCGCCGCGGAACTCCGCGTGCCGATCGGCCGCAGCGGCGCGAAGAAATTCCAGTGGCTCGCCCTTGGGAAGGGCACCCGCCAGCACGTGCTGGTGGCGGGCAAGACGGGCTCCGGGAAATCCACGCTCTTCCACGTGATGATCACCAATCTCGCGCTGCATTGCAGCCCGGACGAAGTGGAGTTCTATCTCGTGGATTTCAAGAAGGGCGTCGAATTCAAATGCTACGGGACGCACCGTCTTCCGCATGCGCGGGTGATCGCGATCGAGAGCGACCGCGAGTTCGGCCTCAGCGTGCTGCACCGGGTCGATGACGAGCTGCGCCGGCGCGGGGAACTTTTCCGGAAGCACGGCTCGCAGGATCTGGCGGGATATCGCGAGGCTTCCGGCGAGCTTCTTCCCCGGACCCTGCTGCTGATCGACGAATTCCAGGAATTCTTCACGGAGGAGGATGCCGTCGCGCAGTCCGCCTCGCTGCTCCTGGACCGCATCGTCCGCCAGGGGCGTGCCTTCGGCATCCACGTCATCCTCGGCTCCCAGACCCTCGGCGGCGCCTATACGCTCGCCCGTGCCACCCTCGGGCAGATGGTGGTGCGCATCGCCCTCCAGTGCAACGAGGCGGACGCCTACCTGATCATGGATGACGACAACCCCGCCCCGCGCCTGCTGACCCGGCCGGGCGAGGGGATCTACAACGACAACGCCGGCGCGCTCGCCGCCAATAGCCCCTTCCAAGCGGTCTGGCTTTCGGAAGAGGAGAGGAACGGCTATCTGGAGCGGATCACGGAGCTCGCCGGCGAAGGCAGTCGCAAGATCGCCGCGCCGGTAGTGTTCGAGGGAAACGCACCCGCCGAGCTCGCTTCGAATCCGGCGCTGGAGGTCCTGATCGCATCACCCCCGCTGGTTCGCCCCGCGGAGGCGAAGGCATGGCTCGGCGAGCCGAATTCCATCAAGGGCCCGACGGAGGCTTCCTTCGCACGGCGCAGCGGCAGCCACCTTCTGGCCATCGGACAGGCGGAGGAGCGCGTCTCATCCCTGCTTTCCTTGGCGCTGCTTTCGATCGCGACGGGCCATCCCGCGGGAGATGCACGTTTCATCGTTCTGGATTCCGCCCGCCCCCAAGGAATCGCGGCCAGCGTGAAGGCGGTCTTGCCCCACGAGGTCCGCGTCGCCGGACCCGCCGGGATCGCGGAAGTATTTTCCGATCTGGCTGCGGAGCTGGAAAAGCGCGCGAACGATGGTGCCGGCGGACCGGACATCTTCGTCGTCATCCATGGCCTGCAACGTTTCAAGAAGCTCCGTCAGGAGGATGATCTCCTCTTCTCCATGGATGAACCCGCAGGCCCCAACCCCGCGAAAGTCCTGGCCGATCTCGCGAGCGCGGGTGCCGCTCTGGGAATCCACCTCCTCATCGGCGTGGACACTTGGAACAACGTGAGCCGCTGGCTGCCGCGCAAGATCATGGCGGAGTTCGAGATGCGCGTCCTCTTCCAAATGAGCGCGAACGATTCCGCGAATCTCATCGATTCCCCCGCAGCGGGTAGTCTCGGGCTTCATCGGGCCCTGCTCTATAATGAAACGCAGGGCACCGTGGAAACCTTCCGGCCTTATGCCGAGCCGGATCCGGCGTGGTGGAGCGGGTTTTCGACCGCGATGAAATCGCGGGAGATGGGAGTCAGGTAGTCGCGGCGCGGGCCTTCACGGCTCCGGCAGTACGGCAGCTTCCACCGGCTCGTTGAGGACACTCCTCGCCATCGCCCGCCGCGCTGCGAAGAGCCGCGCGATGAGCCAGATGGTAACGATGACACTCACGGAAAGCCAGAAGTGAAACGCCCGCGGAACTGCACGGGCGATCTCCACCGGCAACTCCGCGAGACCCAGCAGGGAACACGCCGCATAGACAGGCGTGCTCAAGGGCGAGATGGAAACCAGCCACGCGGCGGCAGGCAGGAGGCGATCCCCCACGGGGACCAATACCGCACCCACCATGACCGGCACCACTCCGGCGAAGATCGCAAGCAAGGTGACAACCCGGCCGCCCCAGGCCTCCAGCAGCAATTGGAAGCCGAGCCCCGTCGTCAGCATCACCGCGGCGAAGTATCCGAAGGTCTGCAGCGGCACGAATTGCCCCGGGAACCAGATCGATTCCACCAGCCCGCGGGTGAAGAGAAACCAGCCTCCCGCCCCCGCCAGCGCCATCACGATGACGAACCAGAAGGAAGTCGCCGGATCGGAGAGCAGCGGCAGCGAGGACCGCCCTTGCTTCCTCGCCCGGCGCCAGCCCTTCACCTGGTTCTCCGGCGTCGGGGTGATGATGCCCCCGAGCAGGAATACCAGCAGCAGCGTGAAAAGCCCGTAGGCCCCGGACATCACCACCGCCTCCATCGGCTGCGGTTCCCAATCGGCCGAGATCCTGGTGAAGCGCGCCATCGCCCGCGAGGGAAAGAGTTCTCCCGTATCGATCAAGGGCAGCGCGTTGCCGAGCAGCAAGATCTGGATCCAGATGAAGAAGCCGGTGGCCCATAGCTTTCCCAGCAGGTGGGACTCGGCGCGCCGCCATTTGCGGCAGAGCATGATGATGAACGTGAGGATCAGCGCGAGCTGCGAGAAAATGGTGTAAACCAGTTCCGAGAAATCCAGGCCGAAGAACTTCACCACCGGCACGAAGCGGCGGAAGGCCTTCAAGGGTCCCGCCATCGCCTCCGGTAGCATTTCCGGCAGGCATTCCTCCACCACCGGCGTCATCGTCAGATACTTGAAGAATACCAAACCGAAATTGGCGAGCTGCGGGATGACGGTGTAGAGCGCGAAAACCAGTCCCATCGAGGCCAGGAAGGCCCAGCGCCGGTTCTTGGCTACCGTCCCGGTCAGCAGGCCGGTGAAATGATAGAGCAGGGTGGAGGTCAGCAGCGCCGTGTAGAGCTGGAGCCATACCGTCGCCTTCACTTCTCCTTTCCAGAAGAGCCACGCAGCGAAAGGCAGGGTCGCCAGGAACATCACGTACTCCCGCACCGGCAGGCCGAAAACGTAGCCGAGCACCTTGGCCAGCGGGGACATCGGCACCAGCCGCTGGTAGTCGATCACGCCTTCGTCCCGCTCCGCCGTCATGCCGCCCGCCACCTGCGCCGTGCCGAAAATGAACAGGATCACCCCTTGTAGCACCAGCATCGGCATCAGGGCGCCTCGTGCCGCATTCATCGTGTGCTCCCTCAGGATCGCCGGGACGTCCACCGCCTCCACGGGGTTGGCCATCCGGGCCGCCACCTCCAGGTTCCCCTGGCTGGTGCCCGTGCTTTGCGCCATCGCCACCATGAAACCGGCGATCAGCACCGTGAGCAGCAGGCAGACTCCCAGTCCGCGCAGGCGCAGCCGCGAGCGGCAGTAGCGGCGGAAGATCGGATTCGCCCAGACTGCCCAGGCGGGATGCTTGACGGTGGTGGGAGAGGGGATTTCCGCGGTCATGAACGTAGGTTGCTTTCAGCCACTTCCACCAGGATGTCTTCAAAGGACGAACGCTTCTCCTCGAAGGCTCGCAGGCGCACTCCCTGGTTGATGAGGCCTTCCATCAGATCCGCCTGATCGTCGTCATTGCCTCTGAAGCCGAAGACGACCTGCTGGCCGTGGATCTGGAGTTGGTGCACTCCCGTGCGGGTGGACAGCCATTCGGCGGCCTCCTCGGCCTTGCCCAGCACCGCCGCGGTGAGGGTGCGCTCGGTGTTGCCGAGCTGGTGGCGGACTTCGTCCACGGTGCCCGAAGCAAGAAGCTTCCCTTGATTCATCACGCACAAGGAACTGCACATCTCGGCCAGCTCGCTCAGGATATGGGAGCTCACGAAGATGGTCGCTCCCGTCTTGGCCAGCCGGCGCAAGGCATTGCGGAGATCGCGCCGCGCCAGCGGGTCCAGGCCGCTCGCCGGTTCGTCCAGGATCAGCACGCGCGGGCGGTGCAGCAGCGTCTTTGCCAGCACCACGCGCTGCGTCTGCCCGCGGGAGAGTTCCTTGCACCACTTTTCCCGCTGTCCCGTCAGAGCCACTTCTTCCAGGCATTCCGCCACCCGTTCGCGCCGCCGCGGCTTGTCGCCGATGCCGTAGGCGGCCGCGTGGAAGTCGAGGAACTCCCAGACCTTCAGGTCGGAGGGGACCGGCGCCAGATCCGGCATATAGCCGATGATGCGGCGGGCTCCCGCGAGATCCTCACGGATGTCGATCCCGTCCAGAAAGACGTCGCCGTAGGTCGGCTCCATCAGGGTGGTAAGAACGCGGAAGGTACTGGTCTTGCCCGCGCCGTTCGGCCCCACCAGCCCGAAAACCTCTCCCGGCGGCACGGTGAGCGACAGGTCGTTCACGGCGATGAAATCCCCGTAGTCCACCCGCAGCGAGCGGACGTCGATGGCGGGCCGGGGCGAATGACCGGCAGGTGTCAAAGCGGTCATCGGCGTCAGAAGTCGGATTGATCCAGCAGGTCCCAGTTCGCGGGCAGCTTCATGCCGATCGCGTTCATGTCCTCCTCCGCTTCTTCCCGCCGCCGCTGGCGCGCGGCCTCGTAGGCTTCTTTCTGCTCCGGGCGCAGGACGGAGAGCATGGCCTCGCGCGGTGCCCCGGTCGGCGTGTTCCCGATGTCACCGCCTTCGCCCTCCAGCTTCATCGCCGGATCGTAATCCGGGGAACTGCGGGCCATGATGCCGAAGACCTGATCCCGCTGCGCGTCGTCCAGTCCCACGATATTGTCCAACCGCTGTACCCGTGCGTCCGCATGAGACTGCACCCGCTGCGCCCTTTCGGTCATCCGGTCGGTCTGGAAATCCGCCAGCTTGTCGCCCGTCAGGATCCCGCCCATCACCTCGTCCAGTCCCTCGTCCGGCCGCACTTCGGAACTCGCGCGGGCCAGGTCTTCCAAGGTCGTGCCGGGCGTCCCCACCAGATCGGACCAACGCTTCGCCTCGATCTCGGCTTTCTGCTCGAACCATTGCTTGAGCCTCTTCTGCTGATCCGCCGTCAGGTCGTATTTCCGCGCCAGTTCACCGGTGATGCTTTCGATCCTCTGTTTCTCCTCGCGGACCCGCATGCGGTTGAGGAGGGGAGAAAGCTCGTGCATCAGCGGCTGCAACGTCTGGAAGATGTCATCCGGGTCCACCATCCGCCCCTCCCGGACGTCGCTTCCGATCCGGCGGAGACCGTCCCTCAAGTCATCTCCCGGCCGCCGCCGCCGCGTGCGCGGATCTCCCTCCAGCGCGGCCAGCCGGTTGTTCGCTGCCTTCAGGTCCACCTCCAATTCAGCCGCGCGTTCTTCCGGAGACCCTTCGGTCCCCGGCAAGCTGTCGTGAAACATCGCCGCCCCGACGGCACCGACGGCGATGCCGATGACCAAGGGTAAGGCCGTGCGGAGGGATTGGGCGAATGACATGGCTTTGGGGATCTGGGATCGCGGTATCCCATGCACCGCCTTATGAAGAGGCGATGAAGGGACGATGGATTTATCCCCTTATCCTGTGACGACGGCGATGGGAATTACAGCGGATTCTTTCAGTTGACGATAGACCGCCGCGGCGGGACTCGTCACTTCTCCGTGATGCGGATTTTCCTTTGGATCGCGATATTCGCCGCAGCCTCGGCGCCCGCGCTTGCGGCGGAGAAGCGGATCGCCGTTTTCGTAGGCCTCTGTGACAACAAAACGCAGGGGATCGTAAAAGTAGGGGAGAAGATCGGCGATGGAGACAAGCCTGCGGCAAACCTCTACTGGGGTTGCAGCGATGGCGTGAAATCCTGCTTCAAGGCCAGCCGGCAATGGGAGCTGCAAGCGGACGTAACCGCCACGGGAGATCCGCGCATCCTGGAGCGTCTGACTTTCCGGCATGTTTCCGGAAAGGCCGTGCTCGTGGCGGAGGCGTGGCGCGGCTCGGAGTTGAAAGACTGCTACATCGCCTGCGAGAAGGCCATGCTCTCCGGCGAGAACGATCTGGTCGCCTTCATCGGTCACAATATTCTGATGGATACAGGAATCGACCTTCCGGTCGCCAAGGCTGCCGGGAAAACGGATGCCGTGGTGCTCTGTTGCATGAGCGACCGCTATTTCCGGAAGCGCCTGGAAAATGCCGGCATCCGGCCGGTCCTGATGACCACTCAGCTCATGTATCCCGGCTCCTTTATCCTGCGGGATGCGCTGGAGCCGTGGCTCGAGGGAGAGGCTCCGGAGTCGCTCCGCGAAGCGGCGGGAAACGCTTACGCGCGGAATCAGAAGATCAAGCTGGCCGCGGCGAAGGGTGTCTTCGCGCGGCCTGCTCCTTGACCGCCTTAGATCCCGGACGGGTGAGCGGAAACGACCACCTTGGTCTTGCCCCACTCGTCCCCCAGGCGGAGCAGGGGCCCGCCCTTTTCCTTCTTCTGGTAGAGGATATAGGCTTCCACGAGCCCGAAGAAAGGAATCGCCAGCGGGATATTCCGCACGATGCTCGCCTGCCAATTGCCTGTGAGCCTGCCGCCGGTGAGATCGACCGCGCGGATCTTCATCAGCCTTTTACCCAGGCTCTGGCCCTCCAGGAAGGGCAGGGCGTCGCGGGTCAGCAGATAGGCGATTGCCACCAGCAGGCCCAAGGTGGACGGAAGCAAAATATCGATCACCAGATGGATGCCTAGGAAGACAAAGCAATCGATGATCGCCGCGATCACCCGCGTGTCGAAGGCCGCCTCGCTGCCGGCTTTAGGAGCGTTCTCCACCTCATCGGAATCGATCTTGGCGGCGGAAGGCACCGGCTGGGACTGCGACGCCGGGGCCACCGGTGGGGCTCTTCTTGC
>CBIHMP010000075.1:0-14236 GCA_966211015.1 uncultured Luteolibacter sp. | reverse complement strand
GGTCATGGCCTGGTCACCGGAAGGAGCCCTGCTCGCCTATCCCGCCGATCTCGACGGGGGGATTTCCTGGGTGATCGCGGATGCCAACAGCGGCGAAACCATCCGGCAATCCGACCGCATCGGCGCAGGCGACGTCGCGGAGCCGCTGGCAGTCCAGCTCGACCGCGAACGTCTCCTCGCGGTCCATCGGGATGGTACGCTGGTCGAGCTGCCGCTTTCGCCGCTGGTCCCGATGCGCACCACACATCCACCCGCGGGAGAAGATTTTTACTCGGAGGCGACCTTGAGCGCCGACGGAACCGAATTGATGGTGCGACTTCGGAGCAGGGAATCCGAGCTGGCCAGCTACCGCGTGGACGAAGGCCCGGAGGGTCTCCGGCTCCTCCCTTGGGATAAAGGCAACGGGAGCTCGCTGATCCCCGCTCCGCACGCGGTGGATGGCTCCAAGGTGACCCTCAATGACATTGTCCAGGGCCGCGTCTCCCCTGCGGCCCCGCTCCATATGGAGTCGGCGGTGAGCGCGGTGGCATCGGGCCACTCATCCGTCGCCGTGGGCACGAAGTCCGGACTACTTGCGGTTCATCAGACGATCCCCCGGATGGACTACCCTTTGAAGGGCGGTGCCAAAGGACGAGAAGAGGATTGGGCGCTCTTGAAGGTCCTGAACAAGGATACGCGCGCGGAGGCCCGTGCGAGTGCCCTGCGTTTGGATACCGGGGGAGAAAGCATTCCGGTGGAAACACCCCGCGGCTGGACCACGACGACCGATATCGCCCTCTCCGCCGATGGGAGGTGGCTCGTGCTGGCGGGCCCTGGCGGACTCGCCCTCAGTCACACCGGCCCTGAGCAGGTTCCTTCCCGGCAAGAGCTCCTGGACCCCGCGAGCTGCGTGACCTTCCTCGGCGACAGCCACCGGGTGGCCGTGGCCGGTCCATCGGAGGTAGGAATCTATGAAGCAAGCGATTCGGGATTCAAGAAAACGGGAACGATCCCGGTCCCGGGTGCGACCGGCTTGTTTTCCATGCCTCACGCGGGCTGGCTGGCCGTTGCCACCGAAGACCAAGTAACGCTTCACGCTCCGGACGACCTTTCCCGGATCGCGGTTTTGCCTTTCACCCGGACTGTTCCGGCCGACGACGGCCCCGCCTGCCCATCCGGGTGGGCGGAGGATTTCCGGAATGGCTGGCTCGCCTTTTCCACCCATCGCTCGCTCACCCTCTGGTCCGTGCGGAACCGGCGCATCCTGCTGGCGGATCTTCCGCTCGCGGAGGGGACGACGGCGATGTCCTTCGACAGCCAGGGGGGCTTCCGCGGGCTGAAGCTGGAGGGTGCCAACGAGGGATTTGTCCCCTTGGCGAAGGAGACGGGCCTACAAGCGGACGAACTGGATGCGCTGCGTGCCTTTTCCGAGAGTCTCGGCGGCACCCGGATTGCCGAGGGAGGACGCTCGATCCTGCGGCTTTCGCGGGAAGAACGCCTCCGCTCGCTTGCCCGTGTGCCCACGGATGTGACGAAGCTGATTCCGGGCGGTGATCCGACCGAGGTGCGCAAGACGGTAATGGCGCTCCCTTTTCTCCGGCCGGAGGCCCAAGCGTGGCTGCCCCTGTGGGAGAGGCTCGCAACCTGGGAGGCAGTCAATCCACGCCGTCTCGCCGTCTGGAGCGCGACGCTCCGAGACCACCCGTGGCGCCGGAACTATCTGCGAGCTTTGATCGCGGAGCAGGATGCGAGGCTTTTCGAGGCATGGCACACCGGAACGGGTGATGCGGACAGCCCGGCGGCTGAAGATCGGGCCACCAACGAGCTGCATGAACTGGCTGGAGACACGGCGGAGGCTCGCGAGTTGAAGCGGGCTTCGCTGCTGGCCGCGCGGGCCGGGCCGGATCGCCGCCCCGAAGCGATCGCCAAGCTGGATACAGCGGTCGAAACCACGCGGAAGGCATCTGGGTCCGGGGGGGCGCTCCGGAACATCCTGGCCCATGCGGAAGCTCTGGCACTGCGCGGGGAACTGGAGGCCGCGGCGGAATTCCTCCGCGGGAAAATCCCGCCTGATGCGAAAATCGATTTGGACCAGGCTCATTTCCTTCTCTCCGCAGGACTTGAGCCGGAGGCGAGGGAAGCTCTCGAGAAGACATTGCCCGCGTTGGGATCTCCCTGGCTGTGGCGTCAGTGGCTACGGGCACGCACCTCCGGGGAGGCCGACATCCTTCCTCCGGTGGAACGTACGGTGAATGCCGTAGATGGTTCCGGCCCGGCCGCGGTCGAAGCCCTGAAAATCGCCCTCGAGAAGAAGCACGTCCCCTCCATTGCGGCCTGCCTCAACGCCGCGAAGGACCTGCCCCCGCCCCTGCGGCTGGCCGCGGCCGCGGCCGCCCTGTGGGCGCAGGGGAAAAAGGCCGAAACCTTCGCGCTGGGGCCGGAGGGATTTCCCGCTATGCGGGAAGAAGCAGGTTGGAAGGACTGGGCCGGCTGGGAACACGCGCTGCCGGAGCCCGGGCAGCCCGATCTCTTCCATGCAATGGAGCAGGAGCTCGCGATCCTGGAGCCAGCCCCGGATGCAACTATCACCGATCTACAAGCGATCGCCATGCTGCTGCTGGATCCCAAGACCACCACCACTTTCGGGATCAAGCGGGTGCGCGACGCGATGCTCCGCATCGCTCTGGACCTCTCCGACGATAGAGCCTCCGGGGATCTGGTGGAGAAACTGGTGGAGCGCGCCCGGCTCGCGGGAGCCCCTCACCCCGCTTGCTTGCGGATTGAAGCCCGCTCCTTCATGGCCGCGGGCGAGTTCACGGCCGCCTACGCCCGCTGGATCGAGTTGATCGACTCCGGCGATGCGGAGATCTCCCCGCAGGACTACGTGGAAGCCGCCCGCTGCGTGATCGAGGACATGCAGGACGCTGCAGCCATCGAGCTCTTGATGCGGGGTAAAGCAGAGTATCCAAAGGACGCCGCCTACGCCTTTGATGCATCCTGGCTATTGCTGACGACCGGGCACCCTGAAGAAGCCGGGGTGCTTCTGGAGCATGGGTTCGGCCTACCTTTCGCGGCGGATCAGAAGGAGGTAGCCTTGGCGATGCTGGTCTGCGCCGCCGAGCAAACGCTACGAACCGAACGTGCCGACCAAGCTTTCGCAGAGCTCCTCGGGCTTTCCCCCGAGTGGGGAGTGGAAGAGAGCCTGAAGAACCTCGAATGGCCGGAGGGGATGAAGCAATCCCTCATGGCGGTGGCGGAACGAAACCGCTAGCCGTGCGCTCCGGAGCTACATCCCCAGCAAGACCTTTCCGTTTCGTCCGGCTTCCGACAGGCGCGCGATCGCGTCCCCGAATTCCTCCAGAGGAACCACCCGATCCACAGGCATACGCAGAGCCCCCGTGGCCATGGCAGCGGCTAGGCTCCCGTACACCTCGCGGATCTCTACATCCGGCGCGCCTTCGATCCACTTGGTAATCCAGAGGCCGCGGAGCTGAAGATTTTTGAAGATCAGCAACCCATTGGGGACCGTCAAAGGGCGCCGGCCCATCGCACCATAGGTGATATGGATGCCGTCCGAACCCAGGAGATTCATCAGGCGCAGCGCGCTTTCCCCGCCGACGCAGTTGAAGGCGAGCACGGGACGCTCCCTGCCCGGGGCCTTGAGGGCTTCCCCGGCGGAGTCGTCGTCCAGTAACACCTCGTCCGCGCCGAGGCCAAGGAGCTCATCCCGGAGTTCCTCGCGGCGAACGAGGTTCATCGTGCGAATGCCCAAGGTCTTCGCCAGAGCGATCACACAGCGGCCGACTGCGGAATTGGCTCCATTCTGGACAATCCACGAGCCGGGCTCGGCGCGCGTGAAGCCGGTCAGCAATCGCCATGCGGTGGCGGGATTCACCTTCAGCATCGCCGCCTGTACGGGATCGATTCCGGGCGGAAGCTTGAAGAGATTCCCGCCTAGGATCTGAAGGTGGGTCGCCCAACTGCCAGCGCGACGCAGGATGATGGCGCGGTCGCCCGGAACGAAATCCGCCGACCGGCTCTCCACGACCTCCCCGCAGCCTTCGATACCCGGAACGGCCGGCAGGGGAGGCTTCACCCCGTAGGTCCCTTCGATGAGATTGAGATCGGCGGGATTCACGGGTGCCGCGAGCATGCGCAGACGCACCTCGCCCTCGGAAAGCGGTGGAAGCTCCAAGGGCTCAAGCCGCAGCACTTCCGCAGGCTTTCCGAATTGATGGAAGCGAACCGTTTGCATTCAGATTTCGAGCGACAACTGGATTTGGGACTCCACGGGCTGGTAAAACTAGGGTCGATCCGCCGCAGTGCAAGGTCACGGAAACAGCCCGCGCTGCGCCTTGACATCCGCCACGGTCTTCACGGCGAGCGCCTGTGCCGCCATGCGGTGGGACAGCTTGTGACGCTCCGCGAAAGCGAGCACGCGCGCGAATGCACCCTCGAGCATGGTTTCCAACTTCGTGAGCACCTCGCGCTCGGTCCACTGGAAGCGCTGGAGGTTCTGGACCCACTCGAAATAGGAAACAGTGACACCGCCTGCATTGCAGAGGATATCCGGGATGATGAAGATGTCGCCGCGCGCGTTGAGGATGTCATCCGCTTCGGGGGTGGTGGGGCCGTTCGCCCCCTCGGCCAGCACCTTGCACCGCAGCAGAGGGGCATTATGACTGGTGATGGCCATGTCGGTCGCCGCAGGAACGAGCACGTCACAGGGCTGGCAAAGCAGCTCCGCGGGATTGATCGGCTCGGCACCCGGGAAGCCGCTGATCGAGCCGTGGAGGGCCACGTGATCACGGAGCTTCCATGTATCGATTCCCGCCGCATTCCAGATCGCTCCGGAGATGTCGGAGATGCCGGTGATCTTCACTCCCGAGTTCGAGAGATCATACGCGGCGTAGGAGCCGACATTGCCGAAACCCTGGATGATCGCCGTGGCCTCCGTGATCTTGATATGCAGCTTGTTCAAGGCCCGAGACGCGAGGAAAGCGACTCCGTGGCCGGTGGCCTGCGTGCGCCCGGCGGAGCCTTGAAGCCCTAGCGGCTTGCCCGTGACGATTCCCGGGATGAGCCGCCCGGCATGGGTGGAGTAGGTGTCGGTGATCCATGCCATCGTCTGCTCGTTCGTCCCCATGTCGGGTGCCATGATGTCGATGTCCTCCCCGATGAACGGGATCATCTCCATCGTGTAGCGGCGGGTCATCCGCTCCAGTTCCCCGATGCTCATGGTGCGGGGATCGCAGGTGATGCCGCCCTTTCCGCCGCCGAAGGGAAGATCCATGAGCGCGCATTTCCAGTTCATCCACATCGCGAGCGCGGCGACTTCGCCAAGGTCAACGCTGGGATGGTAGCGCAGGCCGCCCTTCACCGGGCCGCGGGTCAGGTGATGCTGCACGCGGTGGCCGAAATAGACCTTCGTGGAACCGTCATCGTGCCGGATCGGCACCGTGACGGTGATGAGCCGCTTCGGCCATTTGGTGCGCTCGCGGAGCTCGTCGCTCAGATCGAGGAAATCCGCCACCAGATCGAATTGCGTGGCCGCCATGGCGAAGACGGGGTTTCTGAGAAGCTCGTCGCGCATGATTCCTATCTAACCGCTCTCCTGCGGAAGCCAAATGAATCGTTTTTCAAAAGGCGGGAATGCGCTTGAAGCTTGGAAGTTCCGGCCCGTCACCTAGGCTCCGCCGCGATGGAGCTGCTGAGCATCGATGGCAAATTCTTCCGGTCCGGAGGAACGCGCATCGGTGTGCAGGCGGTGACCTACGGGCCCTTTCCCGGCGGCTGGCCGGCGGATTTGGGGCGGGATTTCAAGAGGATCAGCGCGGCGGGTTTCAACGCCATCCGGCTCTACGAAATGCCCGACAGGCGGCTCCTCGATGCGGCGCTCGGAGCCGGTCTGCGGGTTTTCGGCGGCTTGCGCTGGCCCCAAGCGGTGGACTTCCTAAGGGAGGGCCGCGTCCTTCCCGCGGCGCACGTGTCCATGGCGGAGCACCTCCGAGGGGTGGAAGGTCACCCCGCACTCGCAGGAGTCTTCGTAGCGAACGAAGTGCCTGCCGATCTGGTGCGCTGGATGGGCCCGGTGCGGGTGCGGCGTTCCATCGAGGAGCTGATCGCACTCGGCAAGGAACTCCGGCCGGACATCCTTTGGTGCTACGGCAATTACCCGAGCACGGAGTACTTGGAGCCGGAGAACGCGGACTTCACCGCCTTCAACGTCTATCTCGAAGATGAGGCGGCGTTCCGGAAATATCTCCGCCGTCTTCATCATATCGCGGGGGACCGTCCGGTGATGATTTCCGAATTCGGCCTGGATTCGCGGCGGAACGGCACTGCAAAGCAGGCGGAGTCGCTGGCATGGGCACTCCGCGCCGCCCGGGAGGAAGGTGCCGCGGGGATGATGCTCTACGCATGGAGCGACCGCTGGTGGAACGCGGGCATGGAAGTGCTCGATTGGGACTTCGGCCTGATCGACCGCGAGGAAAACGGGAAGCCGGCGCTGGCTGCCGTGGCCGAAACCCTCGCCACGCTAGGACCCGCCCTCCCCGCGAACGCCGAAGCCGTTTCCGTGATCGTCTGTACCAGGAATGGCAATCCCAGGATCGCCGCCTGTCTGGCAGCTCTGGAGAGACAGACCCTCCCTCCCCACGAGGTGATCGTGGTGGACGATGGCTCTACCGATGGTACGGCGGACATGGTAGCCGTGCGATTTCCGGAAGCGATCCTTCTGCGCCTGGAGCCGGGGGGCCTCAGTGCGGCCCGCAACGCCGGTGCTGAGGTCGCCAAGGGCAGCATCCTCGCCTTCACCGATGACGATTGCGAACCTGACGAGGCTTGGCTCGCCGGGATTGCGGCGGCATTCGCCAGAGGCTGGGACGCCGCCGGAGGCCCGAATCTTCCCCCGCCGCCGGCCAACGCACCCGAAGCCGTGGTGGCCGCCGCGCCGGGCGCACCGACCCACGTGATGCTGGACGACGAGGAGGCGGAACACCTCCCCGGCTGCAACATTGCAGTACGGCGCACCGCGTACTTCGACGTGGGCGGATTCGACCCGCTTTTCACGACCGCGGGCGACGATGTCGATTTCTGCTGGAGGCTCCGCGAGAAAGGTTGCCGCCTTGGCTTCGCCCCGACCGCCTTTGTATGGCATCACCGCCGCCCTTCGCTCCGCGGCTACCTGAAGCAACAGATCGGCTACGGGAAGGCCGAGGCGCTTCTGGTCGCCAAGCATCCGCGGCGCTTCACCGCAAAGGGCGATGCGAAGTGGGACGGCTTCGTCTATTCGGGCGGGCCGGTGCGGGCGGTGGAGGGATCGATCATCTACTACGGTCCCATGGGGCAGGCCGGCTATCAGGGCGTGATCGACCGCATGCAGCCGCTCCGGCCGCTCGACCCCCGCTTTGACGGGCATCTCGCGCGCTTCCATCTGGCCCTCCTCTCGTGGCTGCAACCGCGCCTCCGCTCCTGGTTCCGCTGCCGACGCTGGCGCGGGCCCTCGCACGCCCCCGGCGCGCCTGCGATGCCCGAACCCGATGCCGAGATCTCCCTCTGGTCCGCGGAAGGGAGAACCCGGGACGATCTCCTGCCCCTCCTGCTCGCCGATGGCTGGCGACCGGGCGACTCAAGCGATGCCTGGGATCTTCAGAAGGACGGCAGCCGTCTGGTTCTCGCGACCGAAAGGGGAGATGGCATCGGGAAACACATTTTGATCAGGATCTGGGGAGACCGGTCCTTGCTGGCATCGGTCCCCGGCCTCGATTGACCGTCCGTGTCAGCCCAAGGGCGCGAGCAGCGCCGAGAGCGTGCCCTCGTCGGGCGCCGCGGCCCGCGCTGCATCGGATAAAAGGGAATCCGCGAGCTGGCTTTTCTTCGCCTGGAGCTGGTGGATGCGTTCCTCGACGGTTCCTTGGCAAATCAGCTTGTGCACGAAGACCGGCTGTGTCTGGCCGATCCGGTACGCGCGATCGGTGGCCTGGGCTTCGGCCGCGGGATTCCACCAGGGATCGTAGTGGATCACGGTATCCGCCGCGGTGAGATTGAGGCCGGTGCCGCCCGCCTTGAGGGAAATGAGGAAGACGGGATAGCCGCCCCCTTGGAATCTCTCCACCAGCTCGCCCCGGTTTTTCGATTCCCCGGTGAGCTTCAAGTACGGCACTTTTCGTAGCTGAAGCAACTGCTCCACCAGCTCGAGCATCGAGGTGAATTGTGAGAAGAGCAGGATGCGGCGTCCCTCCTCGATCAGCGTGTCGAGCAGGTCCGCGAGATAGTCGAGCTTGGCGGAGCCGGCGGCATCCGCCTCCAGCTTCGATTCGCCCTCGAACTTCAGCAACTTCGGCTCGCAACAAATCTGGCGGAGCTTCAGCAGGGCCTCCAGGAACACCATGCGGGAGCCCTCGAGACCCTTGATCGCGATCGCCTGGCGGACCCGCTTGTCCATCGTGGCCCGCACCGTCTCGTAGAGATCCTTCTGTGCGGTGTTCAGTTCCACCGCGTGGATCAGGATCGTCTTCGGGGGAAGTTCCTTCGCGACCTGATCCTTCGTCCGGCGCAGGATCAAGGGAGCGACTCGGGATTTCAGCGCGAGGCGGCGATCCTCATCACCGTCCTTCTCGATGGGATTGCGGAAGCGGCGATTGAAGTCTTCCTGGCCGCCGAGGAAGCCGGGCATGAGGAAGCGCATCAGGCTCCACAGCTCGCCGAGGTGATTCTCCACCGGTGTACCGGAAAGGCAGAGCCTATGGCGTGCATCGAGCTGGCACACCGCCTGCGCCACCTTTGACGCGGGATTCTTCACGTACTGCGCCTCGTCGAGAACAGCGAGATGGAAGGAATGCTCCTTCAATTTGTCGATGTCCCGCTGGACGAGCGCGTAGGACGTCAGCACCACGTCTGCATAGGGAATCGAGCGGAAGTACTTCTTCCGCTGCGGCCCATCGAGCATGAGAATGCGCAGCGAAGGCGCGAACTTCTGCGTCTCCGCGCGCCAGTTCGGGACGACGCTGGTGGGCGCGATGACCAGCGCAGGCTTCCCCTGTGACCGGTCGCTATCTTTTTCCGCAAGGATATGCGTGATGGTCTGGAGGGTCTTCCCCAGGCCCATATAGTCGGCCAGGATGCCGTGGAGCTCGTGACGCGCGAGGAATTGCATCCAGTGGAAGCCTTCCGTCTGGTACTCGCGCAACTCCGCACGGATGCCGGCGGGCTGCGCGACTTTCTCGATTCCCGCGAAAGAGGTGAGCCTCAGGGCCAGCTCTGCAAGGCGGTCCGGAGCCTCTATCCCCAGCTCGCCGGAAGTGGCAATGGCCGCCGCATCGAGCGGGTGAAGCCGCAGTTTCCCGCCCTTGAAGCGCCGTGGATCGATCAGCGCCGCGAATTGCTTCAGGATCCGGCGGATCCGCTCCGCGGGCAGGCGCAAGGCCCGGCCGTCCTCCAGATGATGGAGGAAATGGCCTTCGGCGGGAAACTCCAGGGTCGTCTCCATGGCGCCGCGATCCAGCAACTGCGCGAGGATCGGCAACAGGTCCAGTTGCTTCCCGCCGACGTCGAAGCCGACGGAAAGGTGGAACCAGCCGGTCCCGTCATCTTCCAGCGCATAGACGAAGCTTTCGGGATCGAGATCGATGACCTCGTGCCCCACGTCCGGCGCGAAGCTCACGGTCCAACCACCCGACTCCAGCGCCGGAGCGCCGGTGGAGCGCAGCCACGGCCAGAACTCCGCCAGATCCCCGTGTCCGGGATTTGGAAACCATAGACCGGCCTCGGGGGGGGTGCCCGCTCTCCCTCTGCCTGCCAGACCCAGGAGGAAGCGGAATTGGGAATGACCGGATAGACTGGCGAGCCCGGATTGCTGGAGGGAAAGGATCGCGTTCATCTCCGCGGCGATGTCGCGGCGGATAACGAGCGGCCCTTGAGGGGTATCGGTGCGATATTCGCGAGGCCCCGGAATGCCGCCCAAGGGAAGACGGTGCTCACCGTAGATCGCGAAAGGCCGTGCCACCACCCAATCCCCGCTATCCGGGATCTTCAGCGCCTGGAGAAGAAGACGGACCACCTTCGTCCCGGTCGCTTCCCGCACGATCTCCAGCCGGAAGACCGGCGGGATCTCCAGATGCGGCGTATCTTCCGGGGCTGTCGGCAGGGAAACGGAAGACGCGGGAGCGGCGAACCGTGCCGGATTTCCCGCTAGGACGCGCGACAAGTTCCGCGGCTTCGCCGCTTCCTCCAGCAGGGCCGCGGCATGCGGGCAGAAGCGTCCCATCTCGCAGGTGCAGGACGTCTCGAAATCCCACGCCCCCTCGCTTGCCCACAGGGTCACCTCGGCCTGCTCGTCCCCGACACTCCCGGTGAGGATGAGATATTCCGGCTCCGGGCAATCCCCTTTCAGATCGCGGACTTTCGCGCGGAGCCTCTGCCCCGCCAGCAAGCACTCTTCTTCGAAACGCTCCCGCCAGCGCTCGTCTTCAAAGAATCCGTGAATGTCCGCCTCCGCCTCCAAAGAGCCGCCGAGGATGGCGAAGCTGGCCGGGGAGTCGAGGCGAAGTAGCGGGAGCCCGCAAGTTGCGCGTGCACGTTCAAGCCGCCTCCCCCACACTCCGTCTCATGGAAGCCGACGACGACAACGACGAAATCCCGCTCGATCCCCCACCCGCTCAGCCGGTCTTGGAAGGAGAGCTGCTGAAGAAGCGGATCGACGCCGTGGTGGCCACTCCGGCGCTGTGGAACCGGCTGGAGATCCGTCTCGGCGATCTGCTGGAGGAGCTGGGCGATCTTGACGATTCCCTGAAGGACGACGAACTGCAGTCACTGTTCACGGTGACGATCATCGCGCTCGGAGCCATGCACCCGGTCGTCGCGAAGGAGTATGATCCCGACCCCTATCGCATGAGCGCGTGGTATGAGGAGGAAATCGCGACGGGACCGGCCGACGAGAAAATGGGTGCGTACATGGAGGCCCTTTTCCTCAAAACCGCCCAGCCTCAGGTCGCATCCGCGGCAGCGGGAATGCTCGCCGGATACGCGGAGGACAAGAAGATCCGGGATGAGAAGCTGGAGCAGCTCATCACCGCCGTATGCGCCGCCATCTGGGAGGCCGCCCACTGGCCCGTGGACCTGAACCCGGAACTCAAGAACTGAGGGGAAGGAGGCGGAACTTGCGCCTCCTCCGAATCAAGCCCCGCCGCTGGCGATGTGGGCGAATTTGTCGTCGAGGAAGCGGAGCACCATTTCCTCCACCTTCTCGTCGCCGAGCCGCTCGATCACTTCCACCGAGAAGCCGCGGGCGATGAGCTGCCGCGCGCGGACGGGATCGATGCCGCGGGCCCGCAGGTAGAAGATCTCATCGTCGCTGATCTGCGAGCTCGTGCTGCCGTGGGAGCACTTCACGTCGTCGGCATTGATTTCCAGGCCGGGCATGGAGTTCGCCTCCGCCTCGTCGCTCATGAAAAGGTTCCGGCAGGTCTGGTAGGCATCGGTGCGATGCGCGCCCTCGTCCACGAAGATGAGGCCGGAGAAAATGGTACGAGATTCGTCGTAGAGTGAATTCTTGTAAAGCAGGTCGCTGTAGGCACCCGGGCTGACGTGATGCTGGAAGGTGCGCTGGTCGTACTCCTGCTCGCGGGCGGGGACACTGACGGAAAGCATGTCCGAGCGCGAGCCTTCGCCTTCCAGGCGGCTGAGCGATTCATTGCGCGCCCAGGCGGCGCCGGTATTCAGGATGAAACCGATCGCGGAGGCATCCTTTCCCACGCCGGTCTCGTTCACCTGGATCACCTTGGTCTTCTCGTTGAAAGCCTGGATGGCGAGGTAGTCGAGCTTCGAGCCCGGTCCGGCACTCAGGTCGTTCACGGCGATGGCGAGGCCGGCATCGCGGTCGTTGGCCGATTGGAAATAGTCCACCACCCGCACCTTCGAGTTCGTACCGGTAACAACGAGGGTGTGCGGGAAGACAACGGTGTTCTCACCTTCCATCCAATGGAACACTTCGATGGTACCCTTGATCTCGATATTCGCTGGGACGTGGACGAAGAGGCCGTTCCGCAGGTTTGCCTCATGGAGCGCCGTCCACTTCGCCGATCCCAGGCGGGTGTCCCGCTTCATGAAATGCTCGCGCACCAGATCGCCGTGCGAAACCAAAGCCTCGGCGAGAGGAAGACAGACCACCCCCGCGGGAAGGCCGGTCTCGGAATGGATCAAGAGGTCATTGCAGAAGACGAACTTCGCGGCGACATCCTCCAAGGAAACGGAGCGCGCCACCAGCCCGGAGGCGTTTTCCACCGGGGTATTCGCCGAGAAAGCGGCGAAATCCATCTGCTTGTAAGACGAGAAACGCCACGCCTCGTCGCCCCGCTTGGGAGCCGGGATCTCAAGAAAGCGCTGCCAAGCCGCGCGCTGGCGCTCGGCGAACCAGGCGGGGAAAGCGGCGGGAGTCTCGGGAGCGGATTCGAGCAGGGTGGCGGGATGTTCGAGCACGGCAGGCATCGGCTGAGTGAAAGTGAGAAGTAAACAAGTGAAGGGACGATCAGCCGACGCTGCCTTCCATTTCCAGATCGATCAGGCGCTTGAGCTCGACGGAGTATTCCATCGGGAACTCGCGGACGAGGTCGTTGATGAAGCCGTTCACGGCGAGGGACATTGCCTGGGCTTCGCTGAGGCCCCGCTGCTGCATGTAGAAGAGCATGTCCTCCGAGACCTGGGAAACCGAGGCCTCGTGTTGGGTGGCATGCTGGTTTCCCTTCACCGTGATCGCCGGATAGGTGTCCGTGCGGCTCCGGGTATTGATGAGCAGGGCATCGCACTCGGTGTTGTTCTTGCAACCCTTCAGATGCTTCGGGATGTGAACCTGCCCCCGGTAAGTGGCACGGCCCTGACCGACCGAGATCGACTTGGAAACCACGTTGGAGGTCGTGTTGTTCGCGGCGTGAATCATCTTCGCGCCGGTGTCCTGATGCTGGCCACTGTTCGCGAGCGCGATCGAGATGACCTCGCCGCGGGCCCGTTCGCCCTTCATGATCACTCCCGGATACTTCATCGTCAGGCGGCTGCCGATGTTGCAGTCGATCCAGCGGACCTCCGCATCCTCCATGGCGAGACCGCGCTTGGTGACGAGATTGAAGACATTGCTGCTCCAGTTCTGGACGGTGACGTACTGGATCTTCGCGCCCTTCAGCGCCACCAGCTCGACCACGGCGGAGTGCAGCGTGGCGGTCTCGAATTTCGGCGCGGTACAGCCTTCCATGTACATCACCTCGGCGCCTTCGTCCGCAATGATGAGCGTGCGCTCGAACTGCCCGAAGTTCTCCGAGTTGATACGGAAGTAGGCCTGCAACGGCTGCTTCAGCTTCACCCCCTTCGGGATGTAGATGAAGGAGCCGCCCGAAAAGACGGCGCTATTCAGAGCGGAGAACTTGTTATCCCCGGTCGGGATCACCTTGCCGAACCAAGGGCGGAAGATCTCCTCGTGGTGCTTCAATCCTTCCGTCGAGTTCACGAAGATCACGCCCTGCTTGGTCAGCTCCTCCTTCATGTTGGAGTAGGCCGCCTCGGAATCGTACTGCGCTTCCACGCCTGCGAGGAAAGCGCGCTCCTGCTCGGGGATGCCGAGGCGCTCGAAGGTGCGGAGCACGTCTTCGGGCACGTCTTCCCAAGAGCGCTTCGGCTTCTCGCCGTCGGAGAGATAGTAGCGGATGATGTCGAAGTCGATATTCTCCAGGTCCTTGGTCGCCCAGTGGGTGGGCATCGGCTTCTCGCGGAAAACCTTGAGCGCCTTGTGGCGGAAGTCCCGGATCCACTGGGGCTCGCCCTTGACCTCGCTGATGTAATCGACGGTGCGCTCGGTCAGGCCCCGGCCGGCATCGAACTTGTGGCGCTCCGGAAAGGAGAAGTCGCCTTTGGTGCGGTCGATGTCGATCGCCTCCCGGGTGTCGGCGTCGATGGTACTGGATGCGTCGTAGGACATGGAAAAAATGCTTGGGACTAGGTGCCGGATCTCATGGCCTCGGCGACCGCGTCGGGTTCGGAAACGGAGCAACTTTCCTCGCTGCAGCAAGGCTCGGGCTCGGGCCCGGATTCCAGCGTGGCTTCGAGGAACCACAGCGCGCGGTCGAGACCGTGCGCGGTTTTGATGAAAAGGTCGGCGGTCACTTCGTCGTCCGCCTTCTGCGCGCGATCGATGGCCATGCCCGCGCATTCGGCGACGGCGGCGTAGCGGTCGGCCACCAGGGCAACCAGCTCGGGCCCCCAGGTCGCTTTC
>CBIHMP010000074.1:0-14254 GCA_966211015.1 uncultured Luteolibacter sp. | reverse complement strand
TGGAATCGATCGACGCCTCGCCGGAAGCGGCCGGGGTTTTCCGCTCGCTGGGCCGCTGGAACGCGGTATTCGGCCGTTGGCGGCAGGCGGCGGACTGTTTCCGCCTGATGAACGAGGCCAACCGGCTGGGCGACCGGGCGAAGATCGCGGAAGGACTCGACCTCCTGATGACCGCTCCGGTGTATCTGGAAGCCGGCGACAGAAAGGCTTACGAGGATTTCCGCGCCGATATCCTCGACCGCCATGTGCCCGCGGAGAGCGGATTGCAGGCGGAGCATGTCCTGAAGGTATGCCTGCTTACGCCCGCAGACCGCCGGATTCTGGAGCGACTGGAGAGCTCCGCCCGGGTTTGCCGGGAAAACCCGCGCTCGAAAGGGGGGGCACGGGGCCTGCCCGAATGGAACGCGCTCTCGCTGTCACTGTTCCACTATCGAAAGGACGAGCTCCGCGAAGCGATCCGGGAGGCCGAGACCTGCCTCGGTTTCAAGGACCAGGCCGGAAGCAGGGCGGCCGCGGCGCGATGCGTGCTGGCCATGTCCCGGCATAAACTGGGCGAGGCGGAAGAAGCCCGCAGCCAGTTGGACGAGGCGAAAGCCGAGATCTACCGGATCGACTCGCAAACCGACGAGTCGGGAGCTCCGCCGAGCGGCACGTGGTTCGCTTGGGCGGTGGTGCGCATTCTGGCCCGCGAGGCGGATGCGATGACCCGCGGACTGTAGGCCCGAACACGAGGAAGGGAGCTGCCGCCCGGCACGGGGGGAGAACGCATTCTCCGGCTAGCTGTATGACAGGATTTCCGCCGGTGCGGAAAATCTTCTGTCGGCTTGGAGGGGCGGGAAAGCGCCTCCCGGAGAGTGGGGTGCTCCCGGAGGGATCGGATGATCTCAGGGCTGCCTCTCCCCCGCCGAAATCCAACCCGTGAAACCTGTGACCCAATCGTCTTCCTCCATGTCGGGGCTCGTCCATTGCCTCGGCCTCGCCGGCATGGTCGTGCCAATGACCCTACCGCTCTCCGCCCAAACCACCTGGAACGGCACGACCAACGCGAATTGGTCGAATGCCGCGAACTGGAGCCCCGGCATTCCCCCCGCACTGGGCGACATCATCATCGCCGACGCCACCGCCAACGGCCTCACCCTCGACGACGGCTCGCACTCGGTAGGCTCCATCACCGTCGGCACCAACGGCACGCGCACCAGCGGGTTCTCCCTGAACACCACCACCGCCAACACGCTGACCATCGCGGCTGGCGTCACCGCGAACGGGAATTTCACCGCCGGCATCGGCGCGCGCATCCGCGGAAATACCGTGATCTCCGCCGATCAAACTTGGCAAGTGGGCGGTCAGGCGGGCACCCACGCGGCGGACCGGGGGATTGCCATCAATGAAGTGGCCGGCAGCGGAACCCAGGGTTCACTCACCCTGAACGCGCACCTCAATAACTCCGGAACCGGCCAGCTCACCTTCGGCGCAGTCAACGTCAGCGGCAACGGCGACATCAATGTCAACGACGGCTCGCTCAAGCTGAATGCCGGAGGTTCCCTGCCGCTCACGATCGGGACGGTCGGCACCGGCAAAATCGCGGTCAACAACTCCGCCACGCTGATCCTCTCGCAAAACTCGGGGTCCTTCAACGTCACCCGCCCCATCCAGTTCAACAACACCTCCAACGTCGTCACCGGCAGCGGATCGAACAACAAGGGCGGCACCTGGGACATCGCCTCGGACATGGAGTGGAACAGCCTCCACACCATTACCAACAATCAGGACAACAATTCCTCAGGGAACGTGAACTACCGGTTCACCGGGGTGATGTCCGGCAGCGGCAGCATCACCAAAACCGGACCGAGCCAATTGATCCTCGCGGGCACCGGAGCCAACACCCTCTCCGGACAAGTCACCGTTGCCGGCGGCGAACTCCGCCTTGAAAAGACCGGCGGTCTCGCCATTCCCGGGAACGTCCTCGTCACCGGCGGCTCCCTCCGCCTGGCGTTGGGGGATCAAATCGGCAGCACTTCCAGCGTGACCGTCACCGGCGGCAACATCGCTTACAATGCGGACCGCACCCAGACGCTCGCCTCCCTCAGCATCAACTCCGGCGCGATCTCCAGCGTCTCCGGCTTCAATGTCACCGGCACCACCACCCTTTCCGGCGGCCTCCATCAGTTGAACTCCGGCCAGAGTTTCACCACCCAGGCGCTGTCGATCTCGAACAACGCCGCACTGCAATTCGTCGCAGCCAACACGACCGGCTCCTCCACCGCCAACATCGGCGCGGGCGGCATCGCGCTCGATACCGGCAGGGTCCTCTTCGGCAATCCCGGGGCGGAGGGAACCATCCAGCTCAATTTGCAGGGCGATCTGGTTTCCACCGGTACCAGCCTCTTCTCGGCACCGAATCAGAACGGCCCGCGGCTCATCGACCTTCAGGGGGCTCCCCGTTCGTTCGCCGTGAATGACGGCACTCTCGAGGTCGCGACTACCGTGCAAAACGGTTCGGTGGTGAAGTCCGGTGCCGGGACGCTGATCCTGTCCGGATCGGGCTCCACCGCGGACTTCTCCTTCACCGAAGGCCCCGTGCGGGTCGTGGGTCCGGTGGACTCCGGGGACATTGCGCTTTCCGGCAGCTCGCTCCTCATGGACGTGGGCGGCGAAGCTCCTGCGAAGCTCACCACCGGCGACTTCACCGCGACCGGAGGCACCATCGAAATCTCCGCCGACAACGGTTCCATTACCCCCGGCACCCTGGAACTGGTGCGCTACGGCGGCACCCTCACGGGTACCCCCGCGGTCAACATCCCGGTGGAACTCAGCGCCAGCCGCATGGCCCCGGTGATCGATTACGGTACTGGCAGCAACAGCGCCATCACCCTCAGCTCCACGGCCCTGCCGCTCGATCTGATCTGGCACGGCACCAACGGCGGTATTTGGGACAACAACACCACCTCGAACTTCAACGGCGGCGCCGAGAACTTCTTTCCGCTGGACTCCGTCACCTTCGGCGACACCGGCTTGAACCCGGCGATCCTGCTCAACTCCACCGTCACTCCGGCCGACGTGGTATTCAACCACGGCGACACGGTTCCTACCTACACCTTGTCCGGCACCGGCAGCATCGGCGGCCCGACGAAGCTCACCAAGAGCGGCACCGGCACCACCATCCTCGCCACCGATAACACCTACACGGGGACGACCGACATCCTCGGGGGCACCTTGCAGGTGGGCAACGGCGGCCTCACCGGCAGCCTCGGCACCGGCGCGGTGCTGGTGGACTTCGGTGCTACCCTTGGCTTCGCCCGCGACGGCCTGGCCGTGGTTGGCAACGCGATCTCGGGCTCGGGCAACATTGTCGTGAGCGGCCCCGGCACGGTGGCCTTCACGGCCAATAACAACGACTTCATCGGCACCGCCAGCGTCACGGGCGGCACTCTTCAGCTCGGCGACGGCGGGGCGGACGGCTCGCTCGGCTCGGCACCGGTTGACCTCGCGGCTGGCGCGACCTTCGCCATCCGGCGCACCGGCACCCCGACCATCGCCAACAGCTTGTCCGGCGAGGGGGCACTCGCCGTCATCGGCGGCAGCCCCATCCTTACCGGCTTCAATACCCACACCGGCGGCGTGATCGTCTCCGAGGGCGGGGTGGTGCGCGCTCCTTCCGATGCGGCATTCGGCGACTGGTCGCTGGATCTCGTCCCGGATGCCATCATCCTCGACCACGGCGGCCTCAAGAACCAGGACTCCGTCACCGTGACCGACTTCAACCGCGGCGTCACGATCAATGGCGAAGCCTACTTCACCGCCGGATGGGCGAAGTCCCTCACCCTTTCGGGACCCATCACCGGTAGCGGCAACGTCTTCATCAACTACGACTCCGGCACCGTCGTCTTCGACAGCCCGACCAGCGATTGGAACGGCATCCTGACACTGGGTGCCGACAAGCCCGGCTTCACCGGAACCACCGGCGGCAACCTGCAAATCGCCGCCATCAGCAATGGCGGCATCGCCGGCCCGCTGGGTACGGCATCAGCCGATCCGGCCAATCTCGTCTTCAACGGCGGCCGCCTGACCTACACCGGCACCAGCGCCTCGACGGACCGCGGCTTCACCCTGCAGGGCGGAGGATCCATCAACGTCTTCGACACGCTCGCCATGAGCGGCCAAATCACCGGCCCCGGAGCGCTCACCAAGGTGGGAGACGGCACCCTGATCCTCGGCGGCGACAGCGACTTCGCGGGCAACGTGGTCGTCGATGACGGCGTGCTTTCCCTCACTCATGCCAACGCGCTGGGAGCCCAGGCAAAGACCCTCGTGATCGCCGGCGACGCGGGGGCCAACCGCATTCCGGAGGTGCAACTCAGCGGCGGCATCTCGCTCGCGGTGGCCGATCTCGACATCTCCGGTGCCGGCGTGGCCAACCTCGCGGGAGCCCTCCACAGCGTCTCCGGCGACAATACGCTGACGGTCGCCAACGACGTGGCGCTGAGAACCGGCAACGGCAACACCACGCTCTATTCCTCGTCCGGCACCTTCACGCTGAACACCCCGCTCGTGACGAGCACCAGCACCAACCGCACGCTGAACCTCGACGGTGCCGGCAACGGCGTCATCAACGGCGCGATCGCCAACGGCACCACCGTCAGCATGCCCGTCGTCAAGAACGGCACCGGCACCTGGACGCTCAACGGCAGCCATACCTACAGCGGCAGCACCACCGTCAACGGAGGCATCCTTTCCTTGGGACAAGCCGCGCTCCACGACGAAGCCGCTGTCATCGTTGGTGAAAGCGGCGTGCTGGACCTGAACTTCGAAGGCATCGACCAGGTGGGCTCCCTCGTCATCAACGGGATCACCAAATCCGACGGGGTGTACAACGCGACCACCGATGCCGGCTTCATCACCGGCACCGGCAGCATCCGCGTGGGTTCCGATGGTTCGGGCTACGAAGCCTGGGCCGCAGGCTACCCCTTCACCGCGGGCGAGAATGACGGCGACAATGACGATCCCGACGGCGACGGCATCGGCAACCTGCTCGAGTACGTGCTCGGCGGGGTACCGGTCGGAGCCGGCGCGAACGATACTTCCATCCTGCCGGTCCACGGCCTGACCGCCACCGACATGGTATTCACGTTCCGCCGCAGCGATGCCTCGGAAAGCGATGTCGATCTGAAGGTCCAGTGGTCGGATACGCTCGGGATCTGGAACGACTTCGCCACCATCGGCGCGGACGACAACCTGCCCGCCGTGGACGTCACGGAGGACTCGCCGGCCGCGGCGCTCGATACCGTGACGGTGACTATTCCCCGCAGCACGGTGACGGGAGGCAAGCTCTTCGTCCGCCTGCAAGGCGTCAGGTAATCCTTTCTTGGGCGGGTCGAGGGCCGGGATCCACATCAGGGGGACCCGGCCCTCACGTCGGAATCACATCACTCTCTGACAACAAAGGCGCGGAGCGATCCGGGCCTTTTTCGTCTTTTGTGCGCCGCAGCCTGCCGGTCCGATTGCGGCGAGCGACTGGCCCGCGGTGCCCGGGTGCTTGACGGAGCCTGACGATCAGGATCTGCATATTTACCCTTGATGTATCATGGGGGCCTGTTTCAGGATTGAAAACCATCGTCTGCCGAGGCCACCGGCAAAACTCACGATCCCATGACTCCGATCAATCATAGCCCCATCCCGCTGGCTCCCGAAAAACGATCCGCGTCCCTGGCGCTCTATCTCACCGCAGGCCTCGGCGCAGGCTGCATTGCCGGTCAGGCGGATGCAGCCACGGTGGTCACCCTCTTCGGTCCCGGTGCTCAGGATCCCTCGTCCACTCCGCCCACTCCAGCGGGATTCACCGTGGGCTCGGCCTTTTACCCCGGGTATTATCATGCGGTGGATTCAGCGGAAATCGTTGCCGCGTTTGGTGATCTAGGCTCCATCGACGGCTATTTCACCGCTGGCCCGGACTTCGAGAGCATCTCGAACTGGGGCTACGCAAGCTATTCCTACGGTGGGAGCGCGATCAATGGAGCCACCTTCGGTTCCGACCAAAATTACGCCAATATTTCATTCAACGGCGCGGACGGTTCTTATGAGGGGGTGGCGCAGTTTTATTTCGACGGAGCCGGAGGCGGCTATCTGGTGGCCCTCGCCCGGAATGACGACAACAGCCCTCTCAGCATCTCGGCGGGGAAAACCGCGATCGACACGGTGCCGGAACCTTCCGCTATGGCCTTGCTGGCGCTGGGTGCGGGCGGGCTGATCGCGCGACGCCGGCGGGGCGCCGCCTGAGCGTGCGGGAAGAACGGGATCTGATTGTCTCCGCGCTAGCTTCCGATGTCGGGGAAAAAGCGGTTGCTTCTGATCGGCTGGGACTCGGCCGATTGGAAGCTCATGCATCCCCTGCTGGACGCCGGCCAACTGCCGGGGGTACAGCACCTGGTGGAGGGCGGCGTTTCCGGGAACCTCACTACCCTGGAGCCCCAGCTTTCGCCGATGCTGTGGACGTCGATCGCCACCGGCAAGATGGCCTATCACCACGGGGTCCACGGCTTCACGGAGGTCGATCCCGTCAGCGGCCGGATCGTCCCGGTATCCGCCGCCACCCGCCGCTGCAAGACGATATGGGAGATGCTCGATGAAAGAGGGCTAAGGAGTCACGTGATCGGATGGTTCGCCACCCAGGGCGAGCGCGACCTGAAGGGCAAAGTGGTCTCGAACCTCTACCCTCATCCCCACGGTTGCCAGTCGGGCCAATCACCCGCCGATTGGCCCCCTCCTCCTTCCGGGACCTACTGGCCGGACGAGCTGGGCGCAGAGCTGAACCACCTGCGGGTGAGCCCGCGGGAGATCACCGGAGACATCATCCGTGCCTTTGTACCGGACGCCGCACAGGTGGACCAGAAATCGGACCGGCGTCTCCATCTCCTCGCGGGGAAGCTGGCCGAAGCCTACTCGGTGCAATCCGCCGCCACTTACCTGATGGAGACGGACCCGGAATGGGACTTCATGGCGGTTTACTTCCGGGCGCTGGACGAGATCAGCCACTTGTTCATGCCCTATCACCCCCCGCGGATGGAGGGCATTCCGGAGGCGGATTTCGCCATGTACAAGAACGTGGTGGCGGCGACTTACCGCGCCCACGACATGATGCTCCAGCGCCTCATCCACCTGGCGGGCCCGGAGACCGCAATCATGCTGGTCTCCGACCATGGTTTTCACAGCGATCACCTGCGCCCGAAGTTCACCCCGCGCGTCCCTGCGGGAATCACGGTTTGGCATCGTGCCCAAGGGGTATTCGCCGCCCACGGCCCCGGCTTCAAGCAGGACGAATTGGTTCACGGCGCGCGGCTCCTGGATCTGGCACCCACGATCCTCCATTATTTCGACCTCCCCCCCGGCGAGGACATGGAAGGCCGCGTGCTCGCGGAGGCCTTTGCCGAGCGCCGCCCCGTGCAGACGATTCCCACCTGGGAGCATCCCGGCGGAGTCGGCAAGCGGCGGGGAACGCTGTCATCCGAGGAGAGCCGGGCATTGCTGGAGCAGTTCGTGGCGCTCGGATACATTGAGGAAGTTTCACCCGACCCCGGAACCGCGGCGGCTGAAACACGCCGTGAGAACCGCTGGAATCTCGCGCGTGCCTGGCTTTACGCGGGGAAGGAGGAGATGGCCCTACCTCTCTTGGAAGAGTGTCACGCCGAGTGCCCCGATCGGCCCGATTACAGCCAGCTTCTGGCCAGAACCCAGCTTCATCTGGGGCTGATCGATGAAGCGGAGCGGACCCTCGCGGTATGTCTCGGGAGCTTCGGTCAAAGCGAGTCCGCCCACCTCCTCATGGGAGCCATCGAGACCGAAAGGGGCAATCATGACAAAGCTCTCGGACATCTCGCGACCATCGCCGCAAAGGAGCCGGACAACGTCCGCATGCTGCAAAGCCTCTCGGACGCCTATCTCGCCCTCCGCCATTGGGACCGGGCTCGCGACGCCGCCCGGAAATTGCTCGCGGTGGATACAGGCAGCGCTCACGCCCATCTCGTTCTCGCCCGCTGTGCCCTGCACCGGGGCGAATGCGGCGAGGCGGCGGACGAAGCGATCGCCGCCATCGGTCTCCAGTACGGGAATCCGCGGGGCCACTTGCTGCTGGGGGTGGCTCTCGCCCGACTCGGTGACTGGCCGGCAGCGGAAGCCGCCCTCACGAAACATCTCCGGCTTGCCTCCGGAAGTGCCGTGGGAAACCGGATGCTCGCCCGGGTTCTCCGGGCCTTGGGGAAAATCGAGGCGGCGGCGGAGTGCTCGCTTCTTGCGCGGGTTCTCCAATCGGAGTACGCGGCGCGGCGGGCGGAGCGCTTGGCTTCCCTCCGCAGGGACATCGCCCGTCGTGAGGCCGGCCGCGGCGAATCACCGGGCGCGGCGCGTGCTGGTAGTGCCGCGATGCCTCCGGGCGGCTCGCCCCCGGAAGTGGATCTTCCCGAATTTACCGTCGTCTCCGGATTGCCCCGCTCCGGGACCTCGCTAATGATGCAGATCCTCCGCGCGGGAGGAATGGAGGTCATGCACGATGGCCTGCGCGAAGCCGATGATGACAATCCGGAGGGCTACTGGGAATGGGAAGAGATCAAAGCCCTCCGGAAGAATCCCCGCGTCATCGAGCAAGCCGCCGGCAAAGCCGTAAAGGTGATCTCCGCCTTGCTCCCTCACCTGCCGCCCCGGCACCGCTACCGGGTTCTCTTCATGCGGCGCCCTGTTAGCGAAGTGGTGGATTCCCAGTGGAAAATGCTGGAGCACCGGGGATCGCGTCCGAAGGCGGAGAGGACCCATCTCATTGCCACCCAGGAAGCCCACGTCGCGCAGGTCCTTGCCTCCTTGCGTTCCAGCCCCCGCGTAAGGCTGCTGGAGGTGGATTTCCCCGCGCTCGTGAAAAACCCGCTCCCGCAGTTGGCGGAGATCCGCGCGTTCCTGGGAGAGTCGATGCCCGCCGGTCCGGAAGCTCTCGCAGCAGCCGTGAAACCGGAGCTTTACCGCAACCGGGACAAACCGACCTCATGAGGCGGGCAATGGCTCCTGCTTGATCCGCTGGCACGCGTTCACCCGCCGCGAGGCCTTTTCATCAGCGCGACCGGACACCGGGCTTGCACGGGACCCGCTTCGGTGCGACCGAGTCGCGCCCCTCGAAGGGACGTTTGAATGATGGAATCCGGCCGCGGCGTCTCCGAACGCATCCTTCTTCTCTTGCTCGCCTGCGTGCAGTTCACCCACATCATGGATTTCATGGTGATGATGCCGCTCGGGCCGCAGTTGATGCGCGAGCTGGACATTTCCCCCGCTTCGTTCGGCCACATCATTTCCGCGTTCGCCATTACCGCCGGAGTGGTGGGACTGGCGATGGCCCCCTTCGCGGACCGGTTCGACCGCAGGAAGCTGCTGCTCTTCTGTTATGCGGGCTTCGCCCTGGGCACGCTCGCCTGCGGGCTCTCCAGCACGCCGGGCATGCTGATGGCCGCGCGGGCGATGTGCGGCGCCTTCGGCGGGGTCAGCAGCGCCACCCTGATGACCATCGTCGCCGATGTAGTGCCCGCGGAAAGGCGAGCCCGAGGCATGGGAATCATCATGACTGCTTTTTCCGCCGCGGCGGCGCTAGGCGTGCCGCTGGGCCTGAAGCTGGCCCAATCGTGGAAATGGGAGGCTCCCTTCCTCGCCATCGCGGCCATCGCGGCGGTCGTGTGGGTGCTACTGGCCCGGGTCCTGCCGCCGGTGCGGGGCCATTTGGAGCGCGGCGCGGATCACCGGGAAGACTTCCTCACCTTGCTGAAGGACCGCAATGCGTGGAACGGCATCGCGCTGATGATGGTCTGCGTGCTGGGTCACTTCATGGTTATCCCGTATCTTGCGCCCTATCTGGTGGGGAACGTGGGGCTCGCGGAGGAGCATCTCTTCCTTGTTTACCTGGTCGGCGGCGCCGTCACGATCTTCACCGGCCCTTATGTCGGCCGGCTGGCTGACCGGCACGGTCACTTCGCGATGTTTGTCCTGTTGATCACATGCGCCTGCGCGGTGGTTTACCACCTTTCCACCTCCGGCCCTTTGCCGCTGTGGCACACGCTGCTGAATGGGGCGCTCTTCTTTATTTTCGCCAGCGGCCGTTTCATCCCCGCCCAAGCCGCCATATCGATGGCCGTGCCATCGGGAAGACGCGGCGCCTACATGAGCCTCGTCTCCTGCTCGCGCGATCTCTCCTCGGGAGTGAGCGCCGCGCTCGGAGGCATGATCATCGCCAAGGGTGCCGGAGGTGCCATGCTGCATTTCGACCGGCTGGGTTTGCTCGCCATAGCGATCAGCATCGGCAGCATCTGGGTCTTCCGCCAGGTCCGGGTGGCGGAGTGAAGCGGCCACACATCGGTCCCCCCGCGAGCGGTGGTTTTTAATTTCTTGGTAAGGTCGCGGGCTCCTGATACTCGGGCCATCCATATGACACCCCCTGCCTTCGCAGCCGCCTTTTCGATCCTGATATCCGCCGCGGCTTCGGCCTCGACGATGGTTTTGAGCAATACGAGCAATGCCTCTTCCGGCGCAGCCGCCTTGTCCGCCAATAGCACCATGATCATGATCCCGGGGCCGGGGGGCTTCCCGATGCCGATGATGTTCTCGAACGGGAGCGTCGTGGCGAATTCCTTCACCACCTCCAATAGTCCCCTGCCGTTGGAGTCCGTGACGCTGCTTCTGGGCACCTCGACCGGAGTGGGCAGTTTCACCGTCTCACTCTCCAGCGATAATGGTGGCGCTCCCGCCGCGACCTTGGCCCTCCTCACGGGTAACAGCATGCCTTCCAATGCCGGGGAATATTCTTACTCCGCCGAAGCCGGGGGATTGGTGCTCGCCGCCAACACCACCTACTGGTTGCGCGTGGAGCTGGCCAACCCCGCCCTCAACACCAGCTCCACGGTGGCGTGGAGCGAAACAACGGACCTTTCGGAATCCGGTCCCGACGGTTGGACCATGGGCACGAAACTCACCCAGCCCGTCACGAATGGCATGGCGGGCGGATGGAGTTCCGACCCCACGCGGGCGATGATGTTCACGCTCAACGCTGTTCCCGAGCCTGCCTCCGCGGCCCTGGCTCTTCTCTCCGGCGGCCTGCTCTTCCGTCGTCGCAGGGCGATGGCGGTGTAACCCGTCAAAGCTGCGCCCCTAGCGAGGGGGCGGTGATCCGCATTTCCGCTGATCACCGCAAAAGAAGTCCCTCCCTTCAAGCCGGACGCCGCGTTACATCCCTCTCCGACAGCGGAGCACCGCCAGCAAGACCTGCGACGGAGGGTTCCGGAACGGCTTGGGAGACGCCGGGGAAAGGAACCCGTTCACCACGAATGGCTCGTCCTCCGAATCCACGAAAGAGAGCCGGAGTCAATCCGAGTTCCAAGCCGGGCTGAGGATGTCGGAGGGAGCCGCATCCGTAGCCCAGCAGCCCTTGCCGCCGAAAAGCCGGAAAAGCTCACGTATCTCCATCTTCAGGCCTCGTCCGAGAGCGCGTAGATTCAAGGTAGGCCCGGTGGGATTCGAACCCACGACCAAGGGATTATGAGTCCCCTGCTCTAACCGCTGAGCTACAGGCCCTTTTGGAGAGCGACACTCGAAAAGGGACCGCGGAGATCCGTTGCCCGCTTCGCGCCGTCGGCTGACGGGGTCTTGTATGCCTGCCTGAAAGCGTGCGGCAAGGAATGAAACCCCGCCGGTATGGAAAAACGTCCTCCCTTTCGAGGGGTGCCCTGCCATCAGGGGGAGAGCGGGCGGCATCCCCTACGAACAGCGCGAGGCAGCGCCGGGCAGAGTGGCGGCCGCTCTGACCTGCCCTCCCGAAGATCCCGCACAAAAAATCCGTGCCTGAGCCGGACGAATCGCTTCAATTGTTCGCAAGCGGAGCCAATCCGGCCACGTCTTTCCTGTGCGTCAAAATGTCCAGTCCTGTTCAAATCCTACACGCCGACCGCATTCCGTCCACCGGGTGCCTCGTGATCCCCGGCCGCCTCGGCTTTCAGGAACTCGCTCACCTCGAAAGGCTTTTCTCGGGGCGGAAGATCACCTGGTTAATCGAAGAGAGCTCGAGACTTGATGCCGCGACTCGGGCTCATTTGGAAAAATCGGGTTCCGGCGCGGCGTTTTCCGAGGACGAGTCAGCCCCGGCGGCAGCGGGCGAGCACCTGAAACCCCAGTTGTCGGGCGGCGGTGTCCTTATTTTCGTTCCCGGCCGCGCCGTGACCCGCGCCGCCATCCCCTGCCACATCCCGGGGAAAACGCTGCGCACGCTCTGCTCCTTCGGCCTGCCGGTATTGCCGGTGAATATCGACTACCCGCGCGAAGCCTGCCTCTCGATCGAGAAGCCGGGCTCGATGCCCCACGCCGTCATCGGCATTGCCAAGGAGATTCCGGCAAAGGACGCGAGCCCTGCTCTCTACCGCGAGCGCCTGCACGAGCTGGTGGAGGAGTCTTTTTCCCGCCGCCCGCTGCTGAAGAGCTCTCTGGGGACCGCCCTGCTCCAGGGGCTGAAGAAGCACGGGAAGAACAAGCTCCACGACGGCTCCGACGACTCCAGCATCGGCTACGACCGTATTCTGGGTGCGGCGCTGGTATTCTCGAAGTTCATCCGGGATTCCACGGACAATCCCCGCATCGGCATCATCCTGCCGCCCGGCAAGGCCGGCCTCATCGCCAACCTCGCCGCGGTCTTCGCCGGAAAAACCCCGGTGAATTTCAACTTCACCGCCGGCCATGAGGCGGTCCGCTCGGCCATGCGGCAATCCGGCCTCGACCGCTACATCACCGCCGACCCCTTCGTCCGCAAGCTGGCCTCCTTCCCGTGGCCGCCGAATCGCGATCTCATTTTCATCGAGCGCACCCTGCCATCCTTGAAGAAGAAGATCATCGCCTGGACCGTGCTGGGCAAACTGCTACCGGTCTCCGCGATCGCGACGCTCTTCGGCATCGGCAGGAAGAAGAACGATGACGAGGCGATCCTTCTCTTCACTTCCGGCTCTTCCGGAGAGCCGAAGGGCGTGCCGCTCTCCCACCGGAACGTGCTCGGGAATGTCTGCCAATTCGGCACCCGCCTGGATCTCACGCCGGGAGCCGCCATACTCGGTTGCCTGCCGCTTTTCCACTCCTTCGGCTGCACGGTCACGCTCTGGTTTCCCATCATCGAGGGTATCGACCTGGTCACCTACCCGAATCCGCTCGAAACCAAGCGGCTCGCCGAACTCATCGCCCAGCGCGGGGTGAACGTGTTGCTGGCCACTCCGACTTTCCTCCGCGGCTACATGAAGCGTGTGGAGCCGGAGCAATTGAAATCCCTGCAACTCGTGGTCACCGGGGCCGAAAAGCTGCCCGTCAATCTCGCCGAGTCCTTCCAGGAGCGCTTCGGCATCGCACCGCAGGAGGGCTACGGCCTCACCGAAACCTCCCCGGCCACGAATGTGAATCTCCCCGATCCCGCTCCGGTCGCGGACGCCGCAGTCATTCCTTCTTCGCGGCTGGGATCGGTAGGCCACCTCCTGCCCGGCATCGCCTTCCGCATGACGGATCCGGCCACCGAGAAACCGCTTACGGGGGACAAACCGGGCGTCATCTGGCTGAAGGGCGCTAACATTTTCCCGGGCTACCTGAACAACGCCAAGAAGTCCGCCGAAGTTCTCACCCAAGACGGCTGGTTCCGCACCGGTGACGTCGGCCGCATCGACGACGACGGCTTCCTCTACATCGAAGGCCGCATCTCCCGCTTCTCGAAGATCGCCGGGGAAATGGTCCCGCACGAGACCGTGGAGGCCGCGGTAAACAAGGCTCTGGGCTTGGACTCCGAGGCCGAACGGAAAATCGCCATCGTGGGCATTCCCGATGCACAAAAGGGTGAGGCGATCATCCTCCTCTCCACCATCGCCGGACCGGCCCTGGAGCAGGAATGTATCGACCTGCGCTACAAGCTCATGGACGCCGGTTTCCCCTCCCTCTGGTGCCCGAAGGCAATCGTCCCCGTGCAGGAGATCCCCGTGCTCGCCTCGGGCAAGCTGGACCTGAAAGGCTGCGAGGAACTGGCGCACGGGTAAAGGCTCCCGGAGCCCACCCGCGATCTTCAGCGGCGCGTGATCTCGCGCGCCGCCAGCTTGCCCCCGAGCGTCACGACGAACCACTCGCTCGGCCTCTTGCCGAAACTGACGACGTAGAACCAAAGCGATACCCGCTCGCCCAGGCTCTCGTGCATGTCTTTGGCATCCCCGGGGTATTGGAGCAC
>CBIHMP010000073.1:0-14321 GCA_966211015.1 uncultured Luteolibacter sp. | reverse complement strand
GGCTGGTACAGGTGCATCTGGTCCGCAGGCAGGTTGAACGCCACCGCCGCACCGAATCCGGGCAAAGGGGGCTGCCCCGCTTGCGCCCCGTTCACCAAGCCGAGCAGCGGTGCGGGGCTCACGCCGTCGTCCTTGAAGGGCGGCCCCGCTTCATCGAGATGCCAGAGATGGAGTGTATGTTCGTCCGCCCGGTACGGAAGGAAGGCAAAGGCCGCAGGGATTGACAGGAGCCCCGCGAGCCACATCGCGATGACCGTCACCCATGACATTTGAAGTCGCATCCCCGGTCAACAGAACCGGCCCTCCGCGCGGATGCAAGCTTGGAGCCGTGAGCCGCTTCAATGTGTCTCCACGACCTTCACCCGCAGGAATCGCCGCTGGGGCGGGGATTCCCCGCCGGGAGTGAGGATGGCCTTCCGCTCCGGTTCCGGCGTGGTCTCCAGAGTGAATCCTTGTGCGACTTCGTCCGGCATCACACCGGTCCGCAGGGTAGCCACGGTGATCCATTCCGAAAGATCCTGCGATTCCTGAACCTCCCACTCGATGCCGGACCGGCCTGCGGGAAAGGGAAAAGAGAATGCCCCCTCTTCCCATACGGGCAGCGGATGGCTTCCCGCGTCCCCCGGATCGCCGCCGAGCGCGTATTCCAGGAGATTGTCCGTCCCATCCTGATCGGAATCCGCAGGGCTTGTCGCCGGCACGCCGAAGCTCTCGGACCACGTTTCGAACGAGACCGATGGGGTGCCGATGCGTGCGAGGACCGAGGCCGAATAACTGGTATAGCTCGTGTAGGTGCCGTGAAACCACACGAGGAGTTCGGAGCGGCCGTGGGCCGGAGGCGCGACCGGTCTCAGGTTATCGGCTGTGGAGTTCTCCGTGACCGGTGTCCAGGTGAAGGTCAGGCCCCCGTCCGCGGTGAAGCCCCGGAAGATTTCGTAGCGTTCGTTGGAGCCAAGAGGGACATCGGCGATGTCACCGAGCGCGAAGGGATTCGCGGCATTGGTGGAGATGTAAACGATACGCGGGTCCTCCGGGTCGAGGCACATGCCGCCGCCGTAGTCGTCCTCGGCGGAATAAAGCGGCCGTCCGGCATGGGCGATGAAGCGGCGCTGCCATTCCGTGCCCGTCCAGCGCGCGTAGTAGTAGTAGATGCGGTCGTTGTTCCAGCCGCTGCCGGTTACGTTATCCCTCTGCACCTGGAACACGCAGACGGGCGATCCGCCCTTCCCGTAGTGGACATCCCAGGTCCAGCCCCGCCCGGTGGGGATCCAGTCATCGGGGCCGTCAGCGGGACCCCAGGCGGTGTTGGAAAACGGATAGACCACGTTCCCCCGCTCGCCGGCGTCGTGATCGAGCGGGATGTTCGCCAGGTTGTCGATGAGCGTGCCGTCCGTCTTGTAGAGCCCGCCATCCCGATAATAGAGGTGATAGACGGAATTTTCGACATCACGCGGATGACCATCCGTGTAGATGAGGTCGATGCGGTCGGTGCCATTGGAGCAATAGCGGGGGTAGGGGCGCGTGCTGCCGCTGCCGGTGCCCATGAATTGGCGTGAAGGCCCCCAGGTCTCGCCGCTGTCGGTGGAAATGGTCAGGGTGGGATTGAAGTTGATGCAGCGGTGGAAGTTGTAGAGGGCGTTTCCTTCGCCCGCGAGGCGGTAGGTATTCGCGTAGGTATTCGCGGCCGGAGTGGGACGCACGATTTCCGGCCCCCAGTCGGCATTCGCGGAAGGGAGCGCGACGAGCGAGGTCCGTTGGTAGAATTGGGAACCGCCGATGTGCTTGGAATACAGCGCGAGAAGCCTTCCGTCCGGCAGCACGGTGATGGATGGGTTGTTGTGGTCGTCCTGCTGGCGGGACCCGGCGGTGCTGATGACCGTGTGGAACTTTTCTCCGCTGCTGAGGTCGTAGCGGGAAATGCCGTAGTTGCCGTCGCTCTTCACATAGCCCGAGAACAAGGAGCCCCCGTGGACGATGGATCGTTCGTCGTTGAACCACGTCCAAGCGCCATCCGGGGCGATCTCGACCGCATTGCCCGGCAGGGGAGGAGTGACGACGGGATCTCCCACGAGGAAGCCTTCGAGCCAGGTCCGCGCGGACCAGTTTGTCGCCGTGCCGTCGCCGTCGTCGGCGAACATTTGCAGGGTGCCCTCGGAAGAGGCCACGGCATTGCCTATGAAGCCGAGATACTGGTTGCGGTTGGAATTGGCCTCCCCGCTGGGACCCAGGTTGATGATACGTCCGGCGGGCGTCGCCGGGGTGAAGGTCTCCAGCGTTTCCGCGGACAAGCCTGCCTTCGCCTGCCACGTCTCCGTGGGCACGGATAGGAAGGCGACATAAATACCATAGGTCGCTCCCGGCACGCGTCCGGTGAGGGTGGTGGCAAGGGTCGCGGCATCCCCCACGCCACCGTTGGCGTCCTTCTCGTAGATTTCGCGATGGCCCGCGGCGTCGAAACCGAATCCGGCTCGCCGCCGCCACAGGGCTCCCGAGGTGAACCCGGCGGCATTGACGTCATCCGTGAAGAAGGGGGAGGGACTTCCCCCGGCGGCGGCGGTATTCGAGCCATCGATATCCACGAAGGTGCCCGGAGGCCCCGCGATGGTGCCGGAGGCCCGGAGCCGCAGCCCGTTCAAGCGGACGCGGTCGTTGGAATCGTTCTCCGTGAAAACGAGTTCAAAGGGAGTCCCGTCGGTGGTGAAGCTGTAAGCGGCGGGGCTGGTCGAAAAAACGTGATTGGCGATCAACCCCGTAATACTCCCGGAAGTCGCCGGTTGCCGGGATTCGATCCGCACCGAGCCCGCGAACCCGTCTCCATCGAAGTGGTAGGATTCCACTTCATAAGTTCCAGCGGGAAGCCCCTCGATCACCAGGGAGATCGCTGCGCCCGCACCATCCCTGAACACGAAGTCCGAGAGCATGGGATCCTCAAGCGCCCGATCCCGCGAACCGATTCCCGCCCCGGTGAGCGTGAACGTCGCTCCTCCCGAAGTCACCGGCACTTCGGTGGTGCCGGTCACCGCGCGATGGAGAGTCGCGGTATTATTTTGTCCCACCTGGAAGTCCAGCCAGGCGATGTCCCCGTAGAGGGGCGTGATCAGAGCGAGAAAGGCGAGACGGGACAGCTTGACAGGCATGATGATGGCGAAAGAGGCGCAGGTGCGGAGTTAGTTCCCGATCACCACGAAGAAACGCTTCAACGGACGCGGGCTGCCGAGGCTAATGGTGTGCGAGGCGGTGGAGCCCGGTGAAGGCACGTCGTCGGCAGCAAGCGGCCAAGTATCGGGGCTTCCCGTGAGGGTGTCGGAATAGACGATATCGTAGGTAGCTCCCGGTACCGATTCCCACTGGATGGTAAATTCGTTCGTGGCAGGATTCAGGGAGGTGGAAATCACCCGGATCGGCCCCGTGGAAGGCAGAGAGGCAGGGTCGAAGGGATCCGATCCCGCCGCGGCCTCGGCACCGTCGTCGGCTCCGTCACCGTCGGTATCGGCCAGGAAGGGGCTGGTCCCGCTGTCGGCCAGGCCGGTGAAGGTGCCCGAGTCGGTCTCAGCCGCGTCCGTCAGGCCGTCGCCATCGGTATCGGCGACGGCAGGATCAGTGCCGAGATGGTATTCACGGAGGTTGGAGAGCCCGTCGGAGTCATCGTCCAGCGTTCCGTCATCGAGGCCGGCATGGAGGTCGGCCGGGTCCGGAATGAAATCGCCATCACTGTCGGTATCGGCGGTGACCTCGATCCCGTTGACCGCGACGAAGCTGGTGAACACGCTTGCGGTTTCCCGGCCGGTATAGGTGATGACCACGGGATCGATACCGTTCGAGACGAAGATCAACTCGATGGTGGAAGTGAGTTCGGCAGGATCGGTGGCAGGCGGGTTCTCCGGCAGGTGGTTGCCATTCTGGCCGGAGTGGGTCACGCGGAAGAATCCCAGATCTGCCGCGGTGCGGGTGGCATCGGTGACCTTCAGACCGAATCTTCCGCTCTGAAATTCGACGTCGTGATGATAGGCCCTGTAGCGATAGGTCCCGGCGGGCAGACCTGAGAAGGTGAAGGTCATCGATGTATCGGCACCCGTGCCGTTCCCCCCGCTTGCGGCGCGCGGGTCGATGCCGATCCAGTCCCTCACCAGTTCGGAATCCGCTCCCGTGTAAGCGGCGGTCTGGAGGTCGGTCCTGCCGATCATCTGGCGCACCGTGTTGGCCGTGGTGTCCGGATAGGCCACGGTGAAATCCACCGCCGCTCCGCCGAAGGCGGGGACGTTCCAAGTTTCGGTGCGATCGGTGACTCCGATCAGTTCGTGCGTGGCGATGTAGGTGAACCAGTCGGAGTGGTGGAAAACGCCCGCTTGGCCGATTTCATTGGTGGAGCTGAAATCCACCTTCAGCCCTCCTTCGGGAGACGGGAAATCGCCGGCGTCAAGGGGATTGGTAAGCCGGTTTTTTTCAACACCGTCGGAGTAAAAGTCCCCATCGGTATCGGTCCCGTTGACCAGGGTGCCGTCGGCAAACTCCACCCCGTCTTTCACACCGTCGCCGTCCGTGTCGTCGATGAAGGGATGGCCGTTGTTCTGGAACTCCTGCAGATTGGTCAGATCATCCCCATCGGGATCTTCCGCGTCGTCATCGACGGCAGGGTCGGTGCCGTTGGCGATCTCCCAAGCATCCGGCAAGCCGTCGCCGTCGGTGTCCGATCGTTCGACTCCCACGCCGTCGTACCAGGTCCGCACGTTGACGTTGGTGGGTGCCGGAAGATCGTCGATGAAGACGGCGATTTCGCCGTTGGCATCCGCAGTGGCCACCCCCACCGGCGCGGCAAGCAGCACGCGGCTGCTCTCGGTAAAAACGGTGGGAGCGGCGGCGTGAACCAGCGTGCTGGCGGCGACCGCGGCGGTGGCACCGAGTTCGCCCGTGGCATCCGCGGCGGTGAAGAGCGTGTTGGCCCCGGGATTTGACGTGAAGCCGGCCCGGATGTTCCAGTCCTCGACGGTGCTGCCCGGATCCCAGAAATAGACGCGGACGGAGTAGTCCACTCCGGGGAGCAAGCCGGTGATCTTCGTTCTCAGCTCGGGAGCGTTTTCCGCCACGTTTTCCCCCCCGGATTCGAAAATGCTACCGCCGGAGCCGAAGACGGTGCGCTGTTCCCAATTGTTATCCGCGCCCGTGGTGCCGTTCAGCGGCGGGGTGAAGGTGCTGCCGTCCGCCAATGTGGTATTGCCCCCCGGGCCGGATACCGCCTCCACGTAGGTAATATCGGCAGGCAGAATTCGGGGGAACGCGAGGCAGAGGCCTCCCAGGAAAAGTCGGAGGATAGGTTTCATCGATCTTGGGAATCGGTTTTTTTCAGACGGTTGATGAGCTCCCCCGAAAATGGATCGGAGGAGCTCGGAAATCACCGGGGGGGGCGCAGCTCAGCGGCGGCGGCGGAGGAGGCCGAGGGAAGCCAGGAGCGAGAGCATCACGCTGCCGGGCTCGGGAACGGCCTCGTAGGAGACGCCGTCGTACCAAGTGCGCTGGTTGACGGTCGCGACGGTCGGCAGATCATCGACAAAGACAAAGATCTGGCCGTTGGAATCGGCGGTGGCGGTGCCGATCAATCCGGCTAGAAGAGCCCGTCCGCTTTCGGCGAAGAGAGTGGGTCCGGTTGAAAAAGTCAGGGTGCTAGCGAGTACCGCGGCGGTCGAGCCCCCGAGTTCCAGGGTGGCATCGGCAGCGGAGTAAAGGGTGTTGGCACCGGCATTGGAGGTGAGTCCGGCGCGCACGTTCCAGTCCTCCGTGGTGCTTGTCGGGTCCCAGAAGTGCACGTAGATCGTGTACTGCGTGCCCGCCGTGAGGCCGCTGATCGTCGTCCGGAGCTCGGGAGCATCCTCGCCGGCGGTTTCGCCGCCTGATTCGAAGATGTTGCCGCCGGACCCGAAGGTCGTTCGCTGCTCCCAGTTATTGTCCACGCCGTTGGTGCCGTTCAGGGGCGGAGAAAAGGCGCTCCCGTTGGCCAAGGTGGTGTTTCCGAGTCCGGAGGAAGCATCGACGTAAGTGAACGCTGCTTGCGCGGAGACCACACCGGCAAGGAGGAGGGACGGGGTCAGGAGGAATCGCATCATCGGATAAGGAGGGTTGGTGTTTTTTGGCGGGGAACTCGTCCCTGCTCCCCTTCGATGCGGCGATTCCGCCGGACCTTAGCGGAATATTTTCAGAAAATTTGCGCTCCGGTTGCTAAGGTTCCCGTCCCGCCCGATCATCGTCCACGTGCGAGACCATCCCGATGAAAGCTCCAGCTCCGCCGCGCTCGGCGTGCAGGGGCTATTTCTCGCGCATATCGATGTCATCCGCGGATTCATCCGGGCGCTTGTGCGGGATTTCCACCTGGCGGACGACGTGCTGCAGGAGACCTTTCTGACCGTGGCGAAAAAAGCCGGCGATTTCGTGCCCGGGACGAATTTCCCCCGCTGGGCGTGCGCGGTGGCCCGCCTGAAGGTGCTGGAGGCCTGCCGGCGGGAGAAGGGGAGCCTGCTGTTTCTTTCCGAGGAAGCCATCGAAGCGCTGGCGGCATCGGAGGAGATCCCCGCACCGGATCCCAGGGCCCAGGTTTTGGAAGGCTGTATCAATGCCCTGCCTCCCGCGATGAGGCGTTCGGTGGAACTCCGCTACATCGGCGATCACAAGCCGACGGAAATAGCCCGCATCATTGGATGGTCGGCGGAGGCCGTCTATGTCACACTCTCCCGCGCGAGGGCGCTGCTGCGCCAATGCATCGAGCGCAAGATGCTGGAAGCCGGCGATACCCCATGAACTCCCCCGACGAACATCTCAACCGGCTTTTCGACGCCTATTTCGACGGATCCCTGGACGCCGTGGCGCGGCAAGATCTCGATCAGCTCCTTACTTCGTCCGCACGGGCGAGGCAGCTTTTCTGGGAAAGGGCGGGCTTGGAAGGCGCGCTGGAGAGCTGGGCTGCGAGTTCCCGCGGCGAATCCCTGGCCTTTCCCCCCGCGGGGTCGCGCCCGCGCCCGTGGCGGCGTCATTTGCCCGCGATTTCCGGATGGGCCGCGGCGGCCGCCTTGGTGCTGGCCTGGGTGATAGAATCGCGGTCCGGAGAGTCCGCGGGGCATTCCCCCCCGGTTGCCGCCAGAACGGCCGGAACTCCCGAAGGCGCGCCGGGTGCCGTGGAGAGCGGTACGCCGGTGGCCTATTTGTCGCGGGTGAGCGGTGTCGCTGCCGGCGACCGGATCCTGCCCGGCAGATCCCTCGGGGCGGGGCGCGAGGTGGCAATCCAGGAGGGGATTCTGGAGCTGGACTTCTTCAGCGGCGCGCGGGTCTCGATCCAAGGTCCCGCGCGATTCATCCCCGAAAGCGACATGCGCTTGGCGATGATGGAAGGCAAGGTCCAGGTGGACGTGCCGGATAGCGCGAAGGGGTTCGTGCTGGTGTTGCCGGATGGCACGATCACCGATTTCGGGACCAGCTTCGGTGCCGAGGTCAGTGGGGAAAAAACGTCCCGGCTGCAGGTGACGCGCGGGGAGATCGAGCTGGTGGATGCCAAGAGCGGGGGAAAAGCCCGCCGGATACTGGAGGGGGAAGCCTTTTCGCTGGCGGAGACCGGCACCTCGCGTCCCATCGACTTCCGCCCGATGGCGGTGAAGAGCTCGCTCGAAGCCCGCAGTGCGGAGGAGAGCCGGCAACGGGCGGAGCGCTGGGAGCAGGTTTGCCGCGGGATCGCGGCCGATCCGACGGTGCTCGTGCATTTCAGATTCCTTCCCGAAGAGGAAGGATCGCGGGAGATCCTCAACCGGGCGAGCGGGCCGAATTCCCCGCGGACGGGGACGGTAATTGCCGCGGAATGGGCGCGGGGCCGCTGGCCTGGAAAGCCCGCCTTGGCATTCCACAGTCCCGCGGACCGCGTAAGAGTCGATATTCTAGGAGAATATCCCCAAGCCACTTACCTTTCCTGGGTGAAAACCGACGGGCTCCCCCGGCGCTACAACGGCCTCTTCCTCAGCGAAGTGGGCATCCCGGGAGAAGCGCACTGGCAGATGTCGCCCGAGGGGATGTTCTACTTCGGCGTGCGGCCGAAGGTGGAAAGGCAGGACTGGAGCTTCCACCGCGCCTTCAGCCCTCCGGTCCTTTCCTCGGGGGATTTCGGGACCTGGCGGATGCTCGCGACCACCTATGATGCCCGGCGGCGGGAGGTGATCCACTATGTGGATGGTACGGAGGTGCACCGCTCGGTCATCGGGGATTCCATCCCGCTTCGCTTCGGGCGGGCGACGCTCGGGAATTTCTTCGATCCCGCTCCCTCTGAGCATGCGGATCAACCGGGCCTCGGCGAGGAGTGGAGCTTCCGCAACTGGTGCGGCGCTATCGATGAATTCCTGCTCTATTCCCGCGTTCTGGACGGCAAGGAAATCGCCCGGCTGCACGAGGCGGGGCGCGCGGACTGATGCGCGGGAGAGGCCGAGCCTTTCTCCGGATAGCAAAACGCCCCCCGGCCGCGGCCAAGGGGCGTTCTGGATTGCGCCAACCGAAATCAAGGGCGACGGCGACGGCGTAGCAAGGCCGCCGCCCCGAGCATCGCCAGAGCGCTCGCCGAGGGCTCCGGCACGATCTGGCTGGGATCGCGGAACTCGAACATGAAGAGCGCCACGTTATTATGGCTTACCCTCACATCGAACGAAGACTGGGAGAGCCCCTGCGAGGAGACCGCGTGCTCGGCATCGCTGAAGGATGAATTGCCGGTGGCGGTGAACCCGGAGTATCCGGCGAAGGTGGAATCACTGCTGATATTGGTGTCTTCGTAGAGGAGATTGCCGGCGAAGTCCGCGTCGGAGGTGTAGTATTTCTGCCCCGCATCGATATCCAGGGAAGTCAGCAAAAGGTCCACCGCCACCGAGTTCTCAAAAGCCGCGTCGTAAAACGAAAAATTGAGATCCAGGCTCCACGCGCCCGTGGTCGTGGTGGTGTCCCCGGGGTTGACATAAACGGAGAGCGTTCCCGGATCCACCAAGCCCTGGCTATCGACGGTGCGGGCCACCATGAGCGAGTCGGTGCCCGCCGTGAGGGTCCCGGTCGGGTTCGAGATGCTGACGCGCATCCCGTACTGTTGGCCGAACTCGTCGCTGATGATGTACTCCGCCACGACTCCGGTTTCCCAAGTGGTCGTATTGGACTTGCTGCCGCTACCGGTAACGGTGGCAGTACTGCCTACGGTCTGGCTGTTGGTGGCGATAATGGAATAGGCGGCAGCATGTGCCGACGGACTGAAAGCGGCGGCCGAAAGGGCCGCGGCGAGTGCGGTGGGGAACTTCATGGGGATGGGGAAACGATACGGCATTCTTGAAAGACCGCGCACTCGGTCCAGCAATTTCAGGTTAACTATATGTATAACCATTTGAATATCCATGGAGTCCCGGATTGATTAAAACAGTCATGGGATCTGTTCCACGGGTTGAACCCGCTCATTTCGCGTCAAAGGCAGCCTTCAATGCCAGCGCTCCTTCCTCCTGGCTGTCCTTCGTCTCGGATATGACCGTGCACTCCACCTGCCACTTCCTCAGGCACCGCGCGATCGGCTCGAAACGGGGGTGAAAGAAGCCCTCCCTAGGAAGATCGATTGCGTCCTTTCCCGTTTTCCTGGGCGCTTCCTCCTCGTAGCGGTCGTGGATCTTCTTGTGCATGATCTCGCCCCGGTGTCCGTAGTGGATCGGGGTGTAGTGGAAATGAATCCGCCGCGAAGGATCGAAATATCCCCGCGAAGCGAGTCTGGCGAAGACACTTTCGATCGCCTCCTCCGTCGCCAGTGTCCCGAGCGTCCGCGCATGGAGGTGCCCGAAATCGACGCAGGGAAAGACCCCCGGCATCTGGTCCGAGATCGCCAGGATCTCATCGAGTGATCCGAGTTGTCCCATCTTCCCCGCGGTCTCGATGAACAGGCCCGTCTCCGGCCGGCCGATCCCGTCGAGCACCTCGCCCAGATTTTCGACAAAACGTGTGTTGATCGCCTCCGGCTTGCTGGCTCCATAGAGCGGGCCGGGGTGCAGCACGATCACGTCCGCCCCGAGCAAGTGTGCCAGTTCGTATGTTCGCCTCAGCGTCTCCGCCGAATTCCCCAGCTTCACCGGGTCGTCCGAGGTGAAAACGATGAAGTAGGACGCGTGGACCGATAGCTTGATCCCATGGTCCGCCGCCGCCTTCCGGTACTCCCGGCACCGCGCTTCCGTGGTGCGGGGGCCGTAGGTCATCTGTAGCTCGAACGCATCCAATCCGAGGGATGCCAGCCACTGGCAGATCTTCACGCGGTCGCGGCGGAATCCCGAGCGTTCAAAGGCAGGCGGATAGCCGGCGACACCGAAACGAGGCATCCGTAGAGGTAAGGCTGCCGTCGGCCATTTCAAGATTTCCGTGGATAAGCGCGGGTGATCCGTATGTGAGCTCGAAACCGGTTCTGCCGCCCCGGAAGCGGCCCTGCAAAGTGCATGCCGCACCGCGCAGGCATGCACGGGGAGGGAGTTCACCGGCGTCAACGGGGTGTCATATTCAAGGAGTTACGTCCGAGGGCGACCGGCACGCTGCGAGCGAGCTGAAAAGGCATGAAAGCGAACCCTTTCCACTGCCTGCGGACCGTCACCCGCTCGGGGACTCTGGTGTCCTGCATCTGTATCTCGGCCGCCACTTCGCTGATCTTTGCTGCAGCCGATCCCGCGGATCCCGCAAATCCGGAGTCGAAGCCCCTGAAGGACCAGTCTCCCGCCAAGGCGGGTGGGGATTCGACGCCCGTGGAAGATACATCCAAGGCATCCGGCAAGGACTCGCGGCCTGTGGTCGATGACGACCGGAGGGCGAACGAGCGGTCGCAGGAGGAATCCGGAGACAGCAGCCGTGTGGAGGATGACAGCGGCAAGGCCAATCCGGAGTCCGCGCCGGTGGAAGACGAGCGGGAGGCATCCGGTGCGGATTCCCGCAAGGTTGACGATGCAAACCCGAGGAAAGCGTCGCCGGAGGCGCGGCGGACGACCGATCATTCCCACAAGGCGAGCCCCAAGGCGGGAACGGTGAACGACGCCGATGACCGCAAAGCCAACCCTGACTCGCGCACGACTTCATCCGCCGCCCGGGCCCGGGACGCGGAGCCCGAGCCGCCGGTTCCCGAGGAACCCTCCGATTTTGAAAGCGAGACGGCGGTGCGCGAGGCGATGACCGACGCCGAGGCCTCCGTCCGGCAGAGCAAGCTTCAGATCCGGCGCCCTGAAGAGGCCCGCGGCATCCTTCAGCGAGTGCTGGGGGCGGAGGGGACGGTCTCCCGTGCCGAGGAGGAGCGGGATGACGCGATGGCCGACGCCGCGGACAAGGCTGCCGCGGAGGTGCCCCGGCGGATGCGGATGGAGGTGAAGGATTACCTGCGGGACCGGCTGATGGGGCGGCCCCCTGCAGGACGCGAAGCCCCGGCCTTCTTCCGTGATCGCCGGGAGGACGGCACCCCTGCCCTCATCCCGCTGGAGGAGCCGCGGCGCTTCTTTCATTCCGGCCGGCGCTACGTGAGCTTCCACTCGAAAACCTCGATCCCGGCGGTGCTGCTCGCCCATGCTTCGCTGGGGAGCTTGGAGCTCCAAGCGGCCGCGGAAGCCGCAGGGGCGCTCGCCGCGGTGCGGGAACCGCTGATGGCGCTGCCCGTGGAGTATCGCGATGCGGATGCGTGGATCATTTCCTATCCGGTCAGCAAGGAGAGCATGATCAGCAGCGGTGACATCCTCTTCCGCCCCGGCTCCACCCGTTTCGCGGACACCCATGCCTACGGGATGGTCGAGGCTCTTGCCGAGGCCATGAAGGACCCTGATTTGGCGGGGGAGCGGTTCATTATCGAAGGCCATGCTTCCGCGGAGGGATCTTTCGAGGAAAACCAGATCCTTTCGCAGCAGCGCGCGGAAACGATCGCCCGCGAAATCGTGCGCAATGGTGTCCCGGCCGAACAAGTGATCCCCGTAGGATACGGCGAGTCCGAAGCACGGCACCCCGCCGACGCGCCCGAAGAGGTGAGAAGCGAGGATCGCCGGGTCGTCGTTTTCAAGCTCGATGATACCGATGCACAGCGATGAAGGGGCGGATGTCCGGTTCGCCCATGGCCGGAGAACCCGATCGGATTAGAAGTTTCCGGGGAGCGTGCTTATTTTCACGGATGCAGTCTTACTGGAAGACGCTCAAACGGACGGTGACCGAGTTCGTCGAGGATAACGTGCTACGCCTCAGCGCGGCGCTCGCCTACTATTCGGTTTTCTCGTTGGCGCCTCTGCTGGTCATTTGCGTGGCGGTCGCGGGGGCGTTTCTCGGGGAAGAGGCGGTCCGCGGCGAGTTGAGCGATCAATTGAAAAGCAGCCTGGGGGCCAGCGGGGCCTTTGCCGTTCAGGAGATGGTGGCGCAGGCCCGCAAGCCGGAGGCAAATGTCTGGGTTTCCATCGGCGGCTTCGCGATGCTGTTCGTGGGGGCGAGCGGGCTCTTCGGACAGCTTCAGGATGCCCTTAACACCGTGTGGGGTGTGAAACAGAAGCCGGGGAGGGGCGTCGCCGGCATTCTCAAAGACCGCTTCCTGTCCTTCCTGATGGTGCTCGGCACCGGCTTCCTGCTCCTCATCTCGATGGTTCTGAGCGCGGTCCTGCAGGCGATGGGCAAGTGGGTGGGAGAGATGGCCGATCTCCCGCCGGAGATGTGGGCGGTGGCGAGCGAGCTCGCCTCCTTCGCGGTCGTGGTGCTGCTCTTCGCCGCCATCTTCAAGGTGCTGCCCGACGTCCAGGTGCGCTGGGAACACGTGTGGATAGGCGCGATCTTCACCGCGGCGTTATTCGTCGCCGGTAAGTCCGCCATCGCCTGGTATCTCGGACGCGAAGCGACGGCATCGAGCTACGGTACGGCGGGCTCCCTCGCATTGGTCCTGCTATGGGTCTATTACTCGTCGATCATCCTGCTCTTCGGAGCGGAATTCACCCAGGTGTGGGCAAAACGCCAAGGGGAAGAAATCCGCCCCGACCGGGATGCGGTGGCGGTGGCGGTGGGGGATCCAATCTCCGACAACCCCAAGTGAGCGGTTGCGACGCGAATCTTCAATTCCATGAGCTGCTTGGCACAGCGCGGCCTATCAAAAGAGGAAAAGATGGGCCGGGTTCGACGAGTTGGCAACCGGCACCCCTTTAGAAATCGGGTCGGCCAGTCGACGGTCTCCCGGTCGCCGATGACGAAGTCCTCTAGTCCCTTGTGCAAGCCATCGGTGACGCGCACTTTGTCGAGCAGGCTGAATTTTGCACTCACTCCAAAGGCATGTTGGCCGCCTCTCTACGTGGACCGGTTGGCAACGTAGAGGAGATCACCCGAAAGCGAGCAGCCGACGAATACTCGCTCAGGCCTATGGCGTCCTTTCCCTCGTTGAACCATCCTTCGTTCGGATTGGTCTGATCGCGGATTAGAAAATCCTCCCCCTCGAAGATTCCGCACCAGACCATCATGCCGTCAGCGTCCAAAATACTGAAGCCGTAAGTAGCCTCGCTCAAAGGCTCTTTCCCTACGATCCGTGCAAGGTACGCGATCTTGCCGTCCCCATCGTAATTTCCACGCTCCCACCGCGTGGAGAGCCTGAAGATGTATCCATCCAAGGCGAAGTCGGGCCAATGCTTGATCCGCTGCAACTCTACTGATCTAGCTTCCGCCTTAGCCTGGGCCGTCCGATGTTTCTCGTCTTCCCGTTCATTATAGAGCCAGATCGGCACAGCAAGAACGGCCGCGGAAACGACGAGTCCAACGGCCAGCTTCATCCCGCCTGATAAGATTTCTCGCAGCATGGCAGCAGATCTTAAGGCACCCAAATAGCCACGCCAGAGACCTTGCGCACGGTGGAGGGAAGGGAAGTGGCCGTGAAGAAGCCATTAGCTCCACTTCCGACCATCATCGTGTTCGGGCCGTCATTCATGCCCTTGAGAATCACGCCGTTTGCCCCAAGCTCGGCACTCCGCTCTCTCAACCTCTCCAAGGAGTCGTTGATCCGCCCTTGCTCGGTGATGGACGCCTTGCCGACGTTGTCCGCGTTCACGATAGCGATCTCCTCGTATTTTGCCGGTGGCGTGCTGTAAATCCTCACCCCGGCCGGATCGGTGGCAGGGCGCGCTTGCCCGAGCATTACGTGTGAGGTTGTGCACGAACAAAACACCAGCGCCAGAACAGGGAGGATCGCTTTCATCGGTGCCGTGCTAGCAGCCCCCATCACGCCCATCCAGAACGTTTCTCCCGAGTTTCGGTTCACGCTCTTGGTTCACATTCTGACCAGAGGAATCGTAACTCTTTGATTTTAT
>CBIHMP010000072.1:0-14343 GCA_966211015.1 uncultured Luteolibacter sp. | reverse complement strand
GACCAATTTTGAAAATTCCAAGCCGCCCCTGATGTCCTGCAGTTTCAGGCTCTCCAGGGTCGAATTGCCGGGCCACTTGAGTTCCACCGCTTGGGCACTCGCACTGACCGGCGTGACACGAAGCTGGGTGATCTTCGGCTCCGCTCCGGTCCATTCGCGGATCCGGCCGGTCACCTTCTCCTGATAGGCACCGGTATTCAGGTAAACGACCGATGCAAAGAAGGCCAAGCCGAGGAGCACGACCAGACCCACGGCGGCAAGCACTTGGGCGACCCGGAAGCGCTGCTGCCGTTTCTCCTTCTCTTTCTTCGGCTGCTGGGAGCGGCGCTTGCGCTTCCGCACCTTGTAAACCTGCGATCCATCATCCCGGGTGACCAGCGTGGCCTCGCCGTCGCGAGGGCCTTCGCCATTGGACCTCAGGCGGTCCATCATCTCATCGATGGAATACTTCTCCGGTTCGGAATCGGAAGCTGGCATGCAAATGGAAGTACGTGCGGGGCGTGACGGTCCGCGCGGAATGTCGGGTGTCAATTGCCGTGGATTTTCTCGCCCGTGGGATCGAGCACCTTCACGGTCACGAGGAACAGCACCGCCGTGCGGGTGGGAGCAAAGGCCTCGTTCTTGAACAAGCGGCCGATGACCGGAATGTCGCCGAGGATCGGGGTGCTGTCTTCCACCTTCTGAACCCGCTCCTGGAGCATCCCGCCCACGGCGATCGTCGCTCCGTCCGCGATGGTGAGGTGCGTGTCCAGTTGGGCCTTCGAGAAGACCGGCATCAGGATCTCATTGCGCGTGAGAACCACCCGCGAATCCACCAGACCGGCGATGGAGGCCGGAGTCGCTCCGGACGGGCTGGTGATCGGCGTGCCGTAGTTGATGTAGCCGTCGAAATCGGTCATGCTGGGTTTCAACGCGAGATCGACGTAGTGACCGTCCGCGCTGACCGTGGGCAAGACGTCGAGCACCACGCCCACCTTCTCCATGTCGAAGGAAGTCGGCGTCGCGGGCGTGATCGGGATGAGCTGTGCGGCTCCGCCGAAGATCTCGCCGGTATCCAGATCGATGTTGACGTTGCTGCCCACCGAGTTCGGAAGCTCCGGGGGCTCGTACTCCGTGGCATAGATCAATTCGCGGATGATCTCCACGGTGGACTGCTGCCCGCTGCGGGTCACCGTCGAAGGGCTCACCACCAGATCCACGCCGGTCTTCTGCGAGAGTCCCCGCATCATCATGGTGACGTCCGTATTGTTGAGGATCGCATTCATCCAAGCGATGCCGGGCGCGCGCGAGGTGCCCGGGGAAAAGCCCTGCTGCTGCTCCAGGATGCGGTCGTCGATGGCATCGCCCGTGATGGCCTCGGTGCCGCTGCGGTTCCCGCTGGTGATCGCTCTCTGGAAGATCGCGCCGGGAGGCAGGTCAAAGTCGCTGAAATTCGCGGGATTCTGCGTGCCGCCGCTCAGGTGGCCGGCCGAAACGCCGGGGGTAAGCCCGCTGCCGCCGAGGCTGTAGTCTTCCAGCATCCAATCGAAGCCGAGTTCCTCCAGCTCGCTGCTCTGGATCTTGATCATGCGCACCTGCACCGCCACCATCTTCGGCTCGGCGCTGGTCAGTTGCTCGACGGCTTGTTCCACCATCGCGAGATTCTCCACGGTATTAACCACGCGCAGCGTGCTGTTGACCGGGTTGAAATTCGCGCCCGCACCTTCGGGAAAGGCCACTCCCAGCCCCTTCAGCACCTCGACCGCATCGAGGCGCTTAGCGAGAAGACCTTCCGAGGCCTCCTTGCTTTCAAAGGGATCGAGCACGCCCGCACCTCCCGCGGCGCTGCCGCCCGCGGAAAGGAAATCCGGCGGCACGGTATAGGACCGCGTGATCATATCGGCGGAAGCCGCACCCGCGGGCCGGATCACCACCGCCCACTCCTGGGGCGCGTAGGTCGTGCGGGTGACCTCCGCGAGATACTTCACCACCTGGGACATCGGCACGTTCCGGAGCTGGAGATCGATCTCCGTATCCAGGATCCTCCCGGCCACCGCCGGATCGTTGCCGAGTTCGAGGACGAAATTCACGCCCTTGCGGGACGGATCGGTCTCGAGCGTGTCCCGCTCGATCGATTGCTGGCGCAGGAAATCGAAGGCTTCCTGGATCTTCACGCCCTCGAAGCTCACCACCGGGAGGATGATCCGGTCGAGCTTCTCGGACAGCAGCACGGTGCTGCTGCCGGTCTGGCGGCCGGCTTCCAGCAGGCCGGCCAAATCCTCGTTCGGGCGAACCCTGAGCTGCCATCCCTCGTCAACCTCTCCCAAGATGACCGCCCGGGCCTCGTCGCGGGCGGCACGATAGTAGTCGGCCTTCAATTGGACGACCGTTTCCATCCCGCGGCGCGCTGCCTTGTTGGTGGGATCCACCCGCAGCACGTCTTCATAGACCATCTCCGCCTTGTCGAAGTCCCCGAGATTCTTGAAGCCTTCGGCCTTGTAAAGCAGCAGCCGCACCTCCTCCACGTCCCCGGCATGTTCCAAGGTGGCGGCCGGATTCGTGCGGATCGGATCGTTGATCTGCTCCTGCATCTCGACGGCCAGCCCGTGGTCCGGCGCGACGTTCTCCGCGAGCACGCTCTCCACGGTCCGGTTGGCACCCTTCACGTCGCCGAGACGCCGCTGCTGGCGGGCTTGCTCCACGGAAGCCTGCACCAGCCGCTCGGTGGCGGCATCCCGCATCGCGGCCGTGGCCGGAGCGGCGGGCAGAAGCGCGCGCGCTTCAGTATAAGCTTTCACGGCATCCGCCCATTTGCCCGCCTCGTAGGCTTCGTCGCCTTGCTTGAGCAGTTCCTGCGCTTGCTGCGCATTGGCCGCACGGCGCTGGAGTTCCGCCTGGGCGAGGGCTGAAGTTCCCTGAGCGGCCAGCGGCTGCCAGAGGAGGAGACAGGTCAGGGGCGCGATCGCAAGCAAGCGGGCGCGGGTCGTGACGGTATGGAAACGATCGGAGATCGGCATCGGGGTTTCCGGGTTGTATAGAGAGCCGCTTTCAACAGGGTAAGCGGAAAATCCGGGAAATTTCATCGATTTCCGGCCTCATCCCCACGAAGTATATACATCGCCTGCTGCGCATCCCGGACGATCTGTTGCTTCAACTCCTCAAGCGACCCGAACTTCTTTTCAGGGCGCAAATCCGCGACGAATTCCACCTCCAGCACCTTCCCGTAGAGATCGCCGGAGAAGTCGAAAAGGTGGACTTCGAGCGAACGGCTTTCGCCATCCACGGTCGGCCGCACTCCGAGGTTCGCGACGCCCCCGAAACGCCGCTCCCCTTCCCTCGCGCGGACCGCCCAGACGCCGTCCGGCGGGAATTGCTCCTCGCCGCGCTCCACATTGGCCGTGGGAAAGCCGATCTGCCGCCCGAGCCGCCGGCCCTCCACCACCCGGCCCTCGACGGTATAGGGACGGCCGAGCATTTTCGCCGCCGCCTCCAGATTGCCATCCCGGATCGCCTGGCGGATGCGGGTGCTGCTGATGCGCTCCCCCTCCATCATCACCGGCGGCACGGCGTCCAGGTGGAAGCCCAGCTCGCCCGAAAGCCTTGCCAGCAGGGCCACATCCCCTTGCCGCGATTTCCCGAAACGCCAGTCCTCGCCGACCGCGATGGTCCTCACGTCCGCCGCGGCGATCTCCCGCGCGAAAAGCTCCGCCTCCTGTCCGGCCCGCTCCAGGTCGAAGGGTAGGGCGAGCAGGAAATCCACGCCCATGCGCCCCAGGATCTCCGCCTTGTGGTCCAGCGAGGCGAGCAGGCGGCGCGGGGCTTTCGCCGGGGCCAGCACGCGGATCGGATACGGATCGAAGGTGAGCACGCCGCAGGTGCCGCCCGCGCGGGCGCGGCCCTCCAGAGCCCGCGCGATCACCGCCTGATGTCCCAGGTGCACTCCGTCGAAGACCCCCAGAGCCAGATGGTGCGGACCCTTCGCCCGCGCGAGTTCGTCGATCCCGGTGAAACGCAGCACGCGGGAACCTGAGCAGAAGGCGGGGGATTCCGACAGCGATTTCACCACCGCGCCGGAGCGCATTTTCACCCTCAGCCCATCGTTTCGCTGGACCTCCCGCCGCGGCCCGCGGAGGTTCGCGCCTACACATGGCTGAAGTCTTTCGTTCCACCCCGCAGGCACCCGGTTTGCCGGAAATCCTCGCCACCGTTCTCAAATGGCGCGATGTCCCGATTCCCCTCACCGAGGAGGACTTCACCACCGCCATCGGCGAGTTGAGCTCGGTAGTGGAAACTCTCGGCGACAGCCCGGATGCCGCCGGGCGCTCCGCCCGAGCGCTCGCCCGCATGGTGCTGGGGAACCTGCACCGCGACCACGGCCTGCTGGACCACGCCCTGCCCTTTTACCATGCGGCGCTGGAAAATCCCGCCGACCTGGATGACGGCACGCCGCGCGGCCGGAACGAACTGGCCAATCTCCACACCAACCGCGGGATCTGCCTGCTGAGCGGCGGCGAGGAAGAGCAACTACCCGCCGCGCTGGAGGACTTCGACCGCGCGATCGCGCTGCGGAAGGATCTTCCGCTGGAAGAGGAGCCGGGCATCCGCTGGGGGCTTTCCGCCGGCTGGATGAACCGCGGCGATGTACTCCACCGCATGGACCGCTCCGCGGAAGCCGCGGCCGCCTATGACGAGGCCATCGCGCATTTGAAGCAGCTGCCCTACGAGGAAAGTCCCGCCACGCTCCAGCGCTATGCCCTGGCTTGGGCCAACCGCGGCCTGGCGGTGGAGGATCCCGCCGAAGCTCGCCGCAGCTTCGACGAGTGCATCCGGGCCTTGGCCGAACCGCAGAATCCGCAACAGCTCCTTACCCTCTGCAACGCCACCTTGAACCGCGGCCGCCATTCCCTCCAGGTGCAGGACGACACCGAGGCCACGGCCGCCGACGCCCGCCGCGTGCTGGAGCTGCTGGTCCCGCACGAACGGAACCACCCCGCGCCCGCGGAGATGGCGCTCCAGGCCCGCCACCTGCTCGCCCACGCCCTCTGCGCCTGGCTGGACAGCTCGCGCAAGGGTCCCGGGGTCGCCGAGGACTGGATTGGCGACGCCACGGATACGGTGGAAGACGCGCTGGCCGTGGAGCGTCACTGGGAGCAGCGCGGCATCGAGGCCCTGCGCCCGCTGGCGGGCGATCTCTTCGAGCTCGGCCTGCACGTGTACCGCGTCTGCCAGCCGCACTTCTTCGCGGACTTCCTGGTCGAGTCCATGGACCCGGAAATGTCTCCCGGCGCGCCCTTCGCCGACCCCCGCTTCCAAGCCGCCGCCGCACGGTCCCTCCAGCAGGCCGTGAATGAAACCGCCCAGCGCGCGGCCTCCGCCACGCTCGATCCCGCCGAGATGGAAAAGCAGCAGAAGATCCTGCGGACCCTCAAGGCCGCGGATCAACGCCTGGCAGAGCTCCAGCGCTCGATGCAGATGGCGTAAACGAAGAACCCGGGCTGCCCCGCAAGGGGCGCAGCCCGGCGCGAAAAAGAAAGCCCCGGACCGGAAGTGAATCCGGCCCGGGGCTTCGAGCATCCGCGACGAGGAGGGTAACTATTCCTCCTCTTCAACCCTGAAGAACTTCTTCGACTCCACCGTGAAGGTCACGTCCTTCTCGGTCAGGGTGCCGGTGGCGGGGATATTTTCCTGCCCCGGCAACGGGGTCCAGACCACCAGATCGGTCGAGCTCATGATCCGGTACTCCGTTTCCGGAGTGGAGACCCAGCTGAAGCTCGCCGTGCCCGCGGCGGGATTGATGGTGCTGCTCACCAGCTCCAGCGGCGGCGGAGTGACCGCGCCGGGAGTCAGGGACCAGGAGACGATGTCGCTCGCTTGGTACCAGCCGCCGTTCTGGGCGATGAAGCCGACATAGCCGAGCCCGCTGCTATCGACGGCTCCGAGGGCCTCCAGATCGATGGCGAAGTCGTCGAGCACCAGCACGCCGTCGATCGTGACATCCATCAGACCGCCGGTGTAGGCGATATCCACCGCGTACGGCTCCGCGCTGAAGGATCCCGTCAGCGTGTTGAACGGAGAATCCCGGAAGTCGATCAAGGGGCTGAGGTCCACCGTCAGGATCGGTACGGTGGCGGAGCCGGAGTAGAACCTCATCGCCCCCTCTACCAGAGCGGTGCTGTCGTTGTCCCAGGTGGAGAAGTTGATCGTCAGGCCGTTGGTCGCCGGGCCGTTGTCGGTCGTCGGCAACAGCGCCGTGCCTTCCGGAGTGTTCTGGATCACGAAGCTGGCACCTTCCGCTCCGTAGAGGTTCCCGTCGCGGCCGACGCCGGCGGTGGCCAACTGGAACTCGAAGCTGGTCTCGAAGCCGTTGCCGACCGCCACCTTCTGGTGGAACCACGCGGCGCCTGCCTGCCCCGCCAAGTCCGGCACCAGACGCAGGCGCAGGTTATCCCCGCCCTGCGGCATCTGAAGCACGTCGTTCACGAAGGCCGCGGGCCCGTTCACCACGATTTCGTTCCCCGCGGTGTTGAAGTTCGTGTAGGCGATGGTCGTAGGCAGTTCGGTAGGAACCGCGCCGAAGCTGACATCCGCCGTGACCGAGCCGTGGATGTTCGTCGCGGTGAGCGTGTAGGTGACCGCACCGGCCGGGGTGACGGGCAGCGAGCCGTCTTCGGGGAGTCCCGTGCCGTTCGGATCGTTCACGGAAACTTCTTCGGCTCCCGTGGTGGCCCACTCCAGCGAGATGGTCCCGTCCGTCAGGCGCGTCCCGCGCAGCAGATCGATGGTCGGCGGCAGGCCCACGCTGATCCCCGGCATCGGGATCGTGATCTGCGCGTTATCCACCGAGGGCATCGGATAGTTGAAGGCGGTGAAGTCCTCGACCTTGGTCCAGATGAACTGGTCGGGGCTGACCTCCATGGTCCACTTCAGCGGATTGCGGCCGGGCCAGGCCGCCGCATCCCCGCCGAGGGTGAAGCGATACTTGTCGAAGGTCACTTCATCGCCGAAGTCGAATACCACCGGCCTCAAGGTTCCGGAGAACCACTTGGTCGCGGGGTCTGCATCCCGCATCTGATCCGGAGACTCCCCGCCCGTGCCGCCGCTACCGTCGATATAGGTGACCAGCACGGGGATCCGCTCCACGTCGTTGGCCTCCACTTCCTGATAGAACTGGATGTCGGCGAGCTGGATGTTTCCATCCGCCGTTTCCACGGGAGTGAAGCGCACGAAGCGGCCGGTGGCGGTGCCCCCGGCCACGCTCCGCACCTTGAGGGAACGGGTGGCGGGAGGATTCACGGTGGAAGACGCGGTCAGGACGTATTCCGTATCCGCGCTCGCGGGAGGAACGAGATCCGTGGTCCCGGAGGTGGGCAGTCCGGCCGGCCCGCCGGGCGTGAGGGTCACCGTGTCCGTCAGGTCCGTCGTCCAGGTGAAGGTCACCGGATCTCCATTGAGAACCACCACCGGATCCGAGGTGAAGCTCGTGATCACCGGCGGGATAGCATCCGGAATCAGGAAGGGCGGCGTGATTTCCGTGGTCGCCGCCAGCGGCGTGGGGTAGTCCGTGCGGACGTCGAGGACGTTCCAGGTCTCGCCATCGTCGCTGCCGGAGAGGACCCAGCTCGTGGGGTTGCGGCTGTTCTCCCCGTTCAGGGTGGCACCGCCTTGGGCGGTCACGAAGGTATAGGAGTTGATCGTCGGCGGAACGACCGCGTCGCCGAAATCGAAGATGACCGCGCGGAGTCCCGGGGTATCGCCACCGCCGAAGTTGAACCACTTCGTGGCGGTGTTGTCGTCGATGAGGTTCACCGGCATCTCATTGCCCGGACTCTCCCCGGCGGGGGTATTGAAGACTTGGCCGCCATTTCCGAGGTCGGGGCTGTGGCGGGTGGTCCCGTTCAAGAGCTTGAACTCGGACATCTGGATCAAATTCCCGCCGCCGAGGGTCTCGGTGGTCTGGAATTTGTAATAGCGGTAATTGTAATCCGCCGCCTCCAAGGGCCCGGCGGATCCAAGTGCCAGAAGAGCCCCCGCGAGGAGGCCCGTTCGCCGGGCAAAGCCGGCACGGTGTTTTTGTGGGTATTTATTCAGGGTCATCGGAGTAGCTGGAGCAAACTTCGTCCCCCCTGAAGGAGGGATGCCCGGCCATCGCGGACCATCCGCAATGACCGGACCGAGTATCACGGCTCTCCGGGCGTCATCGGCTTAGTTATTTTGAGCAGAAATTGACCTAAATCGTTCTCCTGCAATTGGTGTCTTTCTATGTCTCTGGCTCATGATGACACCCATAAGCATTAAATCGTGACAAATTTGCAACATTCAACCTCTCGACATCCGCGTCTTTTCCCTGCTGCAGCCGAAAAAAAAACCGGTCGGCCCGGACGTCCATCTGCGAAAAACATCGGGCCGGGACAGGGTGTCACCCGTCCCGGCCCGATGGAAACTCCGCTCCGCCACGCGAAATCGCGGCGGGACCGATGCCTCCCGCTTACTCCGGCAGCACCTCGAAGGTGGTCGTGTAGGAGACGCGGCGGCCCAGCGGCACGCCCTCGAAATTGCCGCCCTCCGTCTCCTGCGTGGCGTTCAGCCAGTAGCGGCCGGCCTCCGAGAAGGACACTTGGAAGGCACCCTTGGCGTCGGTCGTGATGACGGTCTCGCCGGGCTCGTTCCGATAGCGATCGTCGCCCTTCACCAGCGTGATCTTGGCATTTGCGGCCGGAGTGCCGTTGAGATGGAGGGTGAAACTCGCTTTCTCGCCCGCGTAGAGATCGTTGGGGTGATTGTCGCCGATCACCAGTTCCAGGCCCTTGCCGGTCGGCTTGAGCGCGACGTTCGAGGGCTCGCCGGAGGTCACCACGGTTTCAACGCGGGAGTGATTCTCGAAAACCTTCAGCTCGGGCTTGCCCTTCAGCTCCTGTTTGGCGAAGTCCGCCACGGGACCGCGCCAGCGCTTGACCTCCGCGCCTTCCTTCCATTGGGCGGAGAACATCTCGCGTACGGTGGCGATCTTGTAGCTGCCCGGCTGGGTCAGCTCGATATCGAAGGTGGTGCGCAGCTTGCCCTGCTTGCCGTTCTGGATTTCCACCGGTTTGCCGTCCGGCCCGGTGACGGTCATCGCCTCCAGCGGGGCGGACACGTGGTTCGGGAAGAAGAGGTTGTTGGAGATGGCGGCGTCGATGGTGACCCACTGGTTTTCCCCGGAGAGGACCGAGGTGGAGGGGATGATCCAGAAGCGGTGGGCCAGGACGGGGTTCGCGGACAGGGCGAGCAGCGCGGCGATGCCGAGCGATTTCTTGAGCGTGGTTTTCATGGTCTCGGTGGTGGGGTCAGGGTTGGATGGCGAGCCGGACTTTCCCGAGCTCGCTCTTGCCTTGGGCGGAAATATCGACGGCGGTCTTGCCGTCCCATTTGAAGGGCACGCGGAGCATTTCCCGGCCGCCGACCTCGCGCGAGGCCTCGACGACGAGGTTATATTCCCCCTCCGCCAACGGCGGCAGCGTGGCGGCCTTCCCGGGGAGCGTGACGGTATGGGTTCCCACGGGCCGCGTGGGCCCGCTGACACCGTCCACCGGCATTTTCAGCGAGCGGCCGGACTTCCGCCACCACTGGCGGATGTCCTTCAGCCAGGTCGCGCCCTCGCCGTCCTTCATGGCGATGTCGTACCACACGCTGAGATTTGCGGCCACGGAGCGGTCCGGCTTTTCAATCCAGGCGGCAACATAGGGACGGTGATACTCCGCGACGCCGAGTTGCGGGATCTCGATGGTCAATTCGGTGCCTGCCATGGCGGCGGACGCGGCGAGCAGGGAAACGAGGGCGGCGAAGGAATGTCTCATGGGTATCAGTGAACGAAAAAGATGATGATGATGACGGGCAGCAAGACGCCCGCCGCAACAATCGGCCAAGTCTTCGGGCGGCGCTTCGCGTGCACGTAGAGCAGGGCAAGACCCGTAAGGCAGAAGACCACGCAGGCGACGGAGAACACATCGATGAACCACGCCCACGCGGTGCCGGTGTGGCGGCCCTTGTGGAGATCGTTCAGGTAGGAAACGGTGCCGCGCTTCGTCACTTCGTGCGTAAGCTCCCCGGTCTCGCGGTCGATGGAGAGCCAAGCATCCCCGCCCGGGCGCGGGAGACCCAGATAGATCTCGAATTCCGACCAATCGGCTTCCTTGCCGGCGATGGGGGTGCGCAGTTCCTTCCGGAGCCACGCGGCCAGGCCATCCGGCAGCGGGGCCTTGGCATCGGCCTCGCCCTTGAAAGCGATCGACTCCAGCAGCTCGCCGGGAACCGTCAGCGTCCGCTCCGTGACTTCTGGCTGCGCGGGGATCTGCCCCGCATGGTTGAGAGTGATGCCGGTGACGGCGAAAAGCAGCATCGCCGCCAGGCAGATCGCGCTGCTGACCCAGTGCCAGAGGTAAAATTGTTTCGTCCAGAAAGCCTTGCGCTTCTTGGCCTCGGCCCTCGGGCTGGTGACGGGTTCTGGTGCTTCCGCGACTTGCATTTCGCTGGGACCTGACAATGCGGGACGGGAAGCACGCCCTGGCGATACTTCCCGTCCCTGTTTGCAACCGTAGCAGATGAAATTTCCTTAGAAGACGAAGCGGGTGCTCAGCGTCACCGACCGCCCGGTGCCGGGGACGGCGTGGCCGCCGCCGATGCGGTCGAGATATTCCTTGTCGGCGAGGTTATAGACGTTGAGCTGCACGCTCAGGTTCTCGTTCACCACGTAGCCCAGCATCGCGTTGTAGAGCCAGTAGGAATCGGCCTCGCGGGTGTTGGTATTGTTGTTGAAGCGGGTGTCCACGAAATTGGTCCCCAGGCCGAATTGGAAGCCGCCGGGGATGTCATGCACGCTCCAGAGGCTGAAGGAGTTCTCCGGGGTGTTGCTCAGTTCCTTGCCGACCTCCGCGGCGCTCCGGGATTCGAGGATCTCACTGTCCAGGTAGGTGTAGCCGCCCGTGATGTGCCAAGTATCGGTGACAGCCCCGGTGAAGCCGAGTTCGATCCCCTGCACGCGCTGCTCGCCGTCGAGCACCACGACGTCCGTCGGATCGGCCGGATCCTGGGTGCGGGCATTGGTCTTATCCGTGCGGAAGACCGCCGCGGTGAGCAGGAGCTTCTCGTCGAAGACTTCCCACTTGGTCCCCAGCTCCACCGTCTCGCTCTCTTCCGGATCGACGTTGATGCTGTTGGTGGCGGTGGCCGTGTTGCCGAGGGTCAGGCCCTCGGCGGAGGGGTTGAAGGACGTCCCGTAGGCGAGATAGACGCTGCCCGGCTCGCAGGGCTTCCAGGTGATGGCGCCACGATAGCTGAACATGTCATCGGTCCTGCCGAGGATGGTCGCGGCACCGCCGAGGGCGCGGTTCTTGTAGTCCACGTCGAAGTAGTCCCAGCGGACCCCGCCGTCGATCTGCCAGTGCTCGTTGATCTTGACCGTATCGAAGGCATACAGCGCGGCGCTGAAAGCGTCCGTGACCGCGCCCGCGCCGTTGCGGAAGATGATCGGGAAATAGGAGTCATACGGATTCGGCGCAAAGAGATCGGTGGTCGGTGCCGAGGCCGCGTTCAGATCGGTGCGGCCGTAGTTCTTGGAGCTCTCCAGGGAGAGTTCCATGCCGGTCACGAACTTGTGCTCCAGCTTGCCGGTGTTGAACTCCAGGTTGAGGTCGGTGTAGTTCGCCAGGATGGTATCGACCTGATCGCGGGTCTTCCAGTCGGTGCGGCGGATCGTGGTGCTCGTGTTGTTCAGGAAGCGCGGCGCGGTGACGCTCAGGTCCGTGGTGGTCACGCCGTAGCGGGTGATGTTCCGCAGCTTGGCGGTCTCGGAGAAATCATGCTGGATTTCCGCCGTGATGAGGTCGGTGGTGTTCTCCAGGTGGTCGCGCAGCACCAGCCCGTAGAAGTTGCTGGAATCCACCGGCGCGATGGTGTCGCCCCAGTTCGGGAAGGCGGTATTGGCGGCAGGCACCCAAGGGATGCCGTAGTCGGGGATGCCCTTCTGATCGAGGTGGAAGTAGCTCAGCGTCGCGCGCGTCTCCGTGCCGAGGCCGAAGGAGATCGACGGCGCGATACCCCAGCGTTCCTCGGTGGCGATGTCGCGGCCCGGGGTGTCGGCATTGTGATACATGCCGTTCACGCGGAAGGCCGCGCCATTCAGACCTTCGATCGGTTGGTTGATATCGAAGGTACCGCGCATGTAGTCGTCGGTACCGCCGCCGAGCATGAACTCATAGCGCTTGTCGAGCGACGGGGTCTTGCTGGCGAGGTTGATGGAGCCGCCGGTGGAGCCGCGGCCCGCGTTGGTGGAGGAGGGACCCTTGGTCACCTCGACCTGTTCCAGGTTGAAGGGGTCGCGGGTGTAACCGCCGAAGTCACGCACGCCGTCGATGAAGAGATCGGTGCGGGAGCTGAAGCCGCGGATCGAGAGGTTGTCGCCCGTGGGGACGCCGCCCTCCCCTGCCTGCATGCTGATGCCGGGGACGTTGCGCAGCACGTCGCGGAGGCTGGTGGCGCCCTGCTGCTGCATCACTTCCTTCGGTACCACGTTCAGGGTCTGCGGGATGTCCCGGATCGGCTGGGTGAATTTCGGGGAGGCCAGGCGCTCCGGCTTGTAGAGCGTCTTCTCCTTGTTGGCATCGACCACCAGTTCCGCCAATTCCTCGGGCTTCTTGGTTTCCTCTTTCTTTTCCTCCTGCGCGGTGGCGGCGGGAGCGGCCAGTTGGCCGAGAGCGAGGAGCGTTCCGGTGACGGCGAGGCCGTCCGGAAGCTGGGAGGAACGGAGGCGCCGGGATGTTTGGTCAGGGTCGATTTTCATTGCGGATGAGAGGCTCTCGGAGTCGCACCGCCTCACGGCGCGCACGAGTTGTTGCGAATGCGTCTCAATAGCCTGCGGAAGTCAAAGGGAAAATTCCCGCTGTCGGAAAAAGTCACCCGACCGCCACATTGGCTCCTCCCGGTCGGGATTGCGCTTGCAGGGCAGATCTATTGAGATCCAGTCTCATCTCGTCACCCTTGCTCCGCCGATGATTGTTTGCATCCCCGACGTCCTGTCCCCCGACCAAACCGCGGAGCTCCGCGCCCTGCTGGAAGCCGCCGAGTGGGAGGATGGAAAGGCCACCGCCGGCCATCAGGCGGTGAAGGCGAAGGACAACCTGCAGATCCCCGCCCAGCATCCCGCGGCGCGGCAGGCGGGCGAGGCGATCCTGCGCGCCCTGACGGCGAATCCCCTCTTCATGTCGGCGGCCCTGCCGCTGCACTTCCTGCCGCCGATGTTCAACCGCTACTCCGGCGGGCAGACCTACGGCACCCACGTGGACGCCGCCATCCGGCAGATCCCCGGCAGCGGCCACCGCATCCGTACGGATCTCTCCTGCACCCTCTTTTTCACCGGGCCGGACGAATATGAAGGCGGCGAACTCATCATCGAGGACACCTACGGCTCGAAGAGCGTGAAGCTCCCCGCCGGGCACATGGTGCTCTATCCGGCGACCAGCCTGCACCGCGTGACTCCGGTGACGGCCGGCACCCGGCTGTGCTCCTTTTTCTGGGTCCAGAGCATGATCCGCTCCGACGAGCAGCGCTCGATCCTCTTCGACCTCGACCTCGCGATCCAACGCCTCTCCGCGAGTCTGCCCGATCATCCCGCCGCCAGCCAATCCGGCGTGCAGCTCACCGGGGTGTACCACAACCTGCTGCGGCAGTGGGCGGAGATGTGATCACCCGCCCCGGAAGACAAGCAGCGGCACCGCCGCTGCTCGGGATATTTCGTTACCACAGAACCGAGCGGTCCACGTCCCCGAGCGTCGGTCTCCCCGTGAGCGCCATCGCGATCTCGAGCTCGGTGCGGAGGATTTTCAAAACGTGTGCGACCCCGGTCGCTCCGGCCGCGGCCAGCCCGTGAAGCACGGGTCGCCCGATCATCACGCCGGAGGCTCCCAGCGCGAGCGCGATGAGAATGTCCGTGCCGCGCCGGATCCCCCCGTCCACCAGCAGCGGCAGCGAGCCCTGCAGGCGCTCCGCGATCCGCGGCAGGGCCTCGATGGCGGCGGGCACGGTGTCCAAGGTGCGGCCACCGTGATTCGACACCACGATCCCGGAAATGCCCTCGTCCCGGGCGATCCCCGCGTCCTCCGGATCGAGCACGCCTTTCAGGAGAATCGGCAGTCCGGTGAGCGAGCGCAGCCACTCCAGGTCCTTCCACACCGGCACGGTCGCCAGCAGTTCGCTGCCGAAGACGCGATCGGCCGGGGGCACCGTGCGCATGCCGCGCAGGTTCACGCTTTCGATCCCCGGCGGCACGCGGAACATCGCGCGCTGTTCGCGGTTCCGGAGGCCGGTCAAAGGAGCATCGGCGGTGACCACCAG
>CBIHMP010000071.1:0-14400 GCA_966211015.1 uncultured Luteolibacter sp. | reverse complement strand
CGGTGAAGGTGCCGGAGTAGGTTTCGAAGTCGAAGATCTTCACCGTCGAGTTGTTCGCGTAGGTTTCACCGGCGTCGAAGAGCAAGTTGAGAGTTCCGCCGAAGGCCATTGCCTGAACCCCCGTGCCACCGAGCGCCAGATCGAAGGTGCCCGCGGCGAACGACGCGCCGGTGAATTCAAAGTTCGAAGTGGAGCCGAGCCCCAGGATCAGGTCGTCGTTGAAGGTGATGGTGCCGGGCGAGGAACCGATGGCCAGGGTGCCGTTGATCGTAAGGTCGCCGGTCACGGCACCGCTGCCGCTGAGCGACTGGCCCCCGCCGAGCGCATAGCCCCCGACCACCGCCGAGACATTGAAGGTGCCGCCATTCAGAACGACTCCCGAGGAATTCGAAATCGACCCCGTTGCACCCAACGCCAAGGTCCCGCCGCTCACCGTCGTGGCCCCGGTGTAGGTATTCGTTCCGTTGAGAGTAAGAGTCGAGGTTCCGGCCTTGGTGAGCCCGCCGTTGGAAATCCCGCCGGAGATGGCAGCGCCGCCGGCCGCGGCCACCGTGACCGTGCGGGTGCCGCCGCCGAGATTCACGGAACCGGAGAGGGTTAGCAGATTGCCACCGCCATTGGCACCGTTGAGCGTGAAATCGCCGCCCACGGTTACCGCGTTGGCGAGCGTCTTGCTACCATTCCGCGATGTGAGGATCCCGCCGTTGATGGTCAGCCCTCCCGTTCCCAGAGCGGAAGTGGTGCCCATGAACGTGCTCACGCTGTTGATCTGCAATTCGCCCGCGTTCAGAGTGGTGCCGCCGCTATAGGTATTGGCGTTGCCGGTGCCCCCGTACAACTGCCAGATGCCGGTGCCGTTCTTCACGACACCAAGGGTGTTGCCGGTGCCATCGGCGATGATCCCGCGGATCGTGCTGCCGTCGGTGCTGACCGCATGGGTGCCATCCAGGGTGAAGACAATGTTTCCCGTGCTCGCCACGCCTGCGATGGTGGCGGACGAACTCGTGACGAAAGCGGACGAGGCACTGCTGCTGTTGTTCGTCCATGTCTGGCTGCCGGACAACTGGAGCGACGCAAGGCTCGCCGCCGTGGTCAACCTCGCCGAGTTACCCACCGTAATGCCACCGCTCCCCAAGGTCAGCGAGGGGGTGGCGGTGCCCGCAAGGCCGAGCTGATTGCCTTCCTCCACCGTGATGCTCCGGGCCGACTGCGCTCCGGTGAGGGTCACCGTATAGTTGCCGGTGGCATCGGTGCCGGCCGAGAAGAACACATCGTCGGCAATCGTCGTGACGGGGGTGAAGACCCCGCTGGCACCGCCGGTGGAATCGGTGTTCCAAAAGTTACTCGTGCCCCATGTTCCCGCGGCCGTGGTGGCGGCGGCTGCGCCCGCCGTGGTGCCGTCGCTGTCCCAATAGAGATTGGCTGCGGGAGCGGACTGATAGGCGATGGCGGAGGTTCCTGCTGCCAGCAGCAGGCTGCGTTTCCAAAATGTGCGCTGCAGGTTCAGCTTGGATGCTTTGACGATGGGAGTGGGTTTCATGGACGTTCTGTTAGGGAGGATGGACGCTCCGAGCCGGTGAAGCGGAGGTCCCTTCATGATCCTTGGCGGATTTTCGGCCGGTAACCCGACAGCCTTTCTTCGGCTCAAGGCCGGAGCACTTCGAGGCGGAGGAAGCGGGCACGGTGGTCGAGGGTCGATTCGGAATCGAAGACCGTGGTCATCACGCTCCCGGACTCCCCGCCCGGATATGGTACGTTGGCACTGCTCCAGATCTCGGTTTCCGTCGCCAAATCCCCGCTTGCCCGCACGCGATAGATCACGTCCACCGCATCCCGGCGGCGGGGGAAGGTGATGCCCAGGCGGTCCTCCGCAAGAAAGCCATGCCAGGGAGCCGCGTTCGTCATGGTCGGGTGATCGCCGCACGCATACTCAAGCAGGTTGCAGAGGCCATCGTGGTCCGGATCGGCATCGTCGGCGGCATCATCCTGCGACTCGAAAGTACCGAAATACTTCCATCGCCAATCTTGCACCGGCTGCAGCGAGAGGCCGGCATCGACGGGCTGAAGGTTGAAGCGATCCACCGCGATCCAGGACGAAGTGGCGGCTGCGTTGCGGCCTGTCACCGTGAAGCGCAGGAACTTCGTCCCGGCGGATGCAGCCGTAAACCGCATCGTCGGAAGGTCCGCGAAGTGCTCCGAAGCGCCGTACAGGTCCACGATTCCCCCGAAGTTCGTGAAGGGGCCTTCTGCGGCATCGGCCACCGCGAGTTGAACCATACCGCGGTTGCTGTGTTTCTTCACCCGCACCGTGAGGTCGTGGGCTCCCGCAGCAACCCCGGGCAGCGAGAAGGTAACCTGATCGCCGACCGTGGTGGACTCTAGCGCGACGGCCGCTCCGGCGCTCGCCGCGGCGTCGGAGAAGACGCGGAGGGTTCTTCCCGCCGTGCCGGTCCTGCTCACGTTCTCGGACTCGATCAGCGAGGGCGGCGGTGAATTCGTTGCGACCAGACCGATCCGGTCCGCGGTGATCCATGATTGGCCCGAGGTGTTGGCGGAGTTTCTTCCAGTGACCGTGAAGCGCAGGAACTTGTTCCCCGGCGCGGCGAATGCCACCCGGATCGGTGAAAGGTCCGCGTAACCGGCTGTCGCACTGTAGAGGTCGAGCTCGGGGCCGATGTTGACGAATGGTCCCGCGGCACTATCGGCCAGGGAGAGCTGGATCCGGCCGCGGTTGGTCGATTGCTTGACGCGCAGCTTCAGGTCGAAGCTCCCCGTAGCCACCGCGGGCAATTCGAGCGTCATCTGGTCGCCGACATTGACCGACTCCAGGGCGACGGCCTCTCCCCCGCTCGCCTCCGCCTCGGCAAAGGAACGATAGACCCGGCCCGCGGTATGGCTCGCCACCATTGCTTCCGCCTCGAAGCCGCCCGGCTGAAGCGTCACATGGATCCGGTCCAGCACCACCCCCGGATCGATCATCCAGACCTGCAGCGTTTGGAGACCCGCGGTGGAGATGACATGATAGGAAAGCCCGTGAGCCGCAGCGCGCAGGACATTGGCACTCCACGCTCCGGAATTCTCATCGGCATCGATGTCCACGATCCGGGGGATATCGCCATTCAAGGAGATCGCGTAGCGGCAACCCGGGTGCTCCGAAGTGATCCGGTGCGTTGGCAGGCACTCCATCCGGATGCGGGTGGATCCACGTTCGAAAGCATGGAAGCGCCAGGTCAGGGAGGGCGAGTTGGCAAGGACCTCCGATGGATCGATGCTCGGAATGGTGAGCGGCTGGACGCTCATGCCGTCACCCGAAGCCGCGGCACCATCGACGCGCCGCCAGCCGGCACCATCGGCACGATCGGAGAAGCTGGTGAAGTCCTCCGCTTCGATCACAAGCGATCCATTGTTCTCCACGGCCGCCGGGAGGGTCGCGGGATTGAGAGAGAGCGGATAGAAGGAAGCGACCTTCACCGTGCGGCTCGAGCCCGCTCCTTGGATCGTGATGGTGCCCGGAATCGCATGACCGCGGGGCACCTTTTCCCAATCCACGCCCACCATGATCCGCGCGTCTCCTTCACCGTTGGATTGGCTCAGGCTGATCCAAGGGTGGCTGGCCTGGGCCGTCCATGCCAAGGCGGCGGAGCCAGTGTTGAAGACATCGATGAAATACTCCGCGTCCGCCACCGGATTGAAGGCAGGCAGCACTCCCGCGGTTCCCTCCGGCACCGGGGATGCGGAACCTTCCACCGCCACTCCAAGCCCGGCCACCGCCGGAGCCCCATAAGTTCCCGTCGCTGGCATGAGGAAGGGCGCGCTGGCCGCTCCCGTGGTCGTGGAGGTAATCATGCCCTTCCACTTCCCTCCGGCGTTGCTTTGGTTGTAGAAGGTCGTTTCGCCCTGAAGCGCGGACTGCGCCGCTTGCGCAGCAGCCGCCAACGCATTGGTAGCGGCCCTGCCTTGGCTCGCCCACAGGCGGCTGCGCTCGGCGAGCAAGATCTTGCGGTTGTGCAAGTGCGAGCCGCGGATGGGATAGAGCACCATCTCGTAGAAGGCGGCCTGCTGTTCGGCAGGAAGCGCGGCATAAAGCCCGTCCGCCGCAGCCTGGAGCGCGGCGAAAGCGTCGAGCCTCCGTTGTGCCTCGTCACCATTGCCGGTGAAATCGAACCCGCTGCTCGTGCGGCTGAGATGCTCCGGACGCACCGCGATGTTCAAGCGGTGATACTCCTCCATCAGCCCGGCGATTGCGTCCGCATGGGTCGGTCCGAAGGTGCGGCCGGCCCACTCGGCGAACCACGCATGCTGGTCGAAATCCCGGAATGCTTCCGGGTTCCGCGCCAGGCGCAGGAAGAACTCCATCCCGATCTCGCCCGGTTTGATGTCCCCTACATTGGCGATCCAGATACGGCGCGCACCGTAGTCCCATGCCTTGAGCATCTCGGAGCGGACGATCCCCGGCGGCGTGGTCAGGAGCCAAAGGTAGTTCGCCGGGGCACCCCAATAGGAAAGGTGGTAGTAAACGCCCGATCCCCCGCTTCGCGCGCGCTCGGCGCTGTTGGATAGCTGGCGGATGTAGCCGTGGTTGTCGTCCGGCCAAACCAAGGTCACATCATCCGGAAGCTGGAGACCCGCCTGATACTGGAGCAAAGCCTCCTTGTAGGGCACATACACCTGGGCCACCTGCGTCGGATCCGCATTCACATGCTCCGAGAGCATCTGGCGCTGATCGGGGATGATCACATTCTGGATCATGTCCCGTTTCTGCGTGGTGGTCGTGCCCGCCGGGGCGGCGATGCTTCCATCCGAGAGGCCCCGCATGCCGACGGTGTAGATGTTCTCCTGCCCGGCGGTCTCCACGACCCGCTGTTCCCAGAAGTCGGCAACGCCCTGCCGGTTCGTCCAGTAGTTGTAGGGCCCGAGGGTGGACTCGCTGTACTCCAAGGTATTTCTCAGCATCGGCTCGTGGTGAGACGTGCCCATCACGATGGCGTAGTCGTCCGCGATCTCCCGGTCTCCCGCCACGGTGTAGAAGGGCCGGGTGCTCGGATGCATCGCCGGCCAGATGTAGTTCGCATGAAGCCGCAGCAGCAGCTCGAAGACCTTCGCATAGGTGGTCGGGCCGACGTCCCCCACGGGGTCGAAGGTTTGGCGCGCCCAAGGTTCGAGTCCCCAATCTTCGTCATTGATGAAGATGCCCCGATACTTCACCGCAGGTGATGGCGCATGGAACACACCTCCCCCGACATGCAGCGATGCCTTCTGCACCACCGGGACATCGCCCCACCAGTACCAAGGCGAGACTCCCATGGCCTCCGACAGTCCAAAAACACCGAAGGCCGTGCCGCGCCGATCGCTTCCCGCAATCACCAAAGCCCGGTCCATCCCGGCAAGAGGACTTTCCACAACCGCCGCAATATAAGCCTCCCACTGTCCTTGGATCGCGCTGACATCCAGCTTGCCGGCGGCGACGAGGCCGTCGATCAAGTCGCTCTGTCCCAGCGTGCCGATCAGGATCGCCTTGGAAGACGATGGCTGCGCGGTGGAGACCACGGGAATCTGGCCGGTGACGCGCTCGACATCGCCGCGGAGTGCTTCCGCCGCGACCCCGACAACCACTGCGTCGTCCGCACTATGATGGATCGGCACCGGTGAGCCGGCGCCAGCGATCTGGAACGACCCCGGTGCCGCCACCTCGGTGACCGGCAGGAAGGACGCTGGCATGTAGGGAGCCGCCGAGAGAGACCCGGCAAGCGCGACCATTGCGAAGACCAGCTGCACGAGCAGCGGAGGACCGCCCGGGCTGACCCTCGAGCAGCCCGAGCGGTTTAAGTGCATCATGGTGTGGTGGCGTTGAGGCGTCCAAACAACTTGCCGCCCACCGCACTGGTGCGCGGGATCGTCACGACGACCGAGTCAGGCGCGGTCCCATTCTCGGTGACGGTGACTGGGCCGGCGGAAACCGTTCCGATCGTGACGTTGGTCCAACCAGCGAGCGTCGAGCCGAACTGGAAGGCCAATGCGGCCTCCGCCTCCGACTCGTCGGAGCGGGTGAAGGTGAAGACGAAGTCCGAAGACGTCACCGCAAGATCGGGCAGGATCGAAGGGTCGGAAGCCAGAGGCTCCCCGCCGAGAACGAACTCAAGCAGGTTAGCGATGCCATCCAACTCGGGGTCGAGATCCGGCCCCTTGTTCGCTTCGGTTAGGCCTTGGGAGGCAGCCCAGCTATCGTAACCGGAAGCACCCACGGTCAGCACCAGGCTGTTGCCGGCCACCGACACCACCCCGTCGATCCCGTTCAGATTGACGGTGGTGGCACTACCCGTGATTCCGCCGTTCGCGGTAAGCAAGGTATAGCTCCCATCGGCCGGGGTCGTCGCGGCAGTGAGATCCAGAACATTGCCCGCCGTGAGCGTCAAGGCCCCGGAAATGGTTCGCGCCACCTGCGCGCCCGGTGTGGCGGCCACGGAGAACGCTTGATGACCGCCTGCATCAACGGTCAACGATCCTCCGAGGGCTCCGGTTCCACCGAGGGTGCTGCCATTGTTGACGATCACCGCTCCCGTCGCTCCGGCCGCATTGCCCGTGATCAAAAGAGTCCCGGCATTCACCGTGGTCGGGCCGGTATAGGCATTGGTGCCCGAGAGCGTCCAAGTTCCCGCATCGTTCTTGGTCACGCTGGTCGTTCCGGTCACGCCGTTGGAGATCACACCACTGACAATATTGGCCCCCGTGGAGGCACCCTCCAAGATCAGGATGCGGTTGGCGGCGATGACATTCGTGATGTTGCCCGAGAGCGTCAGCGCACCGGCATCAGACTGGACCGCAGTGGGACCGGCACCATCGGTAAGCGAGATCGTCCCGGTGATGGTATTGTTCCCGCTGAGATTCGCGATGGCGTAGCCGGACGCGCCGCTGCCATCGTTGCTGGTCAGGAAATTATTCGCGAGGGTCACTCCACCCTGTAGTTGAAGTCCGCCCGTCAAGGTCCGGACGCTCACCGTGCTGCCACCGAGCGCGCTGCCGTTCTGGACGTTGAGGTAGCCGGCTGCCACGGTGGTGGCCCCGGTGTAGGAGTTTGCCGTGGTAAGGTTCAGCGTCCCGGTGCCCAGCTTGTTGAGACCGAGTGCACCCGTCCCCCCGTTGGCCAAGGTGCCACTGAAGGTGTGGGTGTCCGTGTTGTTGACGAAGAGCCATCGCTCGATCGCCGCACCATTAACCACCGTTCCGCTGCCGCTGAGGCCGGCGGCGGTGAAGTCGCCGCTGCCGGCAGCATCGGCCCCGGTGCGGCAGATCTGAACCGTGCCTCCATTGACGGTCAGCGTGCCGGCGATCACGCTGCTGGCACCTCCAGCCCCCGTGCTGGCAAATGCGACCGTGCCGGGACCCTCCTTGGTCAAGCCATGCAGCGGGGCCTTCAGCTCGCCCACGGCCAAGGTACCATTGCTGATCGTTACCGTTCGGACGGCATCGGCTCCACTCACGGTCACCGTGCCCGTCCCCATCTCCAGGCTGCTCGAACCCGTGAAGAGGACATCCGCATTCCACGTCTGCGGCTTGGTCGAGGCCGAAGCAATCGCGGACCCGCTGGTGTTGTCGATCGAGCCACCGTTGAGGACAAAGGCGCCCGGACCCTCTCCCACTGCCGTGGCGCTATTGATGTTCAGCGCGCCGCCCTCCAGCGTGAAGGCGCCCGTGAAGGTATTGGCTCCGGCCAAGGTCAGCGGGGCCGACCCTTCCTTGCTGAGGCTCCCCGTTCCCCCGATCGGGTTCGGGTAGACGTTCGGGCCACCCGTGGGATTGAGGACCAGCAGGCCGTTATTCGAGATCGAGGAGCTGGCGGCAATGGACCCGGCGCCCGTAAGCTCGAGAAGCCCCGCGTTGATGGTGGTCGGTCCGGTATAGGCGTTGTTTGTGGTGAGGATCAGGGCACCATCGCCGCTCTTGGCCAGCGCCCCGGTTTGGATACCGAAACCACCGGTGCTCGAGATCGTGTAGTCACTGAAGAAGCCGTTATCGACGACCACCGCGCTCGGGCTGACGTTCTCGGCAAGGTTGATTTCGAACCGCGCGGCCGTGTCGTCGAAGGTCACCGCACTGTTGGTCGTGAATTCAACCCCGCTTCCGTTGTGGCTCCAGTTTCGCAAGCCTCCGACCGTTTGGGTGGTCCAGTCAGCGCTTTGAAGACCGGTCCAGATCAAGGACTCGGCGGCGACCCTCAGCACGATGGCGCTGCCAGTATTGACCAGTTCCGCCGTCTGGGTCGGATTGAGACCGGCCACCGTTCCCAGCGTGAAATGAGACGCATCGCCCGCGGACGTGTAGTTGTCGAATTCGATCAAGGGATAGTCCGTTCCGGACGTCCACACCCCGGCTGTGTTCGTGGCATTAATGACCACGTCCGCCGCCGCACTAGTGGTCAGGTTCGTGATGGTGAGGTACTGGTCCGAGACCGTCCCGCTCGCCCGCAGATTCAGAGTGGCCGCACCTTGGAAGGTCAGCGTGTTCACCTGCAGCGGCACCGGTGCACCAGCCCCCGCCGCGATGGCATTGCCGATGGCATCGGCGACCGTGAGCGAGTTGAAAACCCCGTCTCCGTCCACCGAACCTTGGGTCAGCGTGATGGCCGGCACCACCGTGCCGAAGCCGATGCTCACCAGTTTGGCACCGCTGCCGTTGATGGAGACACCACTGCTCGAGTCGATAGGGGTCGGGTTCGTCAGGGTCAGCGTTCCATCGGTGATTGTCGTCGGACCGGTGTAGGTATTGGCCGCCTCGAGTGTAAGGTTGCGCGTGCCGCTCTTCGTCAGCCCGCCGTTGGAGATGACTCCGGAGATGATCGCCGCACCGGGGGTTGCATTGACCGCGATCGTGCGGGTCCCTCCTCCAAGATCCACATTCCCCGACAAGGTCAGCACGTTGCCACCGGCATTGGCACCGTTGAGCGTGAAATCGCCGCCCACAGTCACTGTATTCGCAATCGTCTTGTTTCCGTTCCGCGCGGTAAGGGTGCCGCCGTTGATCTGCAGTCCTCCAGTTCCTAAGGCGGAAGTAGTACCCGCGAAGGTGGTCACGCAGTTGACCTGCAATTCACCGGCGTTCAATGTGGTTCCGCCGCTGTAGGTGTTGGTGTTGGCGGCGCCGCCGTACAACTGCCAGATGCCGGTGCCGTTCTTTACCAGACTCAGCGTGTTGCCGGTGCCGTCCGCGATAAACCCCCGGATCGTGCTGCCATCGGTATTGACGGCATGCGTGCCATCCAGGGTGAGGGTGATGTTCCCGCTGCCATCGACCCCCGCGATCGTGGCGAGCGAACTGGTCACGAATGCTGAACCGACGTTGCTGCTATTGTCCGTCCATGTCTGGCTCGCAGCCAGCAGGTAGGACGGGAGACTGGAGGGGGCGGTAAACCGGGCCGCGTTCGTGACCGTGATGCCTCCGCTCCCTATCGTGAGCGAGGGCGTGCTGGTCCCCGCCAGAGTGAGTTGGTTTCCCTCTTCGATCACGATGCTCCTCGCCTGGCGGGCCCCGGACAGGGTCACCGTGAAGTTTCCGGTCGCATTGGTTCCGGCTGAGAAGGTCAAATCGTCGTCAAGGGTGGTCGTGGCCGTGAAGGTCCCCCCGCCGCCGGTGGAATCGGTATTCCACAAGATGCCTGTTCCCCACGTGCCGGCCGCAGTGGTGCTGTTGGTGGCACCCGTGGCGGCGGCGTTCACATCCCAGTAGAGATTGGTCGCCAGAGCCGATTGGGGCGCGGCCACGGAAACCGCGGCAATGAGAGCACAAGCCAAGAGTTTGCTCCGCGTCGTGGAGCCCGGCTTGTCGGCGGATAAGGCGAGCGGGGAGAATGGATTTCGGATAACGCTATTCTGGGGTTTCATGAGAGGTCTTGGGGTCCTAGGTCGGGTTTGAGAGGCGAAGATCGAATTTCGCCTCTATCCCTCACGGGCGGATTTCCCGAAAGGAACCCGACACGGAATCTCGCGTTCCACATTCTTTCGCGCCAAAAGCCCGCCAGAGTAAGCTTCCAAGGGACCCGAGCTCTCCTTGGTCACCTCGATATTTCATCGCCGCCGCCGTGCGGCATCGGACCCCGAGTTTCCCGAAAATGCCCTTCAGGTGCTTGCGCACCGTTTCGGGCGAGATGTCCAGGCGATCGGCAATTTCTTTGTTCGCGAGACCCTCGCAAACGAGGTCCAGGACCTCCTTCTCACGCTTGCTTAAGACGTTGCCGTCCGCCCTTTGCCCCACGGACTGATGCAACCCCTCCACCAAATGACGCGCGATCTTCGTACTCACGGGAGCACCTCCGTGAAGGACAAGGTGGATCGCGCGGCTCACCTCCCCGGGAAGCGCCGATCTCATGAAATGCCCCGAGGCCCCTGCCATGAGAGCGGGAACGATGGTCTCCGCATGATCCCCAGCCGAGACCGCGATCATCTGAATCCGGGCAAAGCGCTGCTTGATCCTCGCTATAGACTCAATCCCCGCGCTATCCGGCGAGTCGATGTCCACCAAGATTACATGCGGGCAAGCCTCGCTGATCTGCCTGTCCGCTTCGGGGCCTTGAGTGCAAATCAGCGCACAAGGCAGCTTTGCCGCATGACAGAGTTGCCTGAGCCGTTCGCCGCATACGTCGTCTCCGGCAAGCACCGCGATCCGGGGCGGCTTCTTCTCGCCCCGCGCGAGGCCGGGGCCGCGCAGTGACTTGCCGGGCACGGAGGACTTGGCGCCGATGGTTGGACTAATTGAGGCACGTCCGGATGAAAATGGAATCTGGTTCATAAAGTTCTACTCGCCGTTGCAACCCTCAGCCGGCGGAACTTCTTCGGCGCAAACCCAGCGCTGTCGGAAGCGCTGGTTGCCCGTAAGCGCTAGCCGCGGCTCTCACTGGCCAATGGCTTTTCCTTTCGGTAGGTTCATGTGATTTCGAAGGCGGGGCCGGACTCGCCGGGCTTCTGGACGCCCCTCGACTAAGGAAGGCGTAAAAGCGTGGAGCCAGCCGACACGAAATCCGCACTCTCCACCGGAGCGACCACCTGCCGGAGCCGGCCCGCCGTGGGAGCCTAGCGGCTGGAGCAGGAACCCTCTGCTCCAGCCGCCCCCTTGTCCCAGGACGCCGCCGGCCCATAACCCGAGGAATCCGGCGGCAATAACCCAAGGAAGTGAGGCGAACACGGCATTTCCGCCGACATCCGTCCCACATCAGCAGAGGCGGAAATCCGTGCGCGATGCCGACACGGAAAAAGGACTATTCTTCCTCCGACGGTTTCTCCTCCGTCGCTCCGGCCATGCCTTCAGCCTCGCGAAGCAGAATCCGCGCGACCCCCCAGTTCGACCACGAGATTCGATAGCTCGACTCGATCTGGAAAGGACCCGCCTCCCAGTGTCGGACTTCCTCATGCACCTTCTCCAATACCTGACGGGCATCGTCGGCCCTGCCTTGCTTGAGGTCGATCATCGCAAGAATAACCCGGCTCGCCGCAGTGCGCGGCTGGTTTCCCGTAGCGGCCGAACTGAGGCGGGCCCACTCGGCAGCCGTCTCCAGATCGCCCTGGCGGTAGGCCAGTAGAGCGAGGACGAACTGCCGCCAAGCCACCAGATGATCGTCCTTCTCTCTATTCGGTCCGACCAGCGACGCCTCGATCACGCCGGCAAGCGGAGCGATCGCCTTCAACGTTTCCTGATCAGCCGGCTGCAGCAACGTGACCTTCAGCAGGTGCTCCGCCACGATGGGATTGGAGGAAGTGGCAAAGCGCCTGATGGCCAGCCTGCGGAAGTCCTCGTATTGCCAAGGTTCCCCCCATTCGCTGATGGCGGTGGCGGCGGGTAACCACTCGCGGGAGTTCGCATCGGTGTCCTTCATGTCCACGCTCGTCAGCACGTGGATCAGGGCATGGAACCGATCGGCGGCTTCCTTCCAGCGGCCCTTCGCGAGGTTCGAATTCGCGACCGCGACCAGAGTGTTGGATGCTTCCAAGGATGCCGGGACCAGATCCGCACGCAGTCCCGCGAGCAGTTTATCGGCCTCATCCATCTCCTTGTACCTCACGAAGACCGCGGCTTGCGTGACGACATCCGCCGCCTTCGCCCTCTGGTGCATTCGGGCTTCGTTGGCACGAGCTTCTTCCGCCATGCTCCGCGCATGTTCTGCCTCCGCCCGCAGACGCGATTGCTGCTGACGGGCATCCTTTTCGCGGAAGAACAGCCAGGTGGAAACCCCGAGGCCGGCCAGCAGACCGAACAGCGCAACCCCGCTCGCCGCGAAGAGCACCCGGTTGCGACGCACCAGCTTCGAGAAGAGATACCGGCGGCTGGGAGGACGTGCCAGCACCGGTTCCTCATCAAGGTAGCGTTGGACATCCATTGCCAGCCCGTTGGCAGTCTCGTAGCGGCGGCGACGGTCTTTCTCGATCGCCTTCATCACGATCCAGTCGAGGTCGCCCGCCAGCTCCGCCGACAGCCGCTGCGGATCGGCGGCGCGACGTTCGGCGATGGTTGTCATCTCTTCACCCCTTGCCGCCTTCAAGCGGGCGGACGGAACACCCGTCTCCTGCTCGCGCAGCATACCGCGGATTTGCTCCACCCCACGGTCCTTGAAATCCTTGTGCGCGAACGGAGGATGACCGGTCAACAGCTCGCACAGCATGGCCCCGAGGCTGTAGATGTCGCTGCGCGTGTCGATGTCACCCCTCCCATCCGCCTGCTCGGGGCTCATGTAAGCGGGAGTCCCTAGAAACTGGTCCGCACGGGTGAAGGTCGCCTCTCCTTCGACCCCTCCGGACGTGGCCTTGGCGATGCCGAAATCGATGATCTTGGGCACTGGCCGACCGTCATGGTCCCGTACCAGCACGTTAGACGGTTTGATGTCCCGGTGGATTACCCCCTTCTGATGCGCGTGCTGGATGGCTTCGCATACTTGGATGAAAAGCTCGAGCCGTTGGCCCAGACCGAGACGCTTCCGGTCACAATAATCGGTGATCTTCTCGCCGTCGACGAGTTCCATCACGAAATACGGTCGCCCCGAGGTGGTGGTGCCGGCATCCAGGACCCGCGCAATATTAGGATGATCCATCAGCGCCAGAGACTCGCGCTCCATCGAAAAGCGGGCGATCACGCTCTCGGTGTCCATGCCCAGACGAATGATCTTGAGGGCCACCTTGCGCTTCATCGGCTCCTGCTGCTCGGCCAGATAGACGACGCCGCAGCCTCCCGCACCGAGACGATCGATCAGCCGATAGTGCCCGATCCTGGCACCAATGCCGCTGTCTTCGTCGCCATCAACAGGCGCTGGATTCTCCATCGTTGGCTCGAGTTCGAAGAACTCCTTCGCGCCCCCCTCCAGCTCCAATAACTCCTGGATCAGCTTGCGCAGGGCCTTGTCGCCTTGGCAGGCGAAATCCAGAAAAGCCTGGCGGTCCTCTTGGGAGGCGATGCTCGACGCGGCCTCGAAAAGGAGCCTGTCAATCTGCGAGTTCATCCTTAAAAGCCTCCTCCCGTTTCCTGGTGGATCATCCTGAAAAGCTTCGTCCGCGCGAAAGCCCAATGCCGTTCGATGGTCCGTTCGGTCACTCCGTCCATCATCGCGATCTCCTTGTTGGTTAGCCCGCCGAAGAACTTCAACGTGATCACCCGCACGCTGTCGGGATCATCCCGCTCGAGCCGCGTCATCATCTCGTCGACCATCAGAACCCGCTCGTCAACCGACACATCCGCGATATCGAGACTTTCGAGTTGGAGGAACGCCGGATTCCCTCCTCGCTTCTGGCTCCCCTTGGCACGCGCCCGGTCCACGAGGATGTGCCGCATCGCCAAGGCGGCTGCGCCGAAGAAATGCCCGCGGTTGGTCCAGATGCGCTCGTCATTTCCCGCTACGGAGAGCCACGCCTCATGGACCAAGGCGGTCGCCTGCAAGGTCTGGCCGACGCTTTCATCCGCCAGTCGCTTCGCTGCCAACGCGCGCAGTTCATCGTAAACCAAAGGCAGCAGCTCCGATGAAACGAGGCCGCCGGGCAACTGAGATGCTTCCAGAATCTTACGGATTTCGTCCACTGCCTGGGGTTTGGTGTTCGAAATATGACGTCGCACTTACCGGTGCGCGGTCCCTCGCTCATCCTCAGAGAGAGGAAGGGGACGGAATTTGCAAACCGGAATTTCGGCACGTCCGCCGCGGACGCCGCTGCGACGCAATATCGCATTTCATCTGTCGGCATGGGACGGGGACTTTGCCCGGCCCTCGCTGCGTCTGAACGAGTATGCGGATCCGTCCTTAAAAATTTGGTTAAAAAGTGTGTCGGGATCCTTGGCAAAGATCCGCCCTCGGATTTGAGGGCGGTTCTTTCGTCGAACCCAGCTCTCCAGAGCCAACCAAAGAACCCGAGCCCTAGCCGCTTCCAGTTCGTCTGT
>CBIHMP010000070.1:0-14642 GCA_966211015.1 uncultured Luteolibacter sp. | reverse complement strand
GATCTCCACCGCGTGCAAGTCCTGGCCGCACTTCGAGGGGTCCTTCAGCGCGGCGAGCACCGCCAGCACCTGGGCGGCGAAGGCTTCGTTGATCTCCACCAGATCGGCATTCTCGGGGGCCAAGCCGGTGAGCTGCCGGGCCAGCGCGATCGCGTGCACCGGCCCCAGGCCCATGCGCTTCGGATCGCAGCCGGTATAGGCGTAGCCCGTCAGGCGGCCCAGCGGCTCGATCCCGAGGCGCTCCACCGCGTCCTCGCTGCCGACCAGCAGGGCCACCGCGCCATCGGTGATCTGCGAGCTGTTGCCCGCGGTCACGGTGCCCGTCTGCCGGTCGAAGATCGGCCGCAGCCGGCCCAGTTTCTCCAAGGTGGAATCCTCGCGGATGCCGTTGTCGCGCCCCACCGCTTTTCCCGCCAGATGCACCGGTGCGATCTCTTCCGCCAGCCGGTCCGCGGCGGCGAGCGCCTTGCGGTGCGAGGCCGCGGCAAAGGCATCCTGCTCCTCGCGCGTGATCTGGAATTCGCGCACCAGCACCTCCGCGGTATCGCCCATGATCAGCCCGCTCACCGGATCGGTCAGGCCGAGCTGCAGGCCCGCGCGGGGCTTGAAATCCGCCGGACGGAAGGCGGCCGCCGCGGTGATCTTCTGGCCGATCTCCTTCGCCCGCGCCAGCGCGCCGAATTTCAGCGCCGCGGGGTGCGGGTAGAAAAGGGGCACCTGCGACATGCTCTCCGCCCCGCCGACCAGGAAGAGATCGCCCTGACCCGCCATCATGCGCTGGTGGGCGGCGGTGATGGCCTCCATGCCGGACGCGCAATTCCGGTGGACCGTGACCGCCGGGACGTGTTCCGGGATTCCCGAGCGCAGGGCGATCACCCGCGCGAGATTGGCCGCCTCCGCCGGTTGCGCCACGCAGCCGATGATCACTTCATCGATCAGCCCCGGATCGATGCCCGTGCGCAGCAGGAGCGCGCTACAGGCGAGGCGGCCGAGATCGTCGGCCCCCAGGCTGTCGAAGTCCGTGCCCATCCGGCAGAAGGGAGTGCGGATGCCCGCGATGATATGGAGATCTGCCATGTTTTTACGAATCGGTTTCCGGGCGGTGATCCACCACCTTCTGTTCCTTGAGTTCTTTCCCCACGCCCTGCAGGCGGCGCATCTCGTCCCAGCTATGGAAGACGACGTCGTTCGGCGCGAACTCGACCGCGTCGCCGAAACGGGCGGAGATCCTTTGCTTGAGATCCTCCGGATCGGAGCCGTTCACCGGAGCCGCGTGGACCACCACCAGATCGCTTTCCAGCGGGTCGTCGTTGCGTTTCCTCAGCTCGATCTGCCAGGCCCCCAGGCCCTCGGTGTCGTCCAGCAGGTTCTCCAGCGCGTTGAAGTCCACCAGCGTGCCCTTGAGCTTGCCGATGTTCAGCCGCCGCATGTCGGAGACGCGCGAGATCTTCCCGATCAGGCGCGGACAGGTGCGGCCGCAATACGGGCACGGCTCGTAGGTGATGCCGCCGTCGATGAGGTCCCCGGTGCGGTAGCGGAGGACCACGGTGCCGCGCGCATCCAGCGGCGTGCAGACGATTTCCCCCGGCTGGCCGTCCGGCACCCGTTCCCCGGTCTGGGGATCGATGATCTCCAGGAAAGTCAGGTCGGGATAAACGTGGAAACCGGAGGGTGCGCCTCCCTCCGGCGGCAGGCATTCCGTCCACGCCATCTTCGCCTCGGTAAAGCCGTAGGTGGACATGATCGCCGCGTCCGGCGAGCCGATCTCCGCGCAGAGCGCCCGCAGCTTGCGGCGCATCCCGGCCGGGACTTTCTCCCCGCCCAGGACGATGCGCTTCAGCTTGGTCCAGCGCTCCTTCCCGGCCGCCGCTTGCTGCAGCAGGTGATAGAGGAAGGTGGGCATGGCGATGATCGCGTCGGGCTGGATCTTGCCGATGATCCGGAGATTTCCCTCGGTGCCCATGGTCTTGCCGCCGCCGGTGGAAAGCATGAAGGTCGTGAACCCGGTGCCCGCGTGATGCGCCAGCCAGAAAGCGAGGTGCGGCGCGAAGGGGAAGGCATTGATGTGCCGCCACGAGGGGTCCGATTGGCAGAGCTCCATCATCCGCCGGCCACCTTCCTCCAGATTCGCGATGTCGTGCTTGGAGTAGAGGAAGGGCACCGGGGCGGCGGAGCGCCCCGTGGTGCTGGTCAGCAGGATCGGGCGCAGTTCCTCCTCCAGCATCCTCTTGGTCGCGGCGGGGCCGTGGGCGATCGCGTGGCGCAGCGTGGACCACTGGTGCTTCAGCGCCGCCTCGTCCGGGATCACCACGAAATCGCGCGGGTTTTCCAACAGGCTCTTCGAGGTGAAGGGCAGCAGCTTCAGGTCCTCGGTGCCGCGGATGTCGCCCGCCTCGATGCCGAGCTCCTTGAAGAGCTTCGAGTAATACGCGGTGAAGGGCACCACGCGATCCTTCAGGAGGTGCCGTAGCAGCACATCCTGCCGGTGGTGGAGCTCGTCACGCGACGTCGTGGCCCACCATGGGTTTGAAGGGCGCGGTTTCATAGGGTTGGAAATCCGGCTTCAGCAGGGCGCGGATCTCGTCGAGATGATCCGTCGCGACCTGCCGGCCCGCATCGATGAACCGGCGGAAGCCGGAGTAGTCATGCCACGGGGCGAAGAAATGTTCCGGGCGCAGGCAGAGATCCGCCTTCTTGCAGGACTCGTGGGCCATGCGGATCTGCGCGGCGCGGATGCTCTGGCGGAAGGTGTCGATCATGTTGCCGCGCGCGAGCAGGTTGAGATTGCCGTTCAGGGAGCTGCCCACGCGCCGCCACCAGCCGGGCGGGACCCCGGGCTCGTCCCGGCGGCACAGGCCCTCGTCCACGTCGGCGAAGGTGGGCACCACGGAAATCGCGATCACCCGGTCCACCTCGCTGTACTTCCGCAGCGCGCCCACCGGCACGGGATCGATCACCCCGCCATCCACGCAGCGGTGGCCGTCGATGGTGACAGGCGCGATGATGCCCGGCATGGCGCAGGAAGCATGGACGGCATCGACGATCCGGCCGCTGCGGAAGACGATGCGCTCCTTCGTGTCGATATCCACCGCCACCGCCAGGATGCGGCGTTCCAGATCCTCGAACTTGAGATTGCCCAGCGAGCGCTCCAGATGCGCCCGCGCCTTGAGCCCGCGGAAGAGGCCTTTCATCGGCGGGATCAGCGGGTCCGCGAGGCGCCAGAGCTGGCGGCGGTCGTGCATCTCCCCGGCCAGGTCTTCCAGGTCCTTGCCGGAAAAGCCCGCCGCCCATAGCGCCCCGATGTAAGCCCCCATGCTGGACCCGGCGATGGCGTGGATCTCGATGCCGTTCTCTTCCAGCACCTGGAGCACGCCCACGTGGGCCAGGCCCCGCGCGCCTCCCGAGGAGAGCGCCAGCCCCAGTTTCGGCAAAGGGGCATCGTCCAGCGGCCTCTCCCGGCGGGCGGGGCGAGGGTCTCCACGGAAGAATCGCAGGATTTTGCCAAGCATGGGCGGGTTTCCTTTCCTGTTCGGGCGGAACGGCTGAATCCGATCCGCCTAACAATAGGCCGGGCCCGCGGAGATTTCAAATCGCTCCCGAAAGAGAGTTGTTTGAAATGGGGAAATGCGTCCCCCGGCGGGGCCGGGGAATGTGGATATTGTGAAAGCGGAAGGCCGGAGCCGTGTAGGTCGGAAGAGGGGGCGCGTGAATGTCCCTTCGGGACATTCCGATCATTTCCGCTCCCGCCTCCGGGGGCGCTTCAGAGGGTGATCTGCGCGCCCAGCTCCACCACGCGGCCGGGCGGGAGCTTGAAGTACGCCGTCGCGGGGGACGCGTTGCGCGCCATGATCGCGAAGAACGCCAGGCGGATGCGGTCGAGCGCGCTGGCTTTCTGGCCCACCCCGTAGGTCTCGCGGCCGAGGAAGTAGGTCGCTTTCCCCGGGTGAAAGCGCACCGCGTCCGGGAGCCGCGCCTTCAGGGCCACCGGCACGTCCGGGGTGTCGGCAAAGCCGAAGCTGAGATTCACCCGGTGCACGCCTTCGCCCAGGTCGAAATGTTGGGCACAGGCGTCCTCCTCCACATAGGGTTGGTCGAGCGTGTCCACGTGCAGCAGCACCACCTTTTCGTGGAGCACCTGGTTGTGCTTCAGGTTGTGCAGCAGGGCGGTCGGCACCATGTCGCCGCGGCCGCTCATGTACACGGCGGTGCCGGAGACGCGGTGGATGCTGCCGCGTTGCAGGTCGGAGAGCAGGGCATCCACCGGCAGCGCCTCGCGCGAGAGGCGGTTGTAGAGCCGGGCCCGGCCCCAGAGCCAGGTCATCATCAGGCCCATGGAGGCCCCGGCCACCACCAGCGGCAGCCAGCCGCCGTGCAGGATTTTCAAGGAGTTCGCGGCCAGGAAAGGCAGCTCGATGAGCAGGAACAGGCCGGTCACCGCGCCCGCCTTCAGCTTGGTCCAGCCCCAGGCGGCGCGTGCCGCGGAGTAGAAGAGCAGCGAGGTGATCGTCATCGTCAGCACGATCGCGATGCCGTAGGCCCCCGCCAGCGCCGCGGAGCTTTTGAAGCTGATCACCAGCACGATGCAGGCGATCACCAGGAACCGGTTGATGGCGGGCACATAGACCTGGCCGACGGAGTGCTCCGAGGTATGGCGGATCTTCACGCGCGGCAGGCAGCCCAACTGGACGGCCTGAGTGGTCAGCGAAAACGCGCCGGAAATCAGCGCCTGGCTGGCGATCGCCGCCGCGGCCGTGGCCAGCAGGGTCAGGGGGAAGCGCAGGTAGTCCGGCGCCAGCAGGAAGAAGGGCGCCCGGATCGCGGAGGGATCGGAACTGAGCAGCGCCGCCTGGCCCAGATAGTTCAGGACCAGGCCGGGCAGCACCACGGAGAACCAGCCGACGCGGATCGGCCGGGTGCCGAAGTGGCCGAGGTCCGCGTACAGCGCCTCGCCGCCCGTCACGGCCAGGAAGACGGCCGCCAGCAGGGGAAAGGCGTGGTGCCATTCCCGGATCAGGAAGCTGATCCCGGCGGTGGGGCTCAGCGCCCCCAGCACCTCCGGGTGGGCGATGATGCCGCGCAGGCCGAGCGCCCCCAGGGTGACGAACCACAGCAGGACGATGGGGCCGAAAAGGATGCCCACCTTTCCCGTGCCGTGCCGCTGGATCGCGAACATCCCGGCAAGGATGAGCACCGCCGCCGGGACGATGTATTTCTCCAGCACCGGCGCGCTCACGGAAAGTCCTTCCACCGCGGAGAGCACCGAGATGGACGGGGTGATCATCCCGTCCGCGTAGATCAGGGAAGAACCGGCCAGGCCCAGCAGGAGCACCGATTTCGGATCCCGGCCGCCGAGGCGCCGCGCGGCCGAGCGGATCAGCGCGGAGAGGGCGAGGATGCCGCCTTCGCCCCGGTTATCCAGCCGCAGGATGATCAGGACGTATTTGATCGAAACCACCAGGATGAGCGCCCAGACGATCAGGGAGGCCGCTCCCACCAGATTGCTCGCGGTCAGCGGCGTGGGTTCCACCCCGTGCGGGGCGAAGCATTCGCGGAAGGCGTAGAGCGGGCTGGTGCCGATGTCGCCGAAGACGATCCCGAGGGCCGCGAGCGTGGCGGCCGCGATTTTTGGTTGGCGGCCGGAATGGCCGTCGGAGGAACTATTCATCATCGCGAAACGGATCGTCGCGCCGCTTTCCAAACACGCCCCGGAACCCCTGACCAGCGAAAAGGCCGGCCCGCAGGATTGGAAAAAAGGCTTGATTTCGCACTGGTTAGACCGGGCGGGGAGGCGAAAATCAGCGCCGATGCTTGTTCCCGTCCTCCTTATCGTTTTGAGCTGCCTGGTGCTTTTCCTCGGGGCCGAACTCCTCGTCCGCGGGGGTGCCTCCCTGGCCCTGAAGCTCGGGCTCACCCCGCTGGTGGTGGGTCTGACGGTGGTGGCCTACGGCACCTCGACACCCGAGCTGCTCGTCTCCCTGAAAGCGGCCTTCGCGGGAAATTCCGACATCGCCATCGGGAACGTCGTCGGGTCGAATATTTTCAATATCGCCGTCATCCTCGGCCTTTCCGCGGCGGTATTTCCCATATCCACGCACCTGCAGGTGCTGAAATGGGACGCTCCGGTGGTGCTGCTGGTCACCCTGCTGGTGCCCTTGACCTTCCTGGATGGCCGGGTTTCCCGGGTGGAGGGAGGAATCCTGCTCGTCTTCGCTGTCGCCTATACCTGGTGGGCGGTCCGCATGGCCCGGAAGGACGAGGCTAAAGGGCATGAAACCCATGTCGATATCCCCGAGATCCGGAAAAGGGGGAGTATTCTTTCCGATTTGTTCAAGATCGCGATCGGCATGATGGTCTTGATCTTGGGTTCCCGCCTCTTGGTGGACAATGCCGTGATCATCGCGAAATCCCTGGATGTCTCCGACACCGTGATCGGGCTCACCATCATCGCCGCAGGCACCTCGATGCCCGAGCTCGCGACTTCCATGGTAGCGGCCATCCGCGGGCAGTCCGACATCGCGCTGGGGAATGTGCTGGGGTCCTCGCTCTTCAACCTGCTCTTCGTGCTGGGCGGCGCGGCGGTGGTCTTTCCGGTCGGCACGGCAGGCCTGCAGCCCTTCGACCTCTACATGCTGATCGGGGTGACCGCCCTGATGCTGCCCATGCTGGCCACCGGCAAGAGGCTGAACCGCGCCGAGGGCCTGCTGCTCTTCGCCACCTACGGCGTCTATCTCGCCGTGATGTGGCCGAAGTGACATCCCGGCAATCCCCGCTGGACGCTGGGGTCGCAGGCCGTTAAACGCGGCGCGTCATGGCCAAGAAACCGGTGGTTCTCATCATTCGCGACGGCTGGGGTGTGAATCCCGGGGGGAAGAAGACGGCGAAAAAGGACGGTAACGCGACCCTGCTCGCCAAAACTCCCTTCCACGACGTGATGCTGGAGCAGTATCCGAAGGGCTTCCTCAGCGCTTCCGGCCTGGATGTGGGGCTCCCGGCGGGCCAGATGGGGAATTCCGAGGTGGGCCACCTCAATCTCGGTGCCGGGCGGGTCGTGTATCAGGACCTCACCCGCATCAACAAGGCGATCGAGGACGGCACCCTGGCGAAGAACAAGACTTTCAAGAAGGCCCTCGCCGCCGCGAAGGGCAAGCGCCTGCACTTCATCGGCCTGCTGTCCGATGGCGGCGTCCATTCCCACCAGGATCACCTCTGCGCGATGGTCGCCCTGGCCAAGGCCGCCGGGGTGGACGACATCATGGTCCACGCCATCACCGACGGCCGCGATACCTCGCCCACCGGCGGGGCGGCCTACGTTTCCAAGGTGGAGGATGAGATCGCGAAATACGGCGCCCGCATCGCCACCGTGACCGGCCGCTACTACGCGATGGACCGCGACAACCGCTGGGAACGCACCAAGCTCGCCTGGGACGCCATCGTCCACGGCATCGGCGAGCCGATGGACGTGCTGGCTTCCGAAGCCATCGCGGAGAAATACGCGCAGGACAAGACGGATGAATTCCTGCTGCCGATGGTCTTCGAGACGCCCGGCAAGAAGCTGATGCGGGACGGGGACGTGGTGATCTTCTTCAACTTCCGCGCGGACCGCGTGCGCCAGCTTTCCGAAGCCTTCCTCGCCGAGGGGACCTTCAAGGGATTCAAGGCCGGCCGCCGCCCGAAGATCCACTACGTGACCCTCACCCAGTACGACGCCAAGTACAAGTGCGACGTCATCTTCGGCCCGGACAAGCTCAAGATGGGCCTCGGCGAAACCGTCGCGAAGGCGAAGAAGACCCAGATGCGGATCGCGGAGACGGAGAAATACCCGCACGTGACGTACTTCTTCAACGGCGGCATCGAGAAGCCGAACAAGGGCGAGGACCGCGCCATCGTGCCCTCTCCCAAGGAGGTGGCGACCTACGACCTGAAGCCGGAAATGAGCGCGCAGCAGGTGACGGAAACGGTCGTGAGCCGCTTGAAGGATTACGATCTGGTGATCCTGAACTTCGCCAACCCCGACATGGTGGGCCACACCGGCGTCGTGGAGGCCGCGATCAAGGCCTGCGAAACGATCGATGCCGACGTGAAGGCGGTGGTGGATGAAACGCTGCGCCTGGGCGGCAAGCTGCTGATCACCGCGGACCACGGGAACTGCGAGTTCATGATCAATGCCGACGGCTCGCCGCATACCGCCCACACGACGAACCTCGTGCATCTCATCTACGTGGCGGCGGACGCCGGAAAATACGAGGTGAAGGACGGCATCCTGGCCGACGTGGCACCGACCCTCCTCGACATGCTCGGCCTGCCGAAGCCGAAGGAAATGACCGGCCGCACCCTGCTGGTGAAGAAGAAGAAGTGAGCGGCCGGGGAGAGGGCGATCCCCTCTCAAAAGGGAATGTCGTCCGAAGCGTCCGGCTCGTTGTCGAAGCTGGCGTCCAGGGACGAATTCATCCGCGCGCTGCGATCCGGCTCGGGACCGCTACCGCTCTCGCTGCCGCCGCTCTTGCTGATCTTCCAGGCATTCAGGTTCACGTAGAAGCGCTCCTTGTATTCGCTGCCGCGGATGTCGAAGGCGACCTTCACCTGATCCCCGGGCTGGAGGCCCTCCAGCATGGCGATCTTGTCCTTCACGCACTCGAACTTGATCATCTGCGGGAACTTGCCGTCCGGCACTTCCACCACGAACTCGCGCTTGGAAAAGCCGCTCGCGAAGGTCTGCGTTTCAAGGAGGTGCTTCAGGGTTCCTTCGAGCTCGAATGTCTGGGCCATGGGATCAGGATAGTGCGGGATTCAGGTAGCGGCGGACTTCGAAGGCATCGTGCTTCTCGATGACTTCGGGCGGGGAAAAGCGGTCTTCGAAAGGGGGCAGGCGCGTGTCGCCGGGATACCTCTCGTAAACCCAGGACACCAGCAATTCATTCAGGCGGTCCAGGAAGGCGGCGTAGATCTCCGCGCCTCCGATGATGTAAACTTCCTCCTCCAGATCGGGCAGGGCATCGAGCTGCTCCGGGGAATGGATCACCTCCACGCCGGGGGCGGACCAGCCTTTGTCCCGGGTCAGGACGATGTTGCGGCGTTTCGGCAGCGGCTTGCCGATCGACTCGTAAGTCTTGCGACCCATCACGATCGGGTGGCCGGAGGTCGTGCGCTTGAAAAACGCCAGATCTTCGGGCAGGTGCCAGGGCAGGGTCCCGTTCCGGCCGATCACCCGCTCCGGGGTCATGGCGACGATGGCGATCAGGCGGCTCATGAATCTTTGGCGTCGTCCGTTTTCCTCGTGGAAGCGGGGCAGGATGCCCTGCGCCACGGGAGCCACGAGAAAGCCCGCCGGCGCGATGAACACAAGCCCGGAAACAGCGCCTGGCGGCAGCGGATGGGCGGCACCCCGCGATGCTCGATGCGGAACATGGGCACTTACAGGCTGTATTTAAAAGGGCAGGGAACGCTCTCCGGGCGGTCCGGTTTCTGGCGGTCATCCTCCGGGACAGGCTTGAAACCACGGATTCCGGCCATCCCCCGCCGGACCTTTCGGAGAAAGGACCCTACCATCCGGCCGTTTCAAGGCAGCCTCTTACACCGAGACCTCCGCCTTGATGTGCGGGTGCGGCTCGTAGTCCTCCAGCCGGAAGTCCTCGAAGGTGAAATCGTCGATTTCCCGCACCTTCGGGTTCAGCCACATCTTCGGCAGCGGCCGCGGGCTGCGCGTGAGCTGCTCCTCCGCCTGCTCCAGGTGGTTCTTGTAGAGGTGCACGTCGCCGAAGGTGTGGATGAACTCCCGCGGCTCGTAATCGCACACCTGCGCCAGCATCAGCGTGAGCAGCGCGTAGGAAGCCACGTTGAAAGGCACTCCGAGAAAGAGATCCGCCGAGCGCTGGTAAAGCTGGCAGGAGAGGCCGGGCCGGGCGGACTCGGGCTCGTGGACGAAGAACTGGAACAGGCAGTGGCAGGGCGGCAGGGCCATGCGGTTGACCTCGCCGGGATTCCACGCCACCACCAGATGGCGGCGCGAATGCGGATCGCCCCGCAGGCCGTGGACGAGTTCCGCGATCTGATCCACCGTGCGCCCGTCCGGCGCGGGGAAGGAGCGCCACTGGCGGCCATAGACGGGCCCCAGCTCGCCGGACTCATCGGCCCACTCGTCCCAGATCCGCACGCCGTTTTCCTGGAGATAGCCGATATTGGTATCACCTTTCAGGAACCACAGCAGCTCGTGGATGATGGAGCGCAAGTGGAGCTTCTTCGTGGTCAGGCAGGGAAAGCCCTCGCGGAGATCGTAGCGGACCTGGCGGCCGAAGACGGAGAGCGTGCCCGTGCCGGTGCGGTCCGCGCGGTCCTCGCCGTTCTCCAGGACGTCGCGCATCAGATCGAGGTAAGCTTTCATCAGATCAAGGATTAGCAGGGGTCGGGGAAAAGGGAAATCAATCGTCGCGTCCCGGCGAGCGCCGCAGCGACTTTTTTTGCGAGGTCTTCCGCTTTTCCGCCACCGAGCGTTGTTTGGAGCGGCGGGAGAGGGGGCGATTCGTCCGCCGCTCCTTCTCCATCTCGTTCTTGCGGGCCTCCGCTTTCTCCCGGCGGATGCCCTCCAGGGTGTCGCAGATCTCCTTGCGGGCCTGGAAGCGGTTCATCTCCCGCGAGCGGTTGGCCTGGCATTTCACCTCGATCCCGCTCGGCAGGTGCTTCAGGTACACGCAGGAGGAGGTCTTGTTGATCTTCTGCCCGCCGGAACCCGAGCCGAGGACGAACTTTTCCACCAGCGAGTCCTCCCTGATGCCCAGCTTGGCCATCCGTTCTTCGAGGGCGGCTTGTTTCTCTGGATTAACCAAGGTGATGAATCGGCACGCTCTGCACCCGCTGGCGATAGGCTGCCGCGGCTGCGGTGATCTGCGGCGCGAGATCCGCCTCCGGCTTCGCGAAAGGGGGCACGAACCAGGGAAAAGTGCCGATCAGATCGGTCGCCACGGCCACCTCGCCGTCGCAGGTGTGCTCCCCGCAGCCGATCCCGATGGTGGGGACCGGGATCCGGGAGGTGAGCCATTCCGCGGTGGCGGGGACCACGCTTTCCAGCACGATCGCGAAAACCCCTGCCTCCACGAGCGCCAGGGCCCCTTCCAGCAGCCCGGCGCTCTGTTCCGGGGTCTTCCCCTTCTTTTTGTAGCCGCCCTCCTCCAGCACGCGCTGGGGCAGCATGCCGAGATGCCCGCACACGGGGATGCCGGCCTCGACGATGGCGCGGACCTTTTCCACCTGGCGCAGCCCGCCTTCCAGCTTCACGGCTTCCGCGCCTGCGGCCACGAGCTTGCGGGCGGTTGCCAGCGCGGTCGCCGGGTCCGGATAGGTGCCGATGGAAAAATCCCCGATCACCAGCGCCCGCGGTTCCGCCCGCGCGACGGCCGCCACGTGGTGGAGCATCTGGTCCAGCGTCACGTGGGTGGTATCCGGGTAGCCCAGCACCACCATGCCCAGCGAATCCCCGACCAGCAGGGCGTCCACCCCGGCTTCGTCGAAAAGCCGGGCCGTGGGGTAATCGTAGGCCGTCAGCATCGTGACGGGCGGGCCGGAGGCCTTCCGGGCGGCGATGGCGGCTGCTTTTTCGGAACCGGTCACGGGAGCGGATGGAGTTACCAGACCGCCTGCACGGTGGCGAGCGGCGGCTCGTTAGAGTCAAGGTGCCGGAGGTGTTCCGCAATCGAAACTTGATCGCCGGGCAAGATCAGGTCCGGCCGGATCTCCGCCAGCGGCTGGAGCACGAAGCGGCGCGAAGTCAGGCGGGGGTGGGGGAGATCGAGGACCCCGCCCGCGATCCGCTCGTCGCCGAAATAGAGGATGTCCACGTCGATCACGCGCGGGGCGTTGCGCTCCGGGGCGGCGGTGCGGCCGAGGTGGAACTCGATCGCCTGGGTGGCATCCAGCAGATCATGGGCGGTGCCCGTGAAGCCGATCTCCACCACGGTATTGAAGAAATCCGGCGAGTCCGCCGGGCAATCCACCGGCTCCGTCTGGTAGATGGATGCCTGCCTCAGCGAATCCGGCACGGCGATCCGCCGCAGCATGTCCCGCGCGTCCTGCAGGTGGCGCAGGCGGTTGCCGAGATTCGAGCCGAGGGCGAGGCCTGCGGAGACAGAAGATAATTTGGAGACTTCAGACATCAGACTGGAGGCGGACGGAGACGGAAGACTTGGAGACTTCAGACAGAAGACTGGAGGCACAGAGTGTTTTTCCAGTCTTGAGCCTTGTGTCTGGGAGCGCAGCGGTCTTGCGTCTAATGGGCGCAGCGGTCTTGCGTCTATTGCGTGGCAATCTTCTATTTCAAGCCCAGCACATCCTGCATGTCGTAGAGACCGGCGGGTTTGTCGTAGAGCCACACGGCGGCGCGCACGGCCCCGGCGGCGAAGGTCATGCGGGAGCTGGCCTTGTGGGTCAGCTCCACGCGTTCGCCATCCGCCGCGAACATCACGGTGTGGTCCCCGACCACGTCCCCGCCGCGCAGCGTGTGCATGCCGATCTCCCGCGGCGGGCGCGGACCCACATTGCCGAAGCGCCCGTGCACGACGTCCTGGGTGTAGTCCGTGCCGGTTTCCTCATTCAGGATCTCCAGCAGGCGGCGCGCCGTGCCGGAGGGGGCATCGATCTTGTGGCGGTGGTGCATTTCCGTGACCTCCACGTCGAAGCGGTCCTGGGTGAGGATCTCCGCGGCCTTCCGGGTCAGCCAGAAGAGGGTATTCACCCCCACCGAGAAATTCGGCGCATAGACGACTGGCAGGGTCTTCGCTGCCTCGCGGATCGCCGCGCGCTCCTCATCGGTGTGGCCGGTGGTGCCGATCACCAGATGCGTGCCCTTGGCCAGGGCGGCGTCCAGCAGCTCGCGGGTGAACTTGTGGATGGTGAAGTCGATCACCGTATTCGCCTGGGCCATCGCCGCCGCGAGGTTTTCCCCCGAATCATGGGTGGCGGCGACGGTGACGGCGGATTCCTGGCTGGCGGCCTCGAGGACTGCCTGGCCCATGCGGCCGGATTTCCCGGTGACGAGGAGTTGAATCATATGGAATCGTCTTCTGGTTGAAAGCTGCCGTTGTAGCCCGGCTGATAGAGGCGGAGACCCGCGAAGCGTGACATTGCCTCGAAATGCTTGTCCACCGAGTACACGCGGCAGCTCTTTTCAAGGGTGATGCAGGCGATCAGGGCGTCATTCCACGGCACCTTGTAGCCTTTCGTGCTCATCCGGGAATACAGGTCCGCCGCCTTCCGCCAGATCGTCTGGTCGTTCCGGGCATAGGGGACCACGTTGAACCACGATTGGATCAGGTTTTTCTCCTCCGGGCGGGCTCCGCCGAGGAATTCCATCTCGACGGGGCCGCACAGCGTGGCCTCGAAAGCATCCAGCAGACCCTTGACGGCGAGTTTCACCGAAGGGTCTCCCTTACGCCGGAAAAACTCGATCCAAGCACTGGTGTCCACGATGACCATCAGCGGTCGAATTCTTCGATTTCGTTATTGGTCAGGGGATAGTCGGAAAACTCTCCCTCCATGACCTTCCGGGCGAACTCCCGGTTCAACTGGCGCCGCACGAATTCAGAAGCCGCCTTGACCAAGGCGGGGCCCTTCTTGGACTCGCCCGTGAATTTCATCACTTGCTCCAAGGTGCCTTCGTCGATCTCGACGGTGAGTCTCATGGGGGAATTCTACTGAAAAAGATGAAAATTTCAACAGAATTTTCATCTTTCCGCCTCAACTCAGGAGGCTGAATTCACGCAACAAGCTCGCCAACTGCGCCTTCCCGGCATCCGTCAGCGGAGCCAGGGGCAGGCGGAGTTCCTCGGTGCAGTGACCTTGCAGGGCGACCGCCGTCTTGATCGGCACGGGATTCACATCCAGCGACATGAGGCCGCGGAAGAGCGGGTAGAACTGCTTCTGCTGCGCCAAAGCGGCCACGAAATCGCCATCCAGACAGAGCCGGACCAGCTTCACCAGCACCTCCGGGACCAGATTCGAGGCCACGGAAACAAGTCCGACCGCCCCGCAGGACATGAAGGGCAGGGTGAGCGGGTCATCGCCGGAGAGGATCGTGAAATCCTCCGGGAGGGCTTGGAAGAGCTGGTTGACCCGCTCCACGGAGCCGCCCGCTTCCTTGATGGAGACGATGTTCTTGCAGTCCGCCGCGAGGCGCGCGGTGGTTTCCACGCCGATCTCCACGCCGCTGCGGCCGGGGACGCTGTAGAGCATCACGGGCAGGGACGTGTTTTCCGCGATCGCGCGGTAGTGGCGGTAGATGCCTTCCTGGGAGGGCTTGTTGTAGTAAGGACACACCTGCAGGGTGCCCGTCGCCCCGGCCTTTTCGGCGGCCTGGGTGAGCTCGATGGCTTCCTTGGTGGCATTCGCCCCGGTCCCGGCGACCACCTGGCAGCGCCCGGCAGCGTATTCCACGGCCAGCCGCACGCACTCGATGTGCTCGTCCATGTCCAGCGTGGGGGATTCCCCGGTGGTGCCGACCGGCACGATGCCGGTGATCCCGGCGGCCACCTGACGGTCGATCAAGGCTTTGAAGGCCGCGGTGTCGATACGGTCGTCGCGAAAAGGAGTGATCAGCGCGGTGTAAGTGCCTCGGAACGTCATGGCGGGCGGAGAATGAACATCCCGCGCTGCTCTTC
>CBIHMP010000069.1:0-14771 GCA_966211015.1 uncultured Luteolibacter sp. | reverse complement strand
CACACGCCGATCCCGAGAGCCGTGCCGAGGACGGCAAAATCATCGCACGGGCGGGGGTGCGGTTGAAAAAGGTCGCCAGCGTCGCCCAATCGGCGGGGATCGGCGGCTTCGAGTGGATGGAAGGCATCCCCGGAAACGTCGGCGGCGCCCTGCGCATGAACGCCGGTGCGATGGGCACGGAAACCTTCGATCAGGTGGTGTCGGTGATCTTCCTGGACGAGGACGGCGAGATCCGCGAGCGCTCGCGCGAGGAGATCGTGACGAACTACCGGGACGTGCCGGAACTGCGCCGCAATTTCGCGCTGCAGGCCACCTTTACCGGCAAGCCGGATACGGCGGAATCCATCCGGCAGCGCTGGGATGCCTCGCGCACGAAGCGCCGCAGCACCCAGCCGGTGGCAGCCAGCGCAGGCTGCATTTTCAAGAATCCCTCCGAGGTGCCGGCAGGCAAGCTGGTGGATGAACTCGGGCTGAAAGGGTGTAACGAGGGCAAAGCCCGCGTCTCCGAAGTACACGGCAATTTCATCGTCAATGCGGGCGGTGCGACGGCAAGCGAAGTGCTCGCCGTGATCGACCGCATCAAAGCTCTCGCCCGGGAAACCCGCGGTATCGAACTGGAAACCGAAGTGAAGGTGCTCGGCGAAGACGAGTTCACTTTCTAAGCCCATGAAAGCCCCCCATTTTCCCCTCTTCCCATGATTCCCCAGGATCTACTCATTGCCGTCCTGATGGGCGGTCCCGGCTCCGAGCGGGAGGTCTCGCTCGCTTCCGGAAACGCCGTGTTGAAAGCCTTGAAGGCCGCCGGATGCAACGCGGTCGGCGTGGACGTGGCGGGACCTGACTTCGCTTTGCCGGAGGGCACCGGCCTCGCCTATAACGTGATCCACGGGACTTTCGGTGAAGACGGCGAGCTGCAGGCCATCCTCGAGGGGCGCGGTATTCCTTACACGGGCGCGGGCGTGGCGAGCAGCCGCATCGCCTTTGACAAGAATCTGGCGAAGGAGAAATTCCTCGCTGCAGGAGTGCCTACCCCGCGCTCGGAGATCGTCGATGTTTCCGGTGGCGTGAAGCTGCCCTCGATTCCCGTGCCCTTCGTGGTGAAGCCGCCGCGCGAGGGATCGAGCGTCGGGGTAACCATCGTGAAGGAGCAAGCGCAAGCATTGCCGGCGATGGAAACCGCTGCGAAATACGGGAACGATATCCTGGTGGAGGCCTTCGTGGAAGGGAAGGAGCTGACCGTGGGCATCCTGGCCGACACCGCCCTGCCGATCGTCCACATCGCGCCGCGCGATGGCTTCTACGACATGTCCAATAAATACCCGTGGCTCACGGGCGGCGCGGGCAGCGACTACTATTGCCCGGCTGACCTCGACGCGGAGACCACCCGCCGGGTCCAGGAGGCGGCGCTGGCAGGGCATCGGTCCCTGGGAATCGAAGTTTACTCCCGCGTGGACGTGTTGCTGGATACCGGGGGCAATCCCTTCGTCCTCGAGGCGAACACCATCCCGGGCATGACGGAAACGAGCCTGCTGCCGAAATCCGCCGCCGCGGCGGGCGTCGATTTCCCCACACTCTGCCTGCGTATCGCCGAGCTCTCCCTGGCAGCCCGTCCCTAGTTCCACTCACCCGATCTTCCATGTTCAAGAAACGAACGACCAAGGTCCGTCACAGCCGCCAGTTGATCCAACTGCAGGCACATGTGGTGTCGCCCAGAATCGTCTGGTTCGGCTTTTTGAAGACCTGCCGCAAGTTCGCGCGGCTGGCGCTTTTCCTGGCTTTGGCGGGCGGAGCGGCCTGGGGCATCCGCTCGGGAATTCAGCGCGGCCTGCTGGAGAATCAGGAGTTCAGGTTGCAGGCGATCGAATTGACGCCGAATCCCGCCGTCGATGAGCAGCGCCTCGTCGCCATCTGTGATATCGATCTCGGCGGTAGCCTCTTCGATTGCGATGCCGGCGAGATCGAGTCGAAGCTGGATGCGCTGCCGGAGGTCGCCTCGGCTTCGGTGCGGCGGGAGTTTCCGGGCACGCTGGTGGTGGAATTGAGGGCGCGGGAGCCGAAGGTGTGGATCGCCTCCTCTCGCCAGGGAATCGAGGAGCGCGATCTCAAGAAGGGTCTGCTGGTGGACGGTGGCGGTGTCGCCTTTCCTTGTCCGCCCGCACTGGCAGAGACCGCGTCCCGACTTCCGGTGGTATTTCTCGGTGAAGGCGGCGAAGCGGTGGCGGCCGGTAAGCCGGTGAAACATCCTGAATTCGACCGCCTGATGCGCCTTTACGAGGTGGCCTGCGCGGAGATTCCCGGCGCGCCGGAATGGATCTACTCCCTGCGCCAGAACCGCGCTTGGTCGCTCGAACTCCTCTCCCGCGATGGCACCACGGCTTTCTTCGGCTTGGGCGATCACGAGCGCCAGATGAGCGACCTGAGAGCGGCGTTGGATCACGCGCGGGAGCGCTCGCAGCAGATCGCATCCATCGAGCTTATTCCGGAGCGCAATATCCCCGTTCTCCTCCGGGGTAGCGGGGTCCCCCGCGCGATCCTCGTCGAACCCGCAGTATCCACCCCCGACCGTCGCTCGCGCGACGTGCAAGACCTCCTCAACCGCTGATATCCTCTCCATGGCCCGCTCGAAGATCCACGTCGGCCTCGAAATCGGCACCAGCAAGATTTGCATGGTGGTCGGTGAAGTGAAGTCGGACGGCTCCGTCAAAATCCTTGGCGTGGGGCAGTCGAAGTCTGTCGGCGTCCGCAAGGGAGAAATCTACGATTTCCCCCAGGTCCGCGCCTGCGTGAAAGACGCCCTGGTGAAGGCGGAAGACGCCAGCGATGTGGAGATCGGCAGCGTTTACCTGGCGGTAACGGGCGCGCACATCGAGGGCGTGAACAACCGCGGCAGCTTCCGCTTGCCGGATGACGAGAATGTCATCGGTCCTTCCCACGTGCAGGAGGCGAAGGAGATCGCGCGCGCCGTGGCGATCCCTGCGGATCACGTGTATCTCCATCACATCATCCGTAGGTTTGGCGTGGATGGCTTCGAGCACGCGACCTCGCCGATCGGGCTGTCCGGAAAAACGGTGGACGCGGATTTCCACGTGATCCACGGCATCCGGTCGCGGATTGAAAACCAGATCAAATGCGTGCGGGAGATGCCGCTGGATATCGATGATCTCGTTTTCTCCCCGATCGCGGCCGCGCAGGTGGCCCTCGACCGCGAATCGAAGGAACGCGGCGCTCTCGTCATCGATATCGGCGGCGGCACTACCGACTACGTGTTGTATCTGGACGGCGCGATCGAAGCCTCCGGCTGCATCCCGGTGGGCGGGGAGCACATCACGAACGACATCCACCTCGTCACCGGCCTGGCATTTTCGAAAGCCGAAATGCTCAAGGTGCGGGAAGGCGATGCCTCCGCCGACCCGGCGCGCTCGGTCGGGCTGATCAAGGTGGCCGACGAGAAGGGTTTCGCCGAAGCCGAGGTAAAGCGGCAGCTCCTCAACGACATCATCCGCCAGCGGCTGGAGGAAACCCTGAAGCTGCTGCTGCGCCGCCTGCCGGACGGCGCGGTGGAGCGTATCGGCACGGGGGTGTTCCTGTCCGGCGGCACGAGCCTCATGCGCGGCTTCGGCGAGCTGGCGCACGATATTTTCAAACGGGACGTGTATCGTCCCGAGCCGCCGGAACTGAGCGGCGTGCAAGCGAATTTCAAGGATCCCCAGTTCACTACCGCCATCGGCCTGATCCGCTACGCCCAGATCATCGAGGCCGAGCGCGAGCCGAAGCGCGGCGTGCTGCGGAAGCTCGGCAATGTCCTTTGGCCCTTCTCAAGATAACAACTCCTCACCAAGGCGGCGCGGCCGCCACCGTATGCCATGATCGAATTCCCACGCGACTCCCAGAATACCATCCCATCGTCCTCCGTGAAGATCGTCGGCCTCGGCGGTGCGGGGACCAACATGCTCGATCGTGTCGTCCTGGACGGCATGGACGGTGCGGAAATGTTGGCAATCAACACGGACATCCGGACGCTCTCCGGTTCCGTGGCCCGCGACCGCATCCAGCTCGGCCGCAACCTGACCAAAGGCCTCGGCGCGGGCGGTGATCCGGAACTCGGCCAGCAGGCCGTCCTGGAGGCGGAAACCGAAGTGCGTTCCGCCTTGAAGGGCCGCAAGATCGTCTTTCTCTGCGTCGGGCTCGGCGGTGGCACGGGCTCGGGAGCGGCACCGATCGTGTGCCGCATCGCCCGCGAGGAAGGGGCTTTCGTGGTCGTTTTCGCCACCATGCCCTTCAGCTTCGAAGGCCGCCGCCGTCGCGAGCAGGCCGAGACTTCGCTGAACGAGCTGGCCGTACTGTCGAATGCGCTGGTGACTTTCGACAACACCCGGATGGGCGATCTGGTGCTCGCCAAACAAGGGATCCACGAGGCCTTTGCCGCCGCGGACCGCATGATTTCGGAGAGCATCAAGGCGGTGATCCGCCTGGTGATCCGCCCCGGTCTGATCAATGTCGGCTTGGACGACCTGATGACGGCGCTGCGCACCACGCGTTCCCGTTGTCTCTTCGGCTCGGGCATCGCGAGCGGCAAGGACCGCGCGCAGAAGGCGCTGCGAAACGCGCTCAACAGCCCTCTGCTCGATCAAGGCGCACTGCTGCGGGATACGGAGACGGTGCTCGTCCACCTTTGCGGCGGCGAGGATCTCACCCTTTATGAGATCGAGCTTCTCATGCAAAGCCTCTCGAAGCACGTCCCGGAAAAGGCGCACGTGCTCTTCGGCGCGGCCGTGGATCCGAGCATGGGCGACTATCTGAGCATCACGATGGTCAGCTCGCTGCCGGAAGACCGGCTCCACGCCCAGCGGACTTCACCGCTGGAGAAGCCGGCGTTGCTGGAACCCACGGTGGGTTTCGCGGTTGACGAAATCGAGGAACCGGAGCCCGTGGCGGTTCTCACGCCGTCGCCCCGCGAGAGAAAGACCGTCACACCCGCGATGACCGCGGCAAGCCTCTTTGAAGAGCCGGCACCGACCATTGCCGAATTCACCTCGGCCAAGGCAGCGGTGGAGGAAGACATGCCCTTCGCCGAACCGGAGGTTTCTCCCTTCACCATCGACCGCAGCATTCCGCAAGAAGTAGCAACAGCGGCAGCGGATGACGATTTCGCCGGCGTGTCGGCTGCAAGCGCTACCTTCTCTCCGCCCGAGGAGATCGAAGCGGAGACAGAAGATGAGAATTTCCCCGCTGTCGAAGACGCACCGGAAGCAGACCTCGAGGAGGAGGTGGAGGAAGAGCCCGCCTTCTTCGAAGTCGCCGCCAAGGAGGAATCCGCCGAGCCTGCGCCCGAGGAGCCCGCTCCAGCCCCCGGCCCGGAGCCGGTGGCCAGGGTGGAGAAGCCGGTCATTCTACCGGGCGTCTTTGACGATCTCGAGGAAGCATTTTCGGGGATCGACGAGGACGCTGAAAAAGCGGCCCCGCCGGCGAAACCCCGGGCGACGGGGAAAGGTCAGGGGGAATTGAGTTTCGAGGGCGGTCCGCGTGGACGCTTCGAGGGAGCTTCTCCCAGCCTCTTTGAAGGCGAGGATCTGGATGTTCCGGCTTTCCTGCGGAAGAAGCGGTAAACAACCGGCCCGGGTTGCATGCGGCTCGGCTGCATGCACGCCGCGGGCTTGCTCCCGCCCTATCCCGCCGCTACACGGGCCGGGTATGGAACACCATGTGTATTTCTGGCTGAAGGAAGAGCGGCAGAACGAGGCGGACCGCCGGGCTTTCGAGGCGGGCCTCGACGCTCTTTTGACGGTGAAGGGCCTTGTGAGCGGATTTTGGGCCGTGCCGGCCAAAGTGATGGAGCGCCCGGTGATCGATCAATCCTGGGACTATGCCACTTCGTTCACCTTTGAGTCGGTAGCGGCGCAGGATGCGTATCAGGAAGACCCGGACCACTACGTTTTCATCAATGCCTTCAAGGATTGGTGGGCGAAGGTGGAGGTGCGTGATCTCGAAAGGGTCAGCCGATGAAGGCACTGCAACTCGTGGGCCCTTCCGAGTTGGAGGTAGTGGATCTGCCCGTGCCACAGCCCGGGCCGGGCGAAGTACGCCTGCGCGTGAAGGCGTGCGGCATCTGCGGCAGCGATCTTCACGGCATGGACGGCAGCAGCGGCCGGCGGATCCCGCCGCTGGTGATGGGCCACGAGGCCAGCGGAACCGTGGATGCCGCGGGGGAGGGGGTGACGGTCTGGAAAGCCGGGGACCGCGTGACTTTCGACTCCACCGTGTGGTGCGGCGAATGCGGCTACTGCCGCGAGGGCCGGGTGAATCTTTGCGACTCCCGCCAGGTGGTCGGGGTGGCTTGCACGGAGTTCCGCCGCGACGGGGCCTTCGCGGAATACGTGACGGTTCCGCAGCGCATTCTCCATCGCCTGCCGGAGTCGCTTTCTTTTGAAGAAGCGGCCTTCGCCGAACCCGTGGGCGTGGCCTTGCATGCGGTCAGACGCGCGGGCGACGTGACGGGGGTTACGGTGCTCGTAGTAGGTGCGGGGTTAATCGGCCTTCTTGTCATTCAGGCTCTGAAACGCGCGGGAGCGGGGAAAGTGATCGCTGTCGATCTCGACGAGGGGCGCTTGAGGCTCGCGCGCGAGCTCGGGGCGGACGAGGTGCTTCAAGCAGGCGGGACGCTGCCCGCGATCGAGGCGGACATCGCCATGGAAGTTGTCGGTGCCGCGCCGACCGTCGATTTCGCGCTCCGCTCCGTGAGGAAGGGCGGGCGGGTGGTGCTGGTGGGAAACCTTTCGCCGAGCGTTCCGCTGCCCTTGCAGGTCGTCGTCACGCGGGAGCTTGATGTCCTCGGCTCTTGCGCCATCGCGGGCGAGTATCCGGAAGCGCTGGAGGCGATCGCTTCCGGCGGCATCCGCGTGCAGCCTTTGATCACGGCGACCGTCGCTTTGGAGGATGGTGTTGACGCCTTCGCAAAAGCGAAGACCCCCGGAGCCCTGAAGGTTCTGGTGGTGAACTGAAAATCATGGACGAGCCGGAACAGCAGCGATGCGAAGCCTGTGGCGAGAGCCGGGCGAGCCACTTCGTCTGCCGTACCGGGATCGACAAGGGGCCTTCCCGGAAGCTATGCGCGAGCTGCTACGAGGCGTCGCTTTCCGGTCCTGAGAAGGCTTTCGTGGATGCGATGCGGAAAGGACGATGCCGATTTTGTGGCGGAAGGGCCATGGCGACCGATAGTATCTCGTCGGTTCTCGAGGGCGCCGGAGCCACGCCGCAGTTCCTCTGCGGATCCTGTTCCGCGGAATACAACCGTCAGATGCTCGCCGTTGTGGCGAAGGCGGGGAGCGATCTGGGAAACGCCTCCGATCGTGAGCAAACGCAGCAGCTCCGCCGCTTGAAGGTGGAGATCGACTCCGAAATGCAACGCTGGGTGCAGCAACGCGACAACTGAATGAATCTCTTTGATCTCACGGGAAAGACCGCCCTCGTCACCGGTGCCAGCCGCGGCTTGGGGAAAGGCTTTGCGCTGGCGCTTGCGAGGGCTGGCGCGGATGTCGTGGTGACCAGCCGCACCTTGTCGTCGCTCGATGCCACCGTGGCCGAAATCGAAGCGCTGGGGCGCGGGGCATGGCCCGTCGTCTTGGATGTGCGCGAGCTCTCGAGCATCGAGACCGCCGCGGAGGCCGCGTGGTCCGTGGCGGGGAAGCTCGATATTCTGGTGAACAACGCCGGCTGCAACGTGCGCAAGCCCGCGCTGGAAGTCACCTGGGAGGACTGGAACCTGATCCTCGATACCAATCTCCGCGGGGTCTTCTTCACGGCGCAAGCCGTCGCGCGCCGCATGGTAGCGCGCGGCTACGGCCGCATCATCAATATCGGCTCCGTCACCTGCGTGAATGGCTACGCGGGGCTGGCACCCTATGGCGCAAGCCGGGGAGGCGTGAAGCAACTCACCATGAGTCTCGCGGACGATTGGGGAAGACACGGCATCACCGTGAATTGCCTCGCCCCCGGTTGGTTCAAGACCTCGCAGAATGCGGTGATGTATGAGGACGAAGGATGGGTGGATTATCTTGCCGACCGGATCCCGCTGAAGCGCCCGGGTGCGCCGGGGGATCTCGATGGCACCTTGATTTTCCTCGCGTCGGATGCCAGCGCCTACATGACCGGCCAGACCCTCCTGGTGGACGGAGGGATCTCCGTCGGAGCCGTGCGTGCCGTGCCGAAGAAATAGCCGAGGTACCCCTAGCGCAGGGAGCGGCTCCATCGCCAGACACGCCCGTCCTCCGGATGCTCGATCTCGCCGAGCAGCTCGAAGCCGTTCCGTTCGCAGATCTTGGCCGAGGCATTGTGCTCCGGCTCCGTGTGGGCGATCAATTGCACCACTTGATCGGGGTTTTCCGCGGCCACCCTCACCAGATGAGCGGCCATGCTTGTTCCGTAGCCGCGATTCTCGTAGGGAGGAAAAGTAAACCACGCCGGTTCCACGGCCCTCGCTTCATCCGGCGTGCCTTTGAAGGCGCAGATGCCGACGGCCTCCTGATTTTCCGTCAAAGCGAGATAGCCACCCCAAGGTTCCGGGTGCCCCATGGCCAGCGTCGCTTCGAGTGCCTCCATCAGGACTCCGGAGACGGTGTCGTAGTTCGAGCAATCGAATTCCATGTCGGCACTTACGGGGAGGAAGAGGAGGCTCATGGCAGTGGAGGGGAAGCTACGCCGGGATAGGGACATTCTGCAAAGATCGATTGCAGGTCGGTCGCATGCGACCGGAATTCCGGGAGCGGGTTTGCGCGCCATAACGGCCATTGGGCTAAACCCTTGCACCAGGATCGGCAGTGACAAACGATGTTGAAATATGAACCCAGGTTGGCCCGGTAGTTTCCCCATGAATTTTCCCGTATTCGCCGGGTGCCTGCTGCTGGCCGGCATCGCTGCCGCGCAAGAGGACATGGTGAAAAGCGCACCTTTGGCCGAGGCCGCATCCCGGATGGAGGTCCCGGCCGGTTTTGCCGTGGATCTGGTGGCGGGCGAGCCGGAGGTGGTGCAGCCGATCGCGATGTGTTTCGACGCGCGCGGGAGAATCTGGGTGGCGGAAGGGATGACGTATCCGCGCCGGGCCCCGGAAGGCCAGGGGAAGGATCGGATCGTCATTTTTGAAGATGCGGACGGAAACGGCAGCTTTGAAACGCGCAAAGTCTTCGCCGAAAATCTCAATCTCGTCAGCGGGATCGAGACCGGCTTCGGCGGGCTCTACGTCGGTGCCGCCCCGTACTTCATGTTTCTCGCCGACGCGGATGGGGACGACCGGGCGGACGGCGTGCCGGAGATCCTGCTGGACGGCTGGGGGTACCAAGACACCCACGAGACGCTGAACTCTTTCATCTGGGGGCCGGACGGCTGGCTCTACGGCTGCCACGGGATCTTCACTCACTCGCGCGTGGGCAAGCCCGGCACGCCCGATGGCGACCGCATCCCGATCAACGCCGGGATCTGGCGCTTTCACCCGCGCACGAAGGAATTCGAGGTTTTTGCCCATGGCACTTCGAATCCCTGGGGCCTCGACTTCAATGACCACGGCGAGGCTTTCTGCGAAGCCTGCGTGATCCCGCACCTGTGGCACATCATTCCCGGCGGCTACTACCAGCGCCAGGCGGGATCCCATTTCAATCCCCACATTTATGAGCCGCTGGAAACGATCGCCGACCACCGGCACTGGACCGGAAACATCGGCGACCACGCGCATTGGGGGCACGAGAATGGGATTTCAAAAGAGGTGTCCGACGCCGGTGGCGGTCACGCCCACTGCGGCTTCGCGATCTGCCTGAGCGATTCCTTCCCGAAAGAATTCAGGGACAGCGCGATTTTCTTCAATATCCACGGGCATCGCTTGAATCGCGACATCCTCGAACGGAAGGGCTCCGGCTGGGTCGGCAAGCACGCGCCGGATCTCATGCTCTCGAAGGACGAGTGGTTTCTCGGGGTGGCGATTGAGCCCGGGCCGGACGGGGCGCTGTATTTCACCGACTGGCATGATGAAACGAGCTGCCATCGGCCAGACCCCGAACGCTGGGACCGGGAAAACGGCAGGATTTTCCGCCTGAGGCACGGCGAGGCGAAGCCTTGGAAGGGCGACTTGGCGAAACTCGGGGATCTCGAACTCGCAAGACTTCAAGCGGGCCGCGATGAGTGGTCGCTGCGGACCGCGCGCCGCCTCCTTCAGGAGCGCGTGTCGGCGGGCCGGCAACTTGATCCGGCCGCCCTCGCCTTCCTGGCCGGCACCCTGGCGGATCATGCGGACGAAACCCGCCGCTTGAGCGCCCTCTGGTGTCTCGCCGCGTGCGGGGTGCCCGTGGATCCCCGGTTTTTCGCGGATGGCAGCGCGTCGATCCGCTCCTGGGCCGTGCGCCTCGCAGCCCAAGGCGGCATCCCGGCCGCTCCCCCGGCGTGGAAAGCTTTGGCGATAAAGGAGCACTCGCCCGTGGTGCTTCTCTCGCTCTGTTCAGCCATGCAGAAACTTCCACCGGATCTCGCGATGGAAATCGCCGCGAGCCTTTCGCCGAAGCTGGTGGCGGAGGATCCGAACCTGACCCGCATGTTCTGGTTCGGATTCGAGGCGCTGGTGCCCCGGGATGCGAAGCGCGCGGTGCAGATCGCCTTGGCTTCTCCCGACCCCCGGCTGGTGACATGGACGGCGCGGCGGCTCGACGAACCCTCTGCCTTGATCGAAGCCCTTGCCGCCGGGAAGGGGAAGGCAATCCCGATCCTCGATGCGCTGGCGGCACGGCTGGAGGCCATGCCGGACGAGCGGCTCTCGGCGGAGCAGCAAGCTGTCTTGGAACCTTTGAAGACCGGCGACGACCCCGCGATCCGGGCAAAGGCGGAGTCCGTGCTGGCCCGATCGGGAGATCGCGGGGCGGTCCTCAAGCTGTGGTCCAAGATCGAAGACCGCGGCACTCCCGCCGCCGGGCGTCTGGAGGCGCTCAAGCTTCTCACGCCGACCTTGGAGAAGTCCGATGCCGACCGTCTCGCCGGACTCATCGGTGATCCTGCGCTGCGCTTGCCGGTTCTGCTGGCATATCCCGCACTGCTGGATAGCCCTGCCACGGATGACCGGGTGGCGGGCTTTGCTCCCGAGGAGAAACTGGCGGTGAGCCGTCTGGCCGCCCGGGAGGGCAAGGCCCGGCGTGTGATGGACTGGCTGGCAGCCAAGAAGCTCTACGTGAAGGACGTGCCCGCGGATGCCGTCGCGCGGCTCCGCGAGACGAGCGACGCGGCCCTGAAAAAAGAAGTCGTCAAGATCTGGGGGGAACAGACTGCCGATCAGGCGGCGCGCCGGAACCTTGTCGCGCAATGGAAGGCCAAGCTAGGCCCGGAGGCACTTGCGAAAGGGGAGCCCGCGAAGGGTCGCGCGATCTACGACCGCACCTGCGCGGCCTGTCACAAGCTCTTCGGCGAGGGTGCCGATATCGGTCCCGAGCTGACCGGCGGCGAGCGCGGCAGCGTGGACCACTGGCTGGACAACATCCTCGATCCGAACGCGCTCATCGGCCAAGGCTACGAGCTCCATCAGATCGAGAAGGCCGATGGTTCGGTGGTGACCGGGATGCTTGCCTCCGAGAACGACACCGAACTCGTCCTCCGCATGGTGGGAGTGGAGACGAAGGTCGCGAAAAAGGATGTGAAGGTGAACAAAGCCCTGGGCCTCTCCATGATGCCGGAGGGCCTGCTTTCGGGACTCTCCGAGGAAGAAGTGCAGGATCTCCTTTCCTATCTCATGTCCCCGGCGCAGGTGAAGAAGCCCTGATGGCTGCTCCTGATCCGATCACTCGCCGGCAAAAGCGGGTTTTTCGCCCCCGTGCCTTCCTTCGGCGGAAGGCACGGGGGCGACAGCCGGTGCAGGATCAGATTCTGAACTGCCACATGGCTTCGGTCTCGCGGTCGCGCCATGCGGGGCGCCGGGAGATCGGGTCTTGCAGGGTGCGGACCACCTTGCGGCCACCGGCGAAGACGAAGCTTTCGCTTTCGATCTCCACCACCTCGAGACCCATGTAATAGGTGTCGTGGAGGGTGGCCACGGCCTCGGCCCCGAAGGCTTTGGCCAGGTGCTCGCGCAGCAGTGCGGCTTCTTTCCTGCCGAGGAAGAGGAAGGCCGGCGTCTCGCCGGACACGCACTTCGATCGGATCAGGTCGGATACGGCCTGGGTGTCCCAGGTGCCGTCGAGCTCCAGTTCGGCAGCGACGCTGACGCTGTCCGGGAGCGGGGTGTGTTGCTGTGTGTTCATGTATCGGGTGGGAGTGGGAGCCCGGGTGGGGGCGAGCAAACTACGTGCCGGAGCCGTCCGTTTATCAAAACGCTCCTGCTGATCTTGCTGAAAGGATCGCAGGGAAGCACCGTATGCCCGCGCCGAAAAAGCGGTGATTCCTTGGCCGAAAAAAGATAGCTTTGGCCACGATCTCGACACCCGCGCTCCCGGATCGGTCACTCCATGCAAAAAAACCGGCCACCTTTTACGGGTGACCGGTATTTCGTTCGGGAGATGCACCCCGGTCTCAGGCCAAGCCGGAGTAGCCCTTGCTCGCCAGGTAGTTGATCACGTCCGTCAGCGCGTCTGAGATGCTGGTAGGCCCGTCGGCGTAGATGAGCTTCATCATCGCTTTATCGGCCTTCAGATTGGCCTTGTCGTGGGTGGCGAGGTAGAGGGTGCCAACGGCCGGAGCGAAAGAGTGGAATTCATAAGCAAGCGATGGAGTGTAGGAATCGATCGCCACCTCGGAGAAAGTGGCCGGCTTCACTTTTCCGAGCAGGGATCCCGTCCCCACGAATAGATCCCTCAGGTCGTTGCTCCGGATGTTGAACAGATCCTGGTTGTCATTTGCCAAGGTGAAGGCCGCGGCACCGGTGTGTTCGATGAAGAAGGTCTTGGCCTTGGGGTTCACCACCAGCAGCGCCTCGGCACCATCGATGCGGCTTTGGAGGTAATAGACGAAGGTGGAATAGCTGCCTTTCTCGTTCGTGTCGGCGTCCAGGCGCTGGTACTTCGTTTTGATCGTGCCTTTGAATACCTGCACGCTGGTATCGGCGAGTACGCCGGCAGACGCCGTCATGGCGGAGAAGCCGAGGACGGCAAGGGAGACGAGGAGGGCGGGAAATCGGGTCTTCATGGTAGGAAGGAGATATGGGTACTGGGATATTTAAACTTCAGGATGAGTAGAGCTGAAGAGTTCCTCCCGAGGCAAGGGGATTTGTATGGTGCGGCCGGGAAGGGAGTGGTTTGCTGCTTCCGGCGATCCGCAAAAATGAAATCGAAATCCACGAAATGGGTGGCGGCGGGATTGGCGGCAGGTGCGCTGTTGTCGGTGCTCCTGCTGGTCCGGCCGGAGACTCCTGACGGTGCCCCGGAAGGGCGGACGGAATCCGCCGAAAAGAGCGGGCTCCGGGAGATGAGGCCGGCGCGTGGCGAGCGCCCGCGGGAAGCCGGCCGGCCGGCTGTCTCCCGGCAAGAGCGCTTCGAATCGGCGCAGCTCAATGCCAATCGCGTAACCGTGGAGCTGGAGCCGGACATGACCTACTACGCGGGCACCGGCGAAGGTCCGGACGCCGCCGCGCTGGAGAAGCTGAAGGCCGGCCGGCTTTCGGGAGATGCGTTGGCCACCGTGCTCTCGGCGATGCGGGGCATGGCCTTCGAGGAGCTTCCCGTGGATATATCGGCTTTCCTGGATTCTCCGGACGATTCGGTGAAGCGCGCGGCTCTTGCCGTGCTGGCCGGCGCCGGGCCGGAGGGGCAAGCCCTGGCGTGGGAGGCGGTGCGTGATGAGGAAGATCCCCTTGCCATGCTGGCGGTGATGAAGGTGGCCGCCGCGAAGGGCGGTCCTGCACTCGGCCCGATCTTGAAAGACAGCATCGCGGCCGACCATCCGCAGATCCGCTACGATGCCATGGAGCTGATCGAACCCCTCCAGGGAAAGGACGAGCGGACGAGGCGGGAGCTCCTCCGCGAGGCGGCCGCCTCGGAACATCAGGATGTCGCCCTATCCGCCATCGGGCAGCTTTCCTCGGATCCGCGGAAGGCAGACCTCGCCATCCTCTTCGACTTCCTGGACCACCCGGAAGAGCGGGTTAGCTCCTCCGCCCGGGGCACCGTCGAATTCCTCATAGACCGGGACTTCCCGACCGCCGGGGAGGCGCGGGCATGGTGGGAGGCAAATGCGGGATCATTCGACGACGAGTTGAGCCCGACCGATTGAACCGCAGACGATCAGCTCCCCATCAAGGGTCTGGGGATCGTCTTCGACTGCTTCTTGAGCGCCCGGATGACCTTCGGTGCGGCAAGGACGAAGAGGCGGACGCGGTCCTCGTTGTCGCGGGACCATTGCAGGTCGATCTCGCTGCGGACCCCGCTGACCTTCACGGGAATGAGTGCCTTCCGCGTCAGGTGGGGCTGCTCTTCCACGATGCGGTCCAGCAAGGTCCGGACCTGCCTGTCCTCGAATCCCGAATCCACGTTTTCCAGAATGCAGCCGAAAACGAAGGGCAGGTATTCGGCGGGAGTCCGGATCTCGATGCCGCGCCTCGGGGTGTAGGCGAGCTCGAGTTCATCGAGGATTTCGTCGGAACTGGAGAGCTTCCCCCGGTCATAGCGTTTTTCCATCGCGCGTGCGAGGAACCACCCGAAAACGAGCCCGCAGCCCACGATGGCGGGCAGGATGAGATAGGCGTAATGCATTCAGATCTGGGATTCCGGTCATCTCGGGGGGAGAGGGGGTTGGGGGGCGCTAGGTATGTCCAAGGGGGG
>CBIHMP010000068.1:0-14951 GCA_966211015.1 uncultured Luteolibacter sp. | reverse complement strand
TATGCGTTCAGGGAAAATCGGCGTTTTCAATCCTCGTCGAGGCCTGCAAAGCCGTCGAGGGACTTCGGCACCATGACCTTGTCGATGGAGTGGATCACCCCGTTGTTCACTACGAGGTCGGCCTTCGCCACCTTGGAGTCCTCTACCTCGATGGCGTTCCTCTCGATATCGATTTCAAACTTCTCGCCGTTCGAGCTCTTGATCGCGCCATCCTTCAGATCGGAAGAGGTGAAAATGCCCGGCACCACGTGGTAGAGCACCAGCGAGCGCAGCTTCTCCTTGTTCTCCGGGAGCATCAGGGTGGCGAGCGTACCCTCCGGCAGCTTGCCGAAGGCCTCGTCCGTCGGGGCGAAGATGGTGTAGGAACCCTTGGTTCCAAGCGTTGCCTCCAGACCTGTGGCCTTGATGGCTTTGGTCAAAATCGAGAATGTGACCCCGTCCCGCAGAGCTGCGGCGATGGTTCCCGGTTCGGCCATGGTCGTTTCGACGACGACGGCAGGTTTCCGTTCGACCTTTTCCTGAGCCATGGCCACGGGCGTAATCAGGCTGGCGGCCATGAGGAAAGCGATGCGTGGGATGTTGTTCGTTTTCATGGTTTCAATGGGTAAGCGGTCTCCGCGTCGGGCTGCCGCAGCACCGGGCCGCGGAAACCCCGGCGGAGAGAATTCTTCCTCTCTGCCTGCATGGGACGTGCCATGACCCGTCAGGAGCCTTTCAAATTCCCCATAAATCGCTTGCTTCAAGGGGCCCACGAGGATCCGCCGCAAGGGTCCGCACCGCCGGATGCGAAACGTTCGTTCCATGCACAATCCGGTGCGGAGATGCAGCTTGCACGCCGGTTGATTCCTCCCCTCGTTCGGAGCAAACCGGTGCAAAAAAACAAAGGGCCGGGATGCATCTCGCATCCGGCCCTCTTGGTCCGTTGAACGGAAAACGATCAATCGCGGCTCATGAAGAGGCGCAGCACGTACCAGAAGAGGAGAGCCACACTGGCGAAGAGGGAAAGTGAGGCGGCCACGTGCTGGCCGGGTGCGTAGTGATACATGATCGCACTGGTGTTGTAGAGGATCGAGCCGGAAGCGAGCACGATCATCCCTATGGAAAACCAGATGCCCATTCCGCTCATCAGGCTCGGGAAGAAGACTCCGGCGACAATGACGCCCAGGGCGATGATGAAGCCGAGCTTCAGGATACCGCCAAGGAAGGTGAAGTCCTTCTTCGTGGTGAAGGCGATGGCGGTGAGGCCGAGGACCATGAAGCCGGTGACGGCACCCGCTTTCCCGATGGCGGCGGGATCGTAAATCGTCGCCATCATCAGGAGCGGCAGGAAGATCACTGCTTCCGCGAGGATGTAGAGGCCCAAGCCCGCGTACTGCATGCCTTTGGAGGCACCGTTATAAGCCCATTTGTTAGCCACCCAGGATACCACCATGAAAGCACCCAGCACCATCAGCCAAGAGTAGCGGGCTTGAAGTAGCCCGAAGATCGTTTCCGCGGGAATGATGGATAGAAGCATCCATTCCAACACCGCGAACACACCGATGGCGCCTGCGAGGTGGGTGTAGGTTTTCCGCACGAAGTCGGTGCGGGTCTCCAGCGGGGCTTCGGCCACCGGCCCCACGGCATAGGGATTGAATGAGGTGCTCATTTTGGTTGTGGAAGTTATGTGCCCGGCAGGGATACGGGGCAAGGAGATTCACCTTTCCCGCGGGCTACAGCGCATAGGCGTCGCGGTAGCGTAATACCGGGTCGCCCGGGGCGGAAGGGTGGCACAGCCGGGTGATGAGGTCTTCCCACGCATCGTGTCCTTTCAGGATCTCCACCTCGATCCGCAGGAAATAGATCGGCACGGCGATCTCCTTCGGCCGGGGGAAGCGCACCGCGTCCTTTTCCGTCGTGACCACCAGCTCCATGTCGCGCTCGATGCAGCGCTCCATGAATTTATCGATCTCCCGCCGGGAGAAGCGGTGGTGATCGGAAAAGCGGCGGCGGATTTCCAAACGCGCGCCCAGTTTCTCGATTCCGCGCTCGAAGCCCTCCGGCACGGCGATCCCGCTGATGGCCGCCGTCCACTTGTCTTGCAGGAAGTCCAAGGGCTTCCGCTCGCGGGTGAAGACTTCCTCCAGGTAGCGGGGCCCATGGGTGCACTCGATGATCGGGGCCACCCGGTTATGGCGGCGGAGCCGCTCGATCAGCGCATCGTTCGGCGTGCCGTCGCATTTGGTGATCAGGATATAGCTGGCGCGGCAGAGGTTGCGCGGCGGTTCCCGCAAGGTCCCGCGGGGGAGCAGGGCTCCGGTGCCGAAAGGGGCGCTGCGGTCCACGAGCACGATATCGATGCCGTGGGAGAGGTGCAGGTATTGCAGGCCATCGTCCAGCACCAGGGTATCCGCGCCAAGCTGCCCGACGGCGAAGCGCCCGCCCTTCACCCGGTCCTTGTCCACCACCACGGCCACGCCATCCAGATTACGGGCCAGCATGAAAGGCTCGTCGCCCGCGAATTTCGAGTCGAGCAGCAGCGCCCGGCCGGTCGAGACCAGCTTCGGCATCTTTTCCGGCGGGATCTTCAGGCCGTCCTTGCCTTTCCAGTTCTGCGGTTCCTTGAGCCTGCGGCTCTTGTAGCCGCGACTCAGGATCGCGACACGGCGGCCCCGGTCCCGCAGCGTCTTTGCCAAAAGCTCCACCACCGGCGTCTTGCCCGTGCCGCCGACCGTCAGGTTTCCGATGCTGACCACCAGGGTGCCCAGGTGGTGCTGTTGCCGCCAGCGCTTGCGGTAGATCATCAGGCGGGTCTGCACCACCGCGCGATAGACGCCGGACAGGGCGCTCATGGCCAGGCGCATCATGCCGGCGCGGAAGCCCTTCGCGCGGCCGAAAATCACATCGGCGCCCCAGCGCTCCAGTTCGGCCAGCGTTTCCTTCATCCCCGGCGCCAGCGGAACCCGGAAGCCGCTTGATTCCAAGCCCGAAAAAGCGCGCCGCCCTCCGGGGCACTTGCCATACGCCCCCGGCTTTCCTTGACTCCGCTCCATGTCCTCCGCCCGCCACGACGGCCGCCTGCCCGGCCAGCTCCGCCCGATTTCCTTCATCCCGCACGTGGCACCGTACGCGGCAGGCTCCGTGCTGGTCTCCTTCGGCGAGACACGGGTGATCTGCGCCGCCACCATCGAGGAGGACGTGCCGCGCTGGATGAAGACCCAGCGGGTGGAGGGTGGCTGGCTCACGGCGGAGTACAGCATGCTTCCTTATTCCACCCTGGATCGGAAGCAGCGGGACATTAGCCGTGGCAAGCTGGACGGCCGCTCCTCTGAAATCCAGCGCCTGATCGGCCGCGCCCTGCGCGCCGTCACGGACCTGACCAAGCTCGGCCAGCGGACCATCTGGATCGATTGCGATGTCCTCCAGGCGGACGGCGGCACCCGCACCGCCTCCATCACCGGCGGCTGCGTGGCCCTGGCGATCGCCCTGAACCGCCTGATGGCGAATGGAAAGCTGAAGGCTTTCCCGCTCACCAAGCTCGTCTCCGCCATTTCCGCCGGGGTGGTGGAAGGCCAGCCGGTGTTGGATCTGGATTACATCGAGGACAAAGGAGCCACCGTGGACTTCAATGTCGTGATGACGGAAAGCGGCGATTTCGTGGAAGTTCAGGGCAGCGGCGAGGAAGCCGTTTTCTCTGCCGCTGAGATGGCCGCCATGCTGGAGCTGGCCAAGCAGGGCACGCAGGAGCTGACCTTGCTCCAGAGGCAGGCGATTCTCGATGCGGACCGCCCGAGCGGCGATTCCCTGGCAGCCCTCGCGGCGGCTTTTTCGCGCTGACCCCGGGGCGACTTTCTTTCTTCTTGCGCCGGTAAATGGCGGACTTAGCCTCTCTTGATCTCCGGTGTTTTTCAACAGCGGGGGTCATATAAAAAACGGGTCCTAAGCGGCCCATCCATAGACCGAAAACCAAAACAAAACATGAAAGCCAAATATCGCCAACCCGGCGGTTTCACCCTGGTGGAGCTGCTCGTGGTGATCGTGATCATCGCGGCCCTCGCGGGCCTCTCGGCTCCCGTTATCCTGAAGCAGCGCAAAGCTGCCGACCGGACGGAAGCGCTGAACAACGTCCGGCAGATCGGACTCGCCCTGTTCGAATTCGACAGCGAGTACGGTACCTTCCCGGACAATAACACGGCGGAAGACGTCAAGGAAGCCACCGGCACCGAATTGTCCTTCAACGGGAACTTCTCCAACGACTACTTCCGGCAGCTCATCGCTACCGGCCTGAAGTCCGAGAAGCCCTTCTGGTGCAAGACCTCCTTCTCGCCGAAGAAGCCCGACGACGTGTTCAACATCCAGGCCAAGGCGCTGGAAGCCGGCGAAGTCGGTTTCAGCTACATCATGGTCTCCCTGACCGACGGTCAGAGCAGCTCCGGCGAGCCGAACCGCCCGGTGGTGGTGGCCCCCTCCTTCAAGGCCCAGACCGACTGGACCTTCGATCCGGAGCCCTATGGTGAAAAGGCGATCATCCTGCGCTTGGACAACAGTGCCAAGGCGGAGACGATCCGCGCCGACAAGAAGGTCACCATCGGCGGCGGCCGCACCCTCGAGTCCGTGGGTGACAGCACCTCATGGGGCACTGATATCAACCCGGTCCTCCGCGCCCCGCAACCGCGCGGCCAGTGATCCGCGCTTGAGCGTTTGATCCATCGATTCCCGAACCGGGAAGTCCTCACGGGCTTCCCGGTTTTTCCTTTCCCAGGGGCCGCGTCGTGGCGCTCTTCGGGCCTCAGGACTGCCAATTGAGATTCGCGAGCGAGGAACAAACTTGGTCGGCCAGCGAGAAATTCAGGCAGGCGGTCGTCCGGTTCGGGACCACCCACACATTCAGGCCAGCGGCCTTGGCGGACTTCGCGCCGTTGAGCGAGTCCTCGATCGCGAGACATTCCTCCGCGGGCAGGTCGAGCTGGCGCAGTGCCTCCAGCCACAGATCCGGTGCCGGCTTGATGCGCGGAGCATCGCCGCGGCACACCACCGTGCGGAAATAGGGCATCAGTCCCAGCCTTTCCAACCAGCCATCGACCCACTGGTGCGAGGAACTGGAAACGACGGCGGCGGGCACTCCCGCGGCCTTCAGCTTTTCCAGCAGCGGCACCACCCCCGGCATCGGACCCGCCTGTTCCAGATCACGGCGGATTTCCACCTGCCGGGCCTCATCGAGCTGATGCCAGTCGAAGCTGCGGCCGGTCAGCTCCTCCAGATGGGTTTTCGGCGACCAGGTATCGAAATCCGAGCCGATGCACTGGGTATAGATTTCCAGCGGCAACGGATGCCCGTGCGCGCGGAAGGTCCGGTGCCAGGCCTCGTAGATGGCCCACTCCGTGTCCACCAGCACGCCGTCGAAATCGAAAAGCACCGCGGAGAAGCGCATGCGCGGGGATGGCGGGGGATGGACGGATGGGCAAGGATGAATGAGGCGATTCTTTTGGGAAAGGCGCGGATGAAGATTCCGTGAACGACTGTTGGGGGTTGGACTTCGATCGCGCCTCCTGCGAACAATGGAAGATGGACATGGCATCTTTGGTCATCACCGTGGTAGTTCTAGCGGTTCTCTCCGGGCTGATCTGGAACGCAGCCACCGCGGAGCCGCGGCGAAGTAGAATCCGGTCCGGATGGTTAGCAATGGCTTGGGCTTCGGCCACTTTCCTCTTTCTCGGGCAAATGTGGTCCTTCAACTACAATCACTGGTACAGCACTTCGGCGAAGAAGCTCACGGGAAAGCTGGTCGCGAAGCTGGAGGAGAAGGAGGGCGAGCTTGTCTTGAAGCAACTGAAAGCACTTCATCAGGACTTCAGGCCCAGTTACGAAAGCCGTGGAAACTTCCAGGCTCTGGTGGAGCGTACAGTGAGAAACCTTGACGGACATGTCCCATCCCCGGAGGGAGACTAGCTTTGGATCCGGCTGCTTTTTCTCCCGCGCACGCCTCGGACGATCAAGGAGATGAAGATGAAGGCGGAGGTCACCGCCACGGGCCAAGGGACAAGGAAGTGCGTCCAAGACATGGGAACGAAAGGGCCGATCTTGTGGCCCAGGGCGCCGCCCAAAAAGTGCACATACCAAAGAAAAGAACAGAACAGTAGTCCTCCACCTGCGTGGCAGATTGCGGAAGCGCGGAAGGAGCGCCCGAAAACGGCGGTCACGAGGCCCGCGGTATAGCAGGCAAAAGCCAGCGGCCCCCGCCGACATTCCCGCGATAAACAATAGCCCCTCCGCGGTTTCCGAGCTCACAGGCCTCTATTTCAGCGGGATCGAGATCTGCGGCCCGATCAACTGGATCGTGGAATCTCCCGCGGCTGCAATCCGCTCCAGAGCCGCACCCACGGTCTCGCGCAGGGGCTCCGGCAGGGCGGACAGCTTTGCCTCGCCCAAGGTCGCGAGCACCGCCTCCACGGCCGGGGAGGCCTCGCCGCCGCCCATACGCACGATTTCCCCTTCCGCGCGTCTCTCCGGCTTCGCGAAGAGGCCTTCCAGCGGGCTCTTGGGCTCGGGAACGAGCTTCACGGAATCCGCATCCACCTCAGCCTCTTGGGCCGCATGCGCGATTGCTTCACCCAAGCCGCCGATTTCGTCCACCAGACCGAGCTCCAAGGCGCGGTTGCCGGTATAGACCCGGCCTCCCGCCATGCCTTCGAGGTCGCCTTTCAGGCGCGCGCCGCGGCCATTCTCGATCCGCTTCTTGAAAGTGCCGTACACCGCCAGCATCGAATCCCGCACCATCTTCGACTCCTCCTCGCTGAAGGGCTTCGTCATCGACATCGCCCCCGCCTTCGCCCCGCGCTGGGTGGCGTGGGTGGTTATCCCTAGTTTTTCCATCGCTCCGCCCAGCACCAGCTTCATGCCGACCACGCCGATGGAGCCGGTGATGGTGCCCTCCTCCGCGAAGATCCGGTCCGCCCCGGCAGAGACATAGTAGCCGCCGCTCGCCGCCACCCCGCCCATCGAGACGATGAAGGGCCGGCCTGTGGCTTTCCATTCGTCTGTCGCCTCCCACAGCACCTCGCTGGCGAGTGCGGAGCCGCCGGGCGAATCCACCCGCAGCACCAGAGCTTTCGCGTGCTCGTCCTTCAGCAGCCGGAGAACCTCCGCCCGCACCGGTGTGATCGTTTCATTGGAGATTCCGGAATCCAGCGCCACCACGGCGACGTAGTCGCTCTTGCCGGCTTTGTCCCTCTGGTCCTGGAACATCAGCTTGAAGATGTCGAACATCCCCGTGATTTCCGGGCCGTCGAGATCGGGCAGCGCGTATTCATATTCGAATTTCGCGTCGTGGTAGGCGGCTTTCACCGCGGCGTTGAAATCGGTCCGGTACTTCAGGTCGTCCACCAGGCCCGCCTCCTTTGCCGCCTGCGGGGTGAAGGTCCCTTGATCCACCAGAGCCCGCACTTTCTCCGGGGCGATCTTTCGTCCCGTCGCCACGCGGGCGACGATCTGGTCGAAGATGCCGCCAATGAGTTCTTCCTGCTGCTGCTTCGCGAAGTCGCTGGGGCCGGTGCGGTAGAATTCCTCGCCGAAGCTCTTGAAATCGCCGATGTGGATCACGTCCGCCACCACGCCCGCCTTGTCCAGCAGACCCTTGAAATACATCGATTCCGCGTAGATGCCGCTGAAGGAGACGTCCCCCTCCGGCATCAGCGTGAAACGGTTGGAGGCGGCACCCAGCAGGGCGGTGGCATTGTTCAGGCCGTCGCTATAGATCCACACGTCCTTGCCGGCTGCCCGGATCGCAAGGAGACGGCGGTGAATTTCCTCGATCTGGGAGAGGCTCAGACCTGCATCGTCGGCATCCAACACCACCGCCTGAACCTCCGGATCGGCGGCGGCTTTTGAAAGGCTGCGCGTGAGGTCGAAAAGCGTGAGCGGGCGCTCGGCCTCCAAGCCCAGGCCGCCAAGCAGCGAGGGCGCGGGGCGGCCGGATTCGGAGAGCTGTCCCTCCAGATCGAAGACCGCGACGATCTTCTTTTCCTCCGCGGCGCTGAGAGCGCCGGCGAACAATAGCGGGAGCAGGGCTCGGTACATGGTTCATGCCTAGCATCCCCGGCCGGGCCTGGCAATGGATGTCCGGCCCCGAAGAAGAAGGCCTGGTGAAAAAACCGGGAAGGCGAGCAGCAAGCGGACCGGTCACTTAAAATGTATTTAAATTCCGCGGGCCTTACATTATTCCTTGCTCATGCCCCCCGAGCAAAAAGCCGCGTGGATCCGTCGTGCCTTTCTTGTCGCCCTTATCGGCTCCGCCGCGGCGGCGGGCTACTTTTTCACGATGCCGGGAGGGCGCGATGAGAAAGCAAAGGAGCGGCCCGATACGGCGGTTCAGGTGACGAAAAAGAATATCGATGAAGTGCAAGGAAAGCCGGGGGTCCTCACCATTACCAACATGCGGCTGGACGGGAATCCGAACCCCAAGAAGCTGCAACAGCTTTTGGAAAAGCTGAAGCAGGAGAAATACGGGGAGAAAGTCCAACTCGCGCAAGCGGACATCAAGCAGGAGCCGGAAATCGCCGCGGCTGCCGGAATCGTTGATCTGGAGCAGTTCGCCGGCCATCTGGATTTCCACTCCGAGGGTAAAAAGCTCGGCAATTTGATCGGAGAAACCGATCCGGTGGTTGTGGAAGCCACCGTGGACCGCATGCTGGCCGGTCTGGTCCGGCGCATTGACAAAACCTGGCTCCCCGACGTCCCCGGGATGGAAAGAAACCGCGGGCAACCGGTAATTCAGGTGCAACCCGCAAAAAAAGCGATGGGAACCGAGCCTTGATCGTCGTTATTGCGGGATGAGAGCATTCCTAGCCCTGACCACTCTTTCGCTCCTGATCGCTCCTTCGTGCGAGAAGGCGAAGGATCTTGTCCGTTCGGCGAGGGACGTTGCTCCCTCCCGCGCCGCTGCGGCAGCGGCCTCCATTGAAGAGATCGACGCGGCCTCTTACGAGAGCTTCACCGCCACCCCCGGCCGGCTGTCGGTCGTGGAATTCGGGGCGGACTGGTGCGGAGCCTGCAAGGCGATGGAGCCGGTGGTGGCTCAGGTGGCGGGAGAATTTGCCGCCCAGGCGGTCGTCGGAAAGATCGACATCGATCGGGCAAAAGCCTTCACCAAGGCCGAAAACGTGTCCTCGATCCCGGAGTTCCGCTTCTACCGGGAGGGCAAGCAGGTCGAGAGGATCGTCGGCGGAGTCGATGCGGAGACGCTCCGGCAGATCTTTCAAAAGCACACCGCCGGGCTGGAGAAGGGGCCCGCCGCCGGGCCTGCCGGGACGGAAGCGCCTCCCCAAGCTCCCGTCTCGCCGATCACCCCGATGAAGAAGGACTGGCTGCCCCCCGGGATCGAGAAGCGCTAGGGACGGAAGGTGCCGACGGGCGGGTGCACCCCCCGGTTTCGAGGACCGGGGCGAAATCACGCCAATCCAACCCTTTACATCCCCGGCTGACCCTGCGAAACACCCCGAAATTTAGCCTCCGCACGCCAGCCAGCTCCGTCCCGCCATGCCCAAAGATACCTCGATCCAAAAGATTCTCGTCATCGGTTCCGGTCCCATCGTCATCGGACAGGGCTGCGAGTTCGACTATTCCGGGGTCCAAGCGTGCAAGGCCCTGCGCGAGGAAGGCTACCAGGTCGTTCTCGTGAATTCGAATCCGGCGACCATCATGACCGATCCGGAATTCGCGCACCGGACCTATATCGAGCCGATCACCCCCGAGGTGGTCGAAAAGATCATCGCCCGCGAGAAGCCCGACGCCTTGTTGCCGACCCTCGGCGGCCAAACGGCGCTGAATACCTCGATGTCGCTCTTCAAGTCCGGCGTGCTCGACAAGTACGGGGTGAAGATGATCGGGGCGAATGCCGATGCGATCGACAAGGGCGAGGACCGCCAGCGCTTCAAGGACGCGATGCTGAAAATCGGCCTCGACGTGCCGCAGTCCGGCACCGCCCACACGATGGAGGAGGGCCGTGCGGTGGCGGAGCAGATCGCCGCCTACACGGGCAAGAATTTCCCGCTGATCATCCGCCCGGCTTTCACCTTGGGCGGCCAGGGGGGCGGCATCGCCTACAACCGCGAGGAGTTCGAGGAGATCGTCTTCCGCGGTCTGGACCTCTCGCCCGTGTCCGAGGTTCTCATCGAGGAATCGCTTCTGGGATGGAAGGAATACGAGATGGAGGTGATGCGGGACCGCGCCGACAACTGCGTGGTCATTTGCTCCATCGAAAACATCGATCCGATGGGCGTGCACACGGGTGACTCCATCACCGTGGCACCGATTCAGACGCTCACGGACCGGGAGTACCAGATCATGCGCGATGCTTCCTTCGCCGTGATCCGCGAGATCGGCGTCGAGACGGGCGGCTCGAACATCCAGTTCGCCATCGACCCGGTGAGCGGCCGGATGATCGTGATCGAGATGAACCCGCGGGTTTCGCGCTCTTCCGCGCTGGCTTCGAAAGCCACGGGCTTCCCGATCGCGAAGATCGCGGCGAAACTGGCCGTCGGCTACACGCTGGGGGAATTGCCGAACGACATCACCCGCGAGACCCCGGCCTCCTTCGAGCCGACGATCGATTACGTGGTGACGAAGGTCCCGCGCTTCACTTTCGAGAAATTCCCGACCGCGAACCAAGTGCTCACCACCTCCATGAAATCGGTGGGCGAAGCGATGTCCATCGGCCGCACCTTCAAGGAGTCGATGCAGAAGGCGCTGCGATCCCTGGAGACGGGTCGCTGGGGCTTCGGCTTCGACAAGAAAGATGTCCACGGTGCCACCCGCGAGGAAATCGAACGCAAGCTGGCGGTGCCGAACGCGGAACGGATTTTTTGGCTGCAGACCGCCTTCGTGAACGGCTGGACCATTGATGAAGTGTTCGAGGCTACCGCCATCGACCCTTGGTTCCTCCATCATCTCAAGGAAATTGCGGACGAGGGCAGGAACCTCGCCACGCTGGACCTGAAGGACGCCAAGCGCCTCGGTTTCTCGGACCGCCAGATTGCCATGGCACGTGCCCACGCGCCCGCCATCCACGACGCCTCGATCCACGGTGAAAAGGATCTCGGTCCCTTGGCCGAGGCCCGCGCCGAGCCCGAGGGTGCGGTGGCGGACATTCCTACGGAGGACACCATCCGCGCCGAGCGCAAGGCCCGCGGCATCATCCCCACCTACCGGCTCGTCGATACCTGCGCCGCCGAGTTCGAAGCCTACACGCCCTACTTCTACTCGACCTATGGCGACGAGAACGAGGCGCGGGAGTCGGACAAGAAAAAGATCATCATCCTGGGCGGCGGGCCGAACCGGATCGGCCAGGGCATCGAGTTCGACTATTGCTGTGTCCACGCCGCCTTCGCGCTGAAAGAGCTGGGCTACGAGACCATCATGGTAAATTCGAACCCGGAAACGGTTTCGACCGACTATGACACCTCGGACAAGCTCTTCTTCGAGCCCCTCACCCTTGAGGATGTCCTCAACATCTGCGACCAGGAAAAGCCGCACGGCGTGATCGTGCAGTTCGGCGGACAGACGCCGTTGAATCTCGCTGCCGATCTCAAGCGCCACGGCGTGCCGATCATCGGGACCTCCCCCGAAAGCATCGAGCTGGCGGAGGACCGCAAGCACTTCTCCGCACTGCTCGACAAGCTCGGCCTCAAGCAAGCGGATGCAGGGACCGCGATTTCCGAAGACGAAGCCGCGGCGATCGCGAACCGGATCGGCTACCCGGTGCTCGTGCGCCCCTCTTTCGTTCTCGGCGGCCGTGCGATGATGATCGTCTATGAGGAAAGCGAGCTGCGCCGCTACATGCGCGAGGCCGTGGACGTTTCCCCGGACCGCCCGGTGCTGGTGGACCGCTTCCTGGAAGGCGCGACCGAAGTGGACGTGGATTGCATTTCGGACGGTTCGATGGCGGTCGTGGGTGCCATCATGCAGCACATCGAGCAGGCCGGCATTCACTCCGGCGACTCCGCCTGCGTGATCCCGGCCTATTCCCTTTCGGAATCGATCAAGGAGGAGATCACCCGCGCGGCCAAGGAACTCGCCCGCGAGCTGGAGGTGCGGGGCCTCATGAATATCCAGTTCGCCGTGAAGGACGAGCAGCTCTATGTGATCGAGGTGAACCCGCGTGCCTCGCGCACGGTGCCCTTCGTCTCGAAGGCCACCGGAGTGCCGCTCGCGAAATACGCCGCGCAGATCATGGTCGGCAAGACCCTGCCGGAACTCGGTTTCACCGAGACGGTGATCCCGCCGCACTTCTCGGTGAAGGAAGCGGTCTTCCCGTGGAACCGTTTCCCCGGCATCGACATCGTGCTCGGTCCGGAAATGCGCTCCACCGGTGAGGTCATGGGCATCGATCCGGATTGGGGCATGGCCTACGCGAAGAGCCAGATCAGCGCCTTCAATCCGCTGCCCACGAGCGGCAATGTCTTCCTTTCCGTCTCCGACCGTGACAAGGACGAAGCCATGGGCGTTGCCCGGGAGCTGGTGGATCTCTGCTTCGAGATCTATGCCACCGGCGGCACCTGCGACCGCCTCCAGGCGGAAAACATTCCCTGCCATCGTCTCTACAAGCTCAACGAGGGCCGCCGCCCGCATGTTGTCGATATGATGAAAAACCGGGAGATCCACTTCATCATTAACACCCCGAGCGGTCATGCCGCCCGGGAGGATGAAGTCACGATCCGCTCCGGAGCGGTGGCGAACAAGGTCAGCCATTGCACGAACCTCGCCGCCGCGGTGGCGTCCGTGAAGGCGATCCGTTCCCTCAAGGAGAAAGAGCTGACCGTGAAATCGATCCAGGAATATCACGCGTGATGGTCCTCCTCGGGCCTCTCCGATAAGGATCGGGCCGATGCCCCACACGCCGGCCCGGGTGTACTGAGGCATGCGGGCCGTGCGATCTTTTCCCCTTGGCGTGCAGCGCGAAGAGGGGGAAGTTCGGGGGAATCCGACATGTCAGCCATTTCACCCGAAGGATCCCCCGAGCCGGTGAGAAAACCGGGGGCGAGGACTCCTTTGCAGCGGCTGCAGTACCGGCTTTATTCCGGCGGCACGGCCATGAATTACTTCCTCCGGCGGCGGATCCGCCCGGCGGGGATCGGCGTGCTGATGATCATCGTGGTGGCGACCGGGGCCGCTGCGGGTAATCCGGAGCCGCCGGTGTACCAGACCTTCGCGCTGGCGGTCGCGCTGGCGGTGGTCGGCTTGCTGTTCCTACCCTTTCGCCGCGCGAAGATCGAGGCGGTGCGCGATCTGCCCCAGCATGCGACGGCGGGCCAGCCGCTGACCTACCATGTGACCCTGAAGAATTTGCGGCGCCAGACCTTGCGGCGCTTCGGCATCGTCGAAACCCCGCCTGATCCGCGGCCGGGGATCGACCGGTATTTCGGGAGCCGCGAGCCGGGGGAGGAAACCCGCAATCTCTTCGACCGCGGCTTCGCGTGGTACCGGTGGAATTGGCTGTGCGAGACGCGCCTGCTTTTCGAGGGCGGGAAGAGCAATCTGCTGGCGGAGTTGAAGCCGGGCATCTCCAGGCAATTTGCGGTCTCAATGGTGCCGAGGCGGCGAGGGCTCATTCGCATGAACGACTTGCGAGTCATCCTCCCGGACCCGCTGGGGCTATTCCAACGCTGCCGGAAGATTCCCGCTCCTCCCGCGAGCCTGGCGGTGCTGCCGCGGCGCTATCCGCTGCCCCGCTTCGAGCTGCCGGGGAGCGCCCGCTTCCAGCCTGGCGGCGAGGCCGTGGCCAAGCACGCGGGAGCCACCGGCGAGTTTACGGGGCTGAGGGATTACCAGCCGGGCGATCCTCTCCGGCTGATCCACTGGCCGACTTGGGCCCGCACCGGCAAGCCGGTGGTGAAGGAGCTGGAGGATACCTTTTTCCCGCGCCACGGCTTGATCCTCGATACGTTCCCCGAGGCGGGCGATGAGGACCTTTTCGAAGATGCCGTCTCGGTTGCCGCTTCCTTCGTGGTCGCGGTGGACGCTCGGGAATCCTTGATCGACCTCATGTTCATCGCGGGCCACGAGCGGGTTGTCACGGCGGGCCAAGGCATTGCTCGGGCGGAGACCTTGCTCGAGGTGCTTGCGGGGGTGGAAAGCTCCCCGCACGAAGACTTCGATTCGCTGGCAAAGCTCGTCCTGCGGCATTCCGAGGACCTCGCGGGCTGCCTGTGCGTCTTCTCCGGCTGGTCGGAGAGCCGGGCCAAGCTGCTTTCCCGCCTGAACCGCGCGGGCATCGCCACCTCGGCGCTGGTGATCTGTGACGAGAGGCCCGGGGCGGTACCCCGCTGCCATTTCCTGCGCCATGCGGAGCTGGAAAAAGATTTGATGCGGCTCCCGCGGATGCTCTGAGCTGGCGGTTCCCCCGAAACGTGCGATTGATCCTACCATGAACCCCGGCATCGTCTTCCACGCCCTGTGAGCGAGGGTCCTCCACGCTATCTGCTCGGTGCCGCGGTGATTTTCTGGGCGGCCGTCACGGAGCGTTTCGTCCCCGGGCTCGTGTGCGCCTTGCTGATCGAGGGAGCGCACTGGACGCGGGTACGCTGGGCATTCGCCGAAAAGGCCTCGCTGGTCGGGTGGCGGCTTTCCGTGCTGTTCCTGTCCATGGCGATGGCGCTGGTGCTCCTGCAGCCCGGGCCGCGGATCACGACCATGGCGCGTGTCTTCACGTGGCTGCCGGTCATCCTCATTCCGCTCCAGTTCGTGCAGTCGTACGGCATTTCCCGTACCCTCTCGCTGGCCACCTTTTCGATGATGATCCGCCGCCGGCGGCAGCACGCGGAGGAGCACGGGCTGCCTTTCCGGGACCTGCGCTTCGGTTTCGGCTACGCGTATTTCTGCGCCACGCTGCTGTCTGCCTGCCTCTGGACGAATGCCGGTGCGCCTTGGTATTACGTGGGCCTGATCGTTCTGGTTGGGTGGGGGATCAGTTCCATCGG